>DATCHE010000045.1:0-15245 GCA_036508535.1 Bacteroidales bacterium | reverse complement strand
GGGACATTTGTCTGGGTTGATCCTGCTTCCGGGATCTCGTACATTTTCTTAAGTAACAGAGTGTATCCTACCCGGAATAATAACCTGATATCAGATCTGAATATCAGAACTGAAATACTTCAGGTTATTTACGACTCAATCCAGAATTAACAAAAAGAAGAATAACTTTCACTGAGAGCCACTGAGCAGACACTGAGAATCGGAAAATGCACTCTCTGTGAACGGCGAAGCCTTCGACGAAGTCAAACTCGGTGCATTCTCTGTATAACTCCGTGTAATTAACTTATTTATAGACTATTTCAGAATCAACCCCTTCCAGATCCGTACTATTTTGGACTTTAATGGCCCCGGGAGTTGTTGGTTTAATAATTGTGTTCATGAACTTCCATCCTTTTGCAAAAGAAATATCGCCTGAGGTCCTTGCTTGTATATCAATATCGGTAAGGAAGTAGTTTTCAATTGGTGACTCTTTCATCCCTGAAATGGAAATCGCCGCTCCTTTTACTGTCCCTTTCATCCCTGAAAGATGTACGTTTTTAAAATGCGGTGTTCCCTTTTCCGGACCAACCTTTTCTAAAAAGACTTTCCAGTGATTTGGAATACTATCATAAGAATATTCTTTTGGTAAGGTAGAATAGCTATAGGCTGGATTCCAGTCCATAGTGGCTCTTAGCATTGTTCCAACATTGTTCATTTGGATATCGTGGATATAAATATTTTCGACAGTTCCGCCACGGGTTATAGCAGATTTAAAATTAATACAGTTAGTTGTACCATTAGCTATCAGATTATAAGCAAGTACATTTCTGATTCCTCCTGATGTTTCGCTTCCACAAGTAATAAGACCGCCACCCTTTCGTGCAATACAATCTCTGATTACAACATATTCTGTAGGTCTGTTAACCCTCAGACCGTCAGCATCGCGACCAGCTTTCAGACAAAAATCATCATCGTTGCAGTCTATGTCGCAATTCTGAACTAAGATCCATGAGGAGGAATCTATATCAATACCATCGGTACTTGGCCCGCTGCCATCGACATTATTCTGAATAGTTATTCCATCGACAGTAATATATTTCGAATAAAGTAATTGTACAGTCCAGAATCCGGCCTGTTTAAGAGTGATTCCTTTAAGTGTAACATCCGACGAACCTGAAATTAAGACGGTTCTGGGTCGTTTGCAGTCATAATCAACGATCCACCGAAGTCCCTTTTTCTCATATTCTGTCCGCATCTTCCAGTATTTATCCCAGAAAGGCTTACCCTGAGCATGTACAACACCTTCGCCGGTTATGGCCACATTGCTCTGGTCAAGTACATTAATAAGGGCTGCCGGCCATCTTAACTCTACTCCTGCAATACGGGTATCAATTTCAGGATAATCATCAATATTCTGGCTTCCCAGCAACATAACATTCTTACCAATAACTAGCGTTACACCATTTTTTACAAATAAAGAACCTGTAAGGTAAGCGCCTGTATCAAAGGATACTACTCCTCCGCCCCTCTTTGAACATTCATCAATTGCTTTCTGAATGGCAATTGTATTCAGTGTTTTTCCGTCGTTAACAGCTCCATATTTGTTAACGACAAAAGCCTGCGTTTCCTTTGGAATTTTTCTTGCCCCTACGTCATTAACCCACTTCAACTCAGGAAATACTTTATCTCCACCCTGAATATTTGATTTTTGAATATCGTTTGAGATAAACATATGAAATATTAAAAAAACAATACTGGTTTTTATCATCTCTAATCTTTTTATTTTAATAACACTAAATTATCTGAACTCCAAAAATAAGGATATCTTCAATTTGTTCGACCGATAATTTTCAAATTATTTGCCAAGCATAGAAATATTCTTTTCAAAATCGAAAAAAGTTTTTCTCATCAGGTCCGATAATAACAATTTGTAATTTATAAATGAGTCAAGACGTGATATATATGCATTGTTTAGTCTTTCTCTTTCAAGTGCCATGGCCTGACTGTCGATATCACCATTAACATAACGCTGGCGGGATATTTCGAAGCTTTTTTCAGCTACCACAATGTTTTTTTCCAGTAACTGAAGTCTTTTGAGGCTGCTCTGAAGGCGGTTAACAGTTGTTCTTATATCTCTTTCAATTGTCACTTTCTCCGCATCCAGCTGAATTTGGTTCTGAGCCAGGGTAGCCTGAGCTCCATGAACCTTTGCTTTGTTTTCACCCCAATCAATTATCGGAATATTAACTGTAAGTCCGACGCCGAAACTACCAGGTCTTGTTTGGAGGTTTTGCCATGTATTTCCAAATGAAGTTCTGATTGGTACCGCCAAATTACTCTGATCCACACCGATAAAGTTATAGTTTATGGAAATATCCCCATTAATACGTCCTTCTGCCTTTCTCCTTTTAATGTCCATCTTTGAGAGTTCAATCTGAATCTCGTTTTCCCGAAGTTCAAGCCGATTATCAAGAGCCAGATTCACAGCCTTTTCCATGTCGACAAGAACCTGATTATAACTAAGATCACTTTTAATTACCACACTGTCACGCAGCTCAATACCTAATCTTTCTTTAAAGAGATCTATCTGAGAGAAGTAATCAACCTTTGCAATATCATAATTATTAACAGCTTCACTAAGGTCCACTTCCATCTGCAGAGCCTCAACTTCGCGGATCAGCCCCGCACTATATTTGTTCTGGGCAATTTTAAAGGCTTCCTGTTGCTTAGTAAAACTTAATTGAGCAATGTTTAACCTTTCGTGGTATGAAAGCAATGTAAAAAAGGTCTGGCTGATATCGTAAACAAGGTTCAATTCTTCTCTTTTCAACTGCTTAGATGAAAGTTCATAAGCAAGTTTTGCCTGTTTATATCCTAATTTTATCTGGTTATATCCAAAAAAGGCCTCAATAGGTTGTCTGAATCCGATGCTTGAAGTGATCTGTGCATTGCGTTCACTTCCATAATAGTCGACAAAACTTTGAACGCCTGATCGCACAAAAATAGAACCATCGCTTGGTAATGGTTGGTTAATAGTAAGATAGCTGTTAATCTGGTTTTGGCGCACCGGATAGAAGGAGATTCCCGAACTGTCTTCAAACTGCCTTATTGTATTAGTATACTGTGGAAGAACCAAATCCATCGATACATGAGTTTTAAAGCTGCTTGTAACTGCTTTTAGGTCGTAGGATGCTTTCTTTAGACTCTGCTGCAATATCAGCATGGTTTTACTTTTTTCCTTTGCTAACTCTATACTCGATTCCAGATCGAGATTATAAATTTGCTGAGCAGAAGTAACAAATGAAATGAAAAGACTAAGAATGATTGCTGTTGTTGTTTTTTGTAAAAGATTCATCTGAATATCTTTTAGTTAGGGTTAATTATATTTTGAAAGTGTAACAATCAGGTTTAATCATGTCGTATTGACTCAATCGGACTAAGATTTGCAGCGTTCTTGGCAGGCAGGTATCCAAACGAAATGCCAACCAGAACTGAAAAACCGAATGCAATGACTATTGAATACAATGTAATACTAGTTGTAACATCTGTTGCAAGTGAGATTCCTAAAGAAAATGAAACTCCCAGGATTACTCCGATTATGCCACCTGAAATACTAAGTACAACAGCTTCAGTAACAAACTGACTCATAATATCTGATTTCTTTCCTCCAAGTGCTCTGCGAATGCCAATTTCGTTGGTCCGTTCAAGAACAGAGGCCAGCATAATATTCATAATTCCAATACCCCCTACGATCAAAGATATTGCTGCGATTGAAGCTAACAGAAGGTTATATATCCTCCGCTCTTTTTCCTCCTGCTTTAGCAATTCATAAGGTACTATAATGCTGTAATCGTTATTATTAAAATGATGGCGATTCAATATACTCCTTATAACAGCAGCCGACTCTACAAGTTTGTCAGAATTATTAAGCTTAATTGTAAGCTGCTTGATTTCACTTGAAAAAGGCTTTTCTTTTGGTATTCTTTTATTGAAAGTAGAAAGCGGGATATAAACATCGTTGTTCAGATCGCGTGCAGCCAGTTCTCCAACTGTCTCTGTAAAAAGAGCCTTGTTTTGCATAACCCCAACTATTTCGAACCACTGATCGCTTAATTTAACACTCTGTCCTAATGGGTCATCGTAACTAAAAAGTTCCCGCGCTAAGTTGGAACCAAGCACACAAACCTTCAGCTGACGGTCATAATGATCATCTGTTATAAAGCCTCCTTTGTCAGTCTGGAAATTTAGTATTTCTTTAATCGATGGGGTAACCCCGATTACAGTTGCTTTGGCAGATTTATCTGCATACTGAGCATCCATTTTCGATTCTGCCTGTGGTGCAACTCCGGTAACCCCAGGTACAATTTCTTTGATGATTTCTGCATCTTTCAGTGAAAGTCCTGATGAGAACTTCATTCTTACCTCCTCAAGTTCAATATCAGTTAAATCTTTGTCACGGATTATTATATTACTTATGCCCAGATCCTGATATTTTGCAATAGCCTGTTTTTTTGCTCCTTCCCCGATAGATACCATTGCAATAACCGAAGCAGTTCCAAAAATAATTCCGAGCATCGTTAAAAATGAGCGAAACTTATGGTCAATAAGACCTAATTTTGCGATGTTAATATTTTCAGAAAAATGCATTGTTTAAAGATTTTTTGGATTTAGGACTTCATCGAATGGTACCAGTTTTTGTCCGGATTTAAATTCCCCTTTAATGGCTGTGAAGTTGCTGTTTGCCACACCAGCCTGAACTTCAACCTTTTTCGCTGTGCCACCTCTCTTAAGGAAAATATAAGTGCGGTCATTCTCTTTCAAAAGGCAGCTATTCGGCACATACTGTTCATTGTCATTCTCATAAAGTATATATTCACAATTAACAGTCATACCTGGTTTAAGCCGGAGATCCGATTCATCTATTTCAACTATTACATTGAATACTTTCTGCCGGTCACGGGTAAAACAGATTTTACTGATATTTGTAATTTTTCCATTGAAAGGAACAGATGGGAGTGCATCAAGTCTTACTATAACTCTCATTCCTGTTCTTACTTTTTTAAACTCAGCTTCGTTAATGAACGTCTTTGCTTTCATTTTTTTAATATCCGGAATACTTGCAATCATTTGTCCCTGATAAGGTGAATCTCCAATTTTAAAATTTTGAGGATTTGAGGAATAAATATTAGATGAAACCTGAAATACACCGGAAATAGGAGATTTGACCAGAAGTACATTTAAAACTGCTTTTGCGCTTTTCAGATCGTTTTCTCTCTGCTTTACACGGATTTTCTGAATTTGATTGTCATAATTATCAAGTTTAGGCTTTCGCTCCAGATTACGTTTTACCTTATTAAGCCTTATAGTAGCTTGCTTAAATTCAAGTTCGGTAATTCTTTTTTTGATGTCTGTATCAAATTTGGATCTTTCCAGCTGTAGCTTTTTCAGATCATAGGAAGCTTGTTCTCTCTTCATCTGAGCGCTTAGCTCCTGAAGATTATTTTCACTTTGGACGACCTGCTTTTTAGCTGCTGCCTGCTCATTTGCAAGTTGATCTTCAATTGTAATAATGACTTTATAAATTGCTGAAGGATCCAGTTTTATTATTGAATCTCCTTTATTTACGGTTTTTCCATGTTCTTCCAGACCTATTATTTTAAACTGGTATCCATATTGATAATTTATTGAAGGCATCATGATGTATGATGCTTTTACTGACTCCAGCTCACCTGCTTCAGTTATTGATTGTTTGAATGGTCCTGTTTTTATGGTAAAATCACTTTTACTTTTCGTACAGGAAATTACTATCGAAACTAACAGTATCATTATTAACGATGCTAACTTATTACTGAAGGCGCCGTTATTTCGATTAATGAATATTACTTTATTCATGGTCTCCTTGAATTCTTTGAATTTGTATTTCATTTTTAGAATAAGTTCCGGATGAGAAAAATGTTTTGGCATATAATATTAAATATTACAACTTTACATTCCAGCTCCGGTAGTAGCATTTTTCCCTTGCGATTCTTCTTTATTTAGGAACGGATCGGCCAGGGCAAGTTCTTCATTTTCTGCTAATCCTTCCGAGACAATTGCAAAATCTACATTGGACTGCGCGATTTTCACATCCTTGCGTTTGAAACCGGAAGATGTCTTTACATAAACGAATTCAATTCCCTGATCTTTGAAAATGGATTCGACAGGTATATATAGTACTCCGGCTTTTTCGCTGATTTTTATTTTGCAGCTGACAGTCAGCCCCGGCAAAAGGTTTTTAGATTTACCATCAATCAAAATCTGCACGGGGAAAATCTTTATTTTTGATTTTGAGTCTTTATTCTGAGCCAGGTTAGCAACGGTGATCACTTCACCGGAGAAAGTTGTGTCCGAAAATGCATCCGGCTTTATTTCCACTTTTAGTCCGGGTGTAATTTTAGTAATATCGACTTCATTTATTTTCACTTCAGCCATCATTTTGTTCAGATCAGGAAGTTCGATTAGCACTGTCCCCGAGTAAGGCTGATCACCAACCTGCCATTTCTGATTAGACATCCAGTTGTCTTTCACAATGGCTATTCCGGGGCTCGGACTAATGACAAAAAGATTGGTTTCAGAACGGTTTGCATCTTCCAGGGTATTTGTTAATTGTTTCATACTTAGAGTTTTCTGAAAAATATCCTCCTGCTGAATCTTTTTCCTGTTTTCAATTTGTTCTTTTGCCCTGGCAAGGTCAATGATTGCCTTTTCCATATTAAGATTATTCTCCTTCTTGGTAACTTCAGACTCATAAACAGCCTGTTCAAAATTGATTTTTGAGATTTCGTAGGAGATATTGGATATTTCCAGATCAGATTCAAGGTCTTCTATTTCTGATTGTTGAGTAGCTTTAAGCTTTTCAAGTTCTGCATTTGCAATCTGGAGTTGTTGTTGTGATGTAATAATAGCTTTTTTAATTTCTGAGGGATCGATTATTATAACTGTATCACCCTTGTTTACTTCCTTTCCATCGCCTACCATATAAGTGATTTTAAGGCTTCCATACCTGTACGAAATAATCGGAGCAGTAATGTTGATTGAGTTAATAGCCTTAACCGCTCCCTCTTCATTTATTTCTTCGATAAACGTGCCGCGTTTTACCAATGTAGTTTGTACTTCCTGAACCACTTTTCCTTTACATGCCATTAATCCAAGAAATAAAAGGAGAATAATTGTCTTGTTCATTATCATTTTGTTTAAATAAATATTATTCATTTTGTTTATTCTGAAATGTTAATTCCTTATCTGTAGATTTCTTTATAACGGAATCTTTCTTTAATGACTCCGGGGCTAGAATTTTTCCGTTTTTCGATTCGTTTTCTTTTCTAATGAGGTTATGGGGAGGTTCTATCAAGGCAATCGTCTCATTTCCTGAAAGTCCTCTGGTTATTATACTTTTTGAACTATTGGAAAGCCCCGTTTCTACAGTAATTGGCGTAAACTCTTCGCCCACCGCAACATATACAATCTTAATGCTGTCCTTTACGAATACTGCTGATGCGGGAACCACAATGGTATCTTTCATTTGATCGACAATAATCCTGCAAAAGGCGCTTAATCCGGGTTTCATCTGCGAGTGACAACTATCGATACTTACTATTACTTCATAAGTTTTTACTGCAGAATTTTGCTGTGTTTTTGTACCCGATAATTTCTTAATTTTTACCTTTCCGGTTGTAGCCAGGTTCGTTGCTGCATCAATGGTAATAAGTACATTTTGCTTTTCCTTAACCCGTTTGTAGTCTGCTTCGGGTACCTCTACCAGAACCTGCATCTCTTTCATATCCGGAATTTGAAGTAAAGTCATATTAGACCATACAACACTACCTTTTTCAGTTTTTCCGCCTATCATACCTGAACCCATAGAACTCATAAAACGCATTACAGGCGATTCATAGTGTATTACAAAACCATCACATGGAGCAGTAATTTTTAGTGTATTCAGCTGATTCTGATATTGCTGTATCAAATTTTTCTGAATCATTATCCGGGAATTCATCCGAACGACCTCCGCTTTATCTATTCTGGTTTGTGCGGAAATTTTTTTCTGAAGTTTCTTTTTTTCGATATTTGCCTTTTCCATTTCAAGGCTGATCAACTTCTTTTTAACGGGGGGAGCAAATTTCAGCTGCACAGAGTCGAGCATCGTAATCTCCATAAGGGCTTTATTGGTCTCTACCTGAGCGCTTAGCGTCGCCAGTTGCATAGCATTGTCAGCCTCAAGTTTTTGCTGTTCAGCCTCCATATTTTCGAGAGAGGTGTTCATCGATTCAACTGAATTGACCAGATCAGGTGCTTCAAGAATGCAAATTGTGTCTCCCTTTTTCACATAAGCTCCTTCATCAGCAAGATAAGTAACAGTAAGATTTGAAGCACTAACTCTTGGTGACATGATTACCATATTATTTACTGCCTGAATAGTCCCGATCGCATCAATTTTTTCAAGATAATCTGACCGTTTAAGCTTGTAAGTAATGATATTCGGCTTATTCTTCGCACACGACACGAACAAAAAAACAAACAGGATAAGAAAAATTAAAAAATTCTTCATCGAAAAATATTTTGTGCTATTTTTTGGCCAACTTATTCTTGCAAGAAATATATTAAACGGTATTAACCAGAAGATTTGCAAAGTCACTTTCATTTACCTCAACGATAAAGATAGTTATCTTTCGGAATATACAAAACAAAAATTCAAAATATTTCTTTTTTCTGTTTTACAATAAGTTATAGATAATTTTAACTGTTTGTTTTATAAATATCTTAGGAAGTATTACAATCAGGAGAGCAACAATAAAAAAACTTGTTGATAAACATTAAACAAAAAACCAGACTGTAAAATTACAATCTGGTTTTTAAGTGCCCAGAACAAGACTCGAACTTGCACACCCTTGCGAGCACCAGCCCCTCAAGCTGGCGTGTCTACCAATTTCACCATCTGGGCCAGATGGGATTGTGCCCAGAACAGGACTCGAACCTGCACATCATTACTGACACTAGTCTCTGAAACTAGCGCGTCTACCAATTTCGCCATCTGGGCGGAAGAAGATAGCGGCTGCAAAAGTAAAAATAAAAATGAATTTAAAGAAAAAAGATATGAAAAAGGTTTTAAAAAACTATGTTACTGGTTACTGGTTGCTGGTTGCTAGTTAATGTCCATTGTTAAGTATTTGGAGTTCAGACTTTCCACAAACAAGCAACCAATAACAACAACAACAAGCAACAAGCACCGAACTTAATCATTGATAAAAAATATTCCAATTAGATAAGAAGTATTAATTAAAAGTATATTTTTGCTTCCTGATTATTAAAATATGAACAAACAGATTAAGAAATTTCTCAAGTGCATTAATCATCTGAATATGAGGGCTGTTTTATCTTAACTGATAATATTAATTATGAAAGATGGACCAGGCCTGCAAAATTTGCGGGTTTTTTTTTAAAAATTTAAGTCAGAATTATGAAGATAATGAAATTTGGGGGGACATCTGTAGGAAACCCCGACAGGATAAGAGCATTGATACCTTTGATAAATGATGATGAGAGAAAAATTGTTGTTCTCTCTGCCATGGCAGGTACTACAAACAATCTTGTAGAAATTGCAAATCTTCTGTATGCCGGGCACGTTAATGAGGCTTCTGCAAAAAACGAGGAACTCAGATTGAACTATCATAAAGTTACAGATGAACTTTATTCAACTGACAGCTTTAGAAAAGCAGGCCATGAATTGATTGATTCACATTTTGAATATATAAGAAATTTCACATTAAGGGTTTTTACTAAACTTCAGGAAAAAGCAATACTATCACAGGGAGAATTAATATCAACATCTTTATTCCACCTTCTGCTTCAGGAAATGAATATCAGGTCAGTTCTCCTGCCCGCTTTAAGTTTCATGCGTATTGACAAGGATGGGGAACCAGATGAATTTTATATTGAAGAGAACATTGAGCGAGAATTGAAAAATCATACTTCTGAAAACATTATTATAACACAGGGTTTTATTTGCCGGAATGCACATGGTGATATTGATAACCTGAAACGAGGCGGTAGCGATTTTTCCGCATCGTTAATCGGAGCTGCTATAAACGCCAGTGAGATACAGATATGGACAGACATAAACGGTTTTCATAATAACGACCCCCGATTTGTTGAGAACACAAAAGTGATAAGGGAGCTATCGTTTGATGAAGCAGCTGAACTGGCGTATTTTGGCGCCAAAATTTTACATCCGTCAAGTGTTAACCCTGCCCGCGAGAAAAACATCCCGGTAAGACTGAAGAACACGATGGAGCCGGAAGATCCCGGAACTTTAATTACATCAGAATCTACTCTTCTCGACTATAAAGCTGTAGCAGCAAAAGATGGAATATCAGTTTTAAGGATCAGATCTGACAGGATGTTAATGGCCTACGGGTTTCTGCGAAAAGTATTTGAGATCTTTGAAGCATACAGGACACCAATAGATATGATTACCACATCGGAGGTTGCGGTATCTATTACTATCGATAATTCGCAGTTTATTAATCAGATAGCGAAGGATCTCAGAGAACTTGGGACTGTCGATATAGAAGAAAACCAAACAATTATATGTGTTGTTGGAGATTTCCGTACAGAGAGAACCGGCTCAGCTCCTGAAATATTTGAGGCCCTTGACACTATTCCACTTAAAATGATTTCTTATGGTGGAAGCCAGAACAGTCTCTCGCTTTTGATTGATACAACAAATAAAGTTGAAGCATTAAGATTACTTAGTAAACACCTTTTTAATTAAAGAAATGATTAATAATAAAACCCTCGATAAATTTAAAGATCTTCCAACACCTTTCTATTATTACGATCTTGATATTTTGAGATCTACCCTTACTACAGTAAAGAAAGAATCAGATAACGCAGGTTATAAAGTGCATTATGCTGTAAAGGCGAATCATAATCCAAGAATCCTGAAAATAATATCTTCATATGGATTCGGTGCTGATTGCGTTAGCGGAAATGAGATCGCCGCTTCTATTGATGCAGGTTTTAGTCCTTCCACAATTGTCTTTGCCGGTGTTGGGAAAACTGATAAAGATATCGATGCCGCGCTAAAGGCCGATATTTATTGCTTTAACTGCGAATCAATACCTGAAATTGAAGTCATTGATCAATTGGCTGCCAAACAAAATAAGGTTGCCAGGATTGCCTTAAGAATCAATCCGTATATTGACGCTCATACCCATAAATATATTACGACCGGTATCGAAGAAAGTAAGTTTGGAATAAATACCTGGGAAATTGAAGAGGTTGTTAAAAAATTAACAACACTTAAAAACGTCAGACTATTAGGAATGCACTTTCATATCGGTTCTCAGATAACAAGCATGCCGGTATTCAAAAGTCTCTGTGCCCGTATCAATGAGTTACAGCAATGGTTTACTACACGCGGCATTAAACTGGAGATCATAAATGTAGGGGGTGGATTAGGCATTGATTATGAAAATCCTGATAAAAATCCATTGTTTCAGGATTACTTTTCACTGCTTCATGAGTTTATAGACATCTTGCCAGGACAAACCCTTCACATGGAACCGGGGCGTTCAATAATAGGACAATGCGGAAGCCTGATATCGAGGGTTCTGTTTATAAAGAATGGTAGTAATACACTTTTTTCAATTATTGATGCTGGCATGACCGACCTTATAAGACCTGCTCTATACCAGGCACACCATAAGATAGAAAATCTTACCTCAAAAGGAAATATATACAGGTACGATGTAGTAGGACCAATATGCGAATCGTCGGATACTTTTGCGAAATTTATAGAACTCCCCGAAACCCGGCGTGGCGATATAATTTCAATCAGGTCAGCCGGAGCATATGGAGAGGCTATGGCTTCCAGATATAACCTGAGAGATTTGCCAAAGTCGGTATTTTCGGATGATCTTTAAGAGACTCACGACAAACGACTCACGACAAACGGGAAATCAATTTTCTTTCTTGCGTCTTGTGTCGTGCGTCGTGTGTCGCTAATCCTTCTTATTCTTTAGGAGTATTCTTCTGTAATTTACTATGTTTTATTCCATAGAAGAAATAGATAGCAAATCCAATCACCATCCAGATAATAAGACGCAACCATGTATCAAGGGGTAAAGCAACCATCTGGATAAAACAAATTGATGCACCCAGAATCGGAACCATGGGTACCCACGGAGTTTTAAACGGTCTTTCAATATCCGGTTTCGATTTTCTTAATACCAAAACGCTGATACATACTATTATAAAAGCAAGAAGAGTTCCAATGGAAACCAATTCCCCCAGAATATTTATTGGAAGAACACCTGCTATAATCATCGCAAGGCTACCGGTAATGATTGTACTTACATAAGGAGTTTTGAATTTTGGATGAACCTTGGAAAACACCGGAGGTAACAGGCCATCTTTTGACATTGAGTAAAAGATCCTGGGTTGGCCCATAAGCATGACAAGAATAACTGAACTTAAACCGGCAATAGCAGCAATCTTTACAATAGGTCTCAGCCAGAACATCCCCTTACCCATCGAATCAACTCCAACTGCCACAGGGTCAGCAACATTTAGTGTGGTATAGCTTACAATTCCTGTAAGTACTATCGCAACCAGAATATATAACACAGTTGAAATACCCAGAGATCCCAGAATACCTATCGGCATATCGCGTTGTGGATTTTTGGCTTCCTGTGCAGCGGTTGAAACAGCATCAAAACCTATATACGCAAAGAAAATAACCCCTGCTCCTCTTAATACACCGCTTATACCAAATTTACCAAATTCCTGACTATAAGCTTTCATCCAGCCCCAGAATCCCCCAAATTGAGAAAATGGAGCTGCTTCAACTTTATTCTCAGGAATAAACGGATGCCAGTTCACTGATTTTACAAAATAAAAGCCTATAGCTATAAACAGAATAATAACCGATACTTTAACAATAACCATTATATTATTGAAATTTGCCGATTCTCTTATGCCGATAACTAAAAGAGTTGTTAAAAGAGCAACAATGAACATCGCAGGCAGGTTCAAAACACAAGTAACATGAGTTAATGTGTCAACCTGAATTCCTGAAGAAGCAAGAGTTTGGGCAAAAGCTTCAGTAAGTGGTTTCCAGCCCATATTGGGAACATCTACCAAAACAGTACCGACAGCTCCTGTAAACTGAGGCGGGATAAAAATATGGAGATCTTTTAGAAAACTGACCACGTATCCTGACCAGCCTACCGCAACTGTAGATGCAGCAAACAAATACTCAAGGATAAGATCCCAGCCGATAATCCAGGCCAGAAACTCTCCAAGTGTTGCATAAGAATATGTATATGCACTTCCGGCAATAGGGATCATTGATGCAAATTCAGCATAGCATAACCCTGCGAACCCGCATGCCAGTCCGGAGATAATAAAAGAAAGAACAATACCCGGACCGGCATATTGCGCTGCAGCCTGCCCTGTAAGGACGAAAATACCTGCCCCGATTATTGCTCCGATGCCAAGGGTTGTAAGATTCAGCGCAGTAAGAGATCTTTTCAAACCATCAGATTCCTTAGATTCACTGAAGAGCTGTGGAAGTGGCTTTGTAATGAATAACCGGTTTTTTGACATCTTTTATATTTGAAAGGTTGAGATTAAAGATTAATTATTACAAACGTAACTTTTTTTTTATAAAACAGATTATAAAATTATTAACTATAACATTTTTATTTCGCCCACGATGGGCTTAAAGGTTGAGGTATATCTATCGTCGGTCTTTGCCCAACGTTATAGTGTTACAGGCCTACGGTCTTTCTTATACTAAGTCTTATATGCACCATAGAAAATAAGCTCAGAATCAAAAAGGCCGTACGCCTTATATAAATTAAGGCAGGGCATAGCACTGCTTCTGATAAATGTTGTGGTTAAAAAAGGCCGTAGAGAGCGAAATAAATTCACTATTTCTGCACCACTCTTCGATTATATAACTCCTGCCATCCCTGGGTTCCTCCATTCGTTGCAGGTGCACCTTTTTCTGATATTTTTCTTTCAAACTTTTTAATGATCAACGACCTTGTTCCCCGTTTATCGCCGCTACCTTTTGCACCATAATAATCTACCCAGGCAGTAAACTTATTAATCTGATGTTGTAAAATTACGGGAGTCCGTATGTAAAGACTAACACCATTAAGTTCATTTCTTAAAGCATAATTGTCATAACTCGCTGACCATACATCAACAAAATATTCCTTTGGATCAAGATTAGCAAATACAATTACACCATTTGAATCAGTAAAACCTTCTGCAATGTTTTTATCGTTATGTACATCCCAATCTGTCATTGAGGTATAGAGATATACACTGGCATCTGCAACAGGAGCTTCTGTCCAATAATCTAAAACCTCAATATTAAGAAGTGTGGGTACCATTACTTTTAGAGATAAAGTGGCTTTATCCTCAAGACCGCTTTTCGAAATTGCTGTCAATGTTACAACAAATGAACCTGTTACGTTATATACATGGTCAGGATTTGCTTCTTTAGATATAAACCCATCACCAAAATCCCATTCAAATTTTGTAGCATTCTGGGAATCATTTGTAAACATTACATTATGTCCAACCTCGGGTTCAACTGTATCTGTATAGAATTGAGCTACGGGAGTTTTTTCGCAGGAAATGAGAAATGCGGAGAGAAGCAATGATAAATAAATTGTTCTTTTCATTTAGTCAGGTTTTAAAAGTTCAAATCTTAATTTCAAAATACGTGCCATTTTTTGTCAAAGTCATTTTTTCCTGTTCTTAGTTGCATCAAAAAGTACTTTTTCACCCTTCAAAAATACATATTATCTTTTAAATGGGTTGTAAGGCAGGAGACGGAAGTCGGAAGACGGTAGTTAATAACAGTGAACAGTAAAGACGCGATGCTTCGCGTCTCAGTGAATATTAATCAAAAGTTGGAAGTAAATTTCTTCGGTCTTCAGTCTTCCGACTTCGGACTTTTTTCACCTAAAATTTACAAAATAATAATTATCTTTGCACTCCAATAAAAAGAAGTGTTCATAATGATTAAAATAACTTTCCCCGACGGTTCTGTAAGAGACTATACTAAAGGTAGTAACAGTCTGGAAATTGCAGAACAGATTAGTCCGCGACTTGCCAAAGAAGTATATGCTGCCACAGTAAATGGTGAGATATGGGATCTTACAAGACCTATCGAAACAGATGCAACGCTGAAACTTCATAAGTGGGAA
>DATCHE010000044.1:0-11804 GCA_036508535.1 Bacteroidales bacterium | reverse complement strand
TAACTGTCAGTACGACGATAAAGATTCTATTGGAAGAAGGTACAGAAGACAGGATGCCATTGGAACTCCATATTGCATAACCATTGATCACGATACACTCAATGACAAGAATGTTACAATAAGATATCGCGATTCGATGCTACAGGAACGGGTTAATATTGAACAGCTTAAGGAAATAATCAAAGAAAAAGTATCTATCCAGAGCTTGTTAAAGAAGCTTTAAAATGAATAAGGTTCTGATAATCACATACTACTGGCCACCAAGCGGGGGTGCCGGAGTACAACGGTGGCTCAGATTTTCAAAATATCTGCCTCAGCTTGGATGGGAACCTGTTATTCTGACTGTAGACCCAAAATTTGCAGCTTATCCTGCTATAGACAATACGCTCGAAAAGGAGGTACCACCTTCAATTGTAGTCTGCCGGACAAAGGCCATCGACTGGTTTAGTATATACAACCGCGACAAATCAAAAATCCCTTCATCAGGTTTTGCAAATAAAAATGACAATTCGCTGAAAGAAAAATTATCCCGTTTTATTCGGGGGAATTTTTTTATTCCCGATCCAAGAAGAGGCTGGAACAAATATGCTTTTAAAAAAGCCTGTGAGATAATAGAAACTTCCGGCATAAAGAATATT
Source organism: Bacteroidales bacterium (assembly GCA_036508535.1). GTDB lineage: Bacteria > Bacteroidota > Bacteroidia > Bacteroidales > VadinHA17 > LD21. The sequence goes on along the minus strand of DATCHE010000044.1, from coordinate 11,166 downwards.
ATTACAACCAGTCCGCCTCATTCCTCACAACTGATCGGACTAAAACTTAAAAAGAAGTATCCCGGAATAAAATGGATCGCTGATCTGCGCGACCCCTGGACAGATATTTATTATTACGAACAATTTTACCCAACATTCCTTTCAAGAAAAATTGATTTATGGTATGAAAAAAGAGTGTTGAAAACAGCCGACAGGATAATCACCGTTGGACCATCATTGAAAGCATTGTATGAATCTAAGATAGAAGGGATAAACAATAAGATTGATGTTATTACAAATGGTTATGATGATGAAGATTTTACTGGCATTTCATCAAATGAACCATCGCGGTTTATAATTACTTATGTCGGAACCCTGTCAGATAAATATCCACTCGGGGGACTTTTAGAAGCTTTGGCAAGAATTAAAAAGAAGAATATTGATTTCCTGGTACGTTATGTTGGTACGGTTCCTGAAAAAATAAAACAGAAGATAAAGACGGAAATAGCTGATAGCTATATCGAGTTCATACCTTATTCTCCTCATGATGATGCTATAAAGTTCATGCTGAATTCCTCATTACTTTTGTTAGTGATTCCTGAATACGAAAATAACAGAAACATTATTACCGGAAAGATCTTTGAGTACATTGCTTCCGGAAAGCCAATATTATGCCTCGGCCCTTTGGATGGAGATGCTGCATCGATAATATCGCAGAATGATTTTGGCAAATGCTTTTCATACAGAGATACATTTAATATTGAAAGTTACATTCTCTCGGTAATTTCAAACCCGGGTCGTACACAAACCGGAACTGAGCAATTTTCGCACAGGAATATTGCAAAAAAACTAGTATCTTTTCTGGAGTAAATTTACGAGTACCAACACCCTTAACAACCGGGTGAATATTATACTAATACATTTTTAAACATATTTAAAATCTGGTTATGGAAATAAATGTTTTCGTTAAAAATTTCGCAGAACTTTTTGAGGAGACTGACCCGGGTCTTTTTAAACCAACAACAAAATTTCGCGACATTGAAGAGTGGAGTTCTTTCGGAGCATTATCGATAATTGGTATGGTTGATGAAAAATATAAGGTTAAGCTAACAGGTGATGATATCAGGAAGTCTGTAACGCTTGAGGATATTTATAATATTGTGAAAATAAAAATAAAATAGGGAAGTGAACAATCCATTCACCTTAAAAGGAAAGAACATTTTCGTTTCCGGGGCCTCTTCAGGAATAGGTAGGGCCATTGCCATTGAATCTTCGAAAATGGGAGCAAAAATCTGTATAACCGGTCGTAATGCTGAAAGACTTAATAACACCTTTTTGCAACTGGAGGGTGACGGGCATACACAGATAATTGCTGACTTACAAACCGATGAAGGTATAAAAGCAGTTGTGGAAGCAATGCCCACTCTTGATGGAATTGTACATTGTGCCGGAATCTCAAAACCGACACTTTTCCAGTATTCAGGAAAGGAAATAATGAATGAGGTTATGAATATTAATTTTAATTCACCTGCTCTATTATCGCAAGAGTTACTTAAAAATAAAAAAATTAAAAAGGGTGCATCGATAGTTTTTATTTCTTCCATTTCCGGGGTATCCTGCTCTTCCGTTGGTGGTTCACTCTACTCAGCCAGTAAAGGTGCAATAAACGGTCTTGTAAAAGGGATGGCTCTCGACCTGGCCCCAAAACTGATAAGGGTAAACACTGTTAACCCGGGTATGATTGACACTAATCTTTTTGTGGAAGGATCCATAACTCAGGCACAACTGACAGAAGACATTAATCGCTACCCTCTTAAGCGCTACGGAAAGCCGGAAGAAGTAGCATATTTAGTGATATACCTCCTCTCCGATGCATCGTCGTGGGTAACCGGATCAGGTATGACTATCGACGGCGGTTATACTTTATTATAATAATTATGAAAGTATTTATTAAAGGAATATCATATTACCTGCCTGAGAAGGTTCTTACAAATGAAGATTTGTTTAAGGAATTTCCTGAATGGACAGTTGAAAAAGTTGCCTCAAAAACCGGAATAAGTCAACGTCATATTGCCGCTGAAAATGAAACTGCTGCTGATATGGCATTTGCTGCTGGGTCAAAGTTGATAAAAGAATATAATATTGATAAAACAAGTATAGATTTTATTCTTCTGTGTACCCAAAGTCCTGATTATTTTTTACCAACATCGGCTTGCCTCCTTCAGGAAAGACTGGGACTCAGAACAAATATTGGCGCTTTGGATTTTAATCAGGGTTGCTCGGGATTTATCTATGGATTATCGCTGGCAAAAGGACTTATCTGCGGTGGTCTGGCTAATAACATTTTGCTTATCACCTCAGAAACCTATTCAAAATATCTTCATCCCAAGGATAAAAGCAACAGAACAATCTTCGGAGATGCTGCTGCTGCAACACTTATTTCCGGAGATGGTTTTGCGAATATAATGGACTTCAGCCTTGGAACAGACGGAAGGGGGGCAAGAAACTTAATTGTCGAAACAGGAGGATTAAGATGTACGAATTCAAGGAATATTGTCAAATTTGACGAAGGAGGAAACCCTGTCTCTCCCGATCACCTTTTCATGAATGGGACTGAAATTTTCAATTTTACATTGGAAACTGTTCCGCTCCTGATGCAGGAGATCCTTTCAAAAAATATCCTGGTACAAGAACAGATAGATATTTTCGTTCTTCACCAGGCCAATAAGTTCATGATGGAATTTCTGCGAAAAAAGTTAAAAATCAGTCCTGAAAAATTTTATTACTTCATTGAGAATGTTGGAAATACTGTTTCCTCTACTATTCCAATTGCATTGAAAGAAGGAATGCTGGATGGTTCTATTACTCCGGGGAAGAAAGTCCTTGTAGCCGGCTTCGGCGTTGGTTATTCATGGGGCGGAACCGTTTTACAATTCTGACAGACCTATTTCAAAAAAAAATAAAGCAATGCAGGTGAATATCCGATTACTGGAAAACAAAATAGTGCCTGAAGTTCTGCGTTTCTTTAACACTGCACAGAATGACAAATTCCAGGCTAATAACCGTTCCGCAGAGGAGTTTGACTGGCTGTTTATTAAAAGCTTCTTCAAGCCGGCAATATATGTTGTCGCCACTGAAAGTGAGTATGATGAAATCATTGGAACAAATGCAGCCATTTTTATTCCGATGATTTCAAACAACGGGCAGCATGTAATGACGGTCAAAGGGGAAGATACCTTGCTCTCGCTTGATAAAATGATTGGACTGGGAAAAAGAGATATCCTGAAAGAATTATCTGAAGTTATTGCGGAAAAATCAAAAGATGAGAATGTACTATTTATTTGGGGGTTCACACCTGCCAAAAAAGCATTTCAGAGATGCGGTTTTAAAATAATTACTCAGATAAAAGGCAGTTTTTATGTGACCAGACCTTTAAAGTTTTATAAAAACAGGATTGCTCTGTTTCCTCAGCTTAAATTAAATAAAAAATTTCAGCTGTTTGGTTTTTCGTGGTATAACTACCTTAATAATATACTAAAATCGACCAGATCAGGGGGAATTTCTTTTAAAAGTATAGGTTTTGATGAAGTCGATGAAAAAGTACTTCTCTCATTTCTGCCGAAAAATGTTTATACTACGTTTTTAAGTAAAGATTTTTTAAAATGGAGGATACAGGAAAATCCTTCTCCTTTGAAATATGGGTTTCTGGAATTCAGAGATAACCAAAAACAGATAGTAGCTTATTTTATTTATTCATCAAACAAAGAGAACATTTTTTTTGTGGAACAATTTCTGTTCCACGTACAATTTCCGGATCATAAAAAGATCCGGATTATAAAACTGGCACTAAATTATTGCCGTAAACAAAAAGCTATCATGGTCAGGGCATTGGGACTCTCTCATAACCTCCTCAATATCAAAGAGATGGAATTATTATCGCGTTCAGGTTTCCATTTTTTTAATAATCCCGAAGAAAGCTATCTGATTTTTAAGGACCTTACGGATTCGAATATTAAACCGGAAGATATATACTTATCAAGGTTGAATACACAGGGGATAAAGTAGTTCAAATACAAATCTGAACAAATTATTCTTTGGAATCAAATAGTTTACAGATCTCATTCCCACTTGCGATTTGAGCGTCTTTGCCGGTACAATGTTCAACTATTCTCGAATAAATATCTTTCCATCCTTCATACTTATATTCTGAGAAATATGTGTTATGCCATAGTAATGTAAAGCATCCGTTAAATTTTTCTATCTCGTCTATAATATGACAGGTTTTATTCAATGCCTCTTCCTTTGTAATATCCATGTACTTTTTACCATAGGATACATCCATTACGTTTAACGGTATTTCAATTATGTCGGTCGACCTGCAATTTTTAATATCAAATAAATAAAATGGCAGACAGTATGCGTTTCTGAAACCTATACTTTCTGCAAATCCAAGAGATGAATCATATTTCAGTCCAGACTCAGACAACACAGAAGGACTCAGGTAAGAGTCGTACATGAGAAAATGGTATCTGTTTCCGTTAACTTCAACGCCCATTTTTTCAATTTCAGATTTTAAAAGCCCGGAATCAGTGCTTGTCCCGATACTCCCATGAATAGCTATTTCGGAACCGTTTTCCCGGATCAAGCCGAAAACTTTTCTGAATTTTGGTTTTGAAATATTATAGTCTGCATTCGGAATCCCATTTTTTCGGCCTTTAAAGGGCAGAAAATAGAATGTGGTACTTAAATTGAATTTCTTTTCTATATCTATAATTTCTTTAAAGTTGAACCATCTGTCATTTGCAAATAGTTTAGATGCCAATAATTTAAAAGGAGCAAATATATTCCCTTTTAAGAGCTCCCTGAAACTTCCCTGTATCCATGCACTCTCGCACAAATCAATATCATGTGTTAAGCAAACAGCCATTTTCTTTTCCTTCCAGAGTTTCTGGGAAAGCTTTATGTGATATGCTTGTTCAATAGCGTTTTTTAATATATCAAAATAGTAGTTTACAACTGGTTTACAGATGAAATTTTGTTTATACTGAATGCTCTCAGTCATTCTGAACCTGCCATAAATATCTTTATCAGGACTTGTATACTCCTGCCAGTTGCTTAAAAAAAAGAAAGCAGACGCAATAAAATCATAGTTAATAACAACGTTCCCTTCTTCCTGAGAAATTATTATATTTTCAGAGTCTGAATCGAATAAAAAAGGAATTTTTTCACCCATCCATTCTTTCCATATAACCCCTGACAGGTTTAGAGGTTCCTTCTTGTTAAAGTAGTCAGTATCTCCTTTCTTAATCTGGATTTTTGACCTGTTATCAATACCATAATTAATATTGAACTCATCAGTTTCAATTTTATAAATCGCTGCAAAATTTTTCAGGATATAGTTAAATATTACTTCCGTCATCAGGCTTGTTAGTTTGGCAAATGCCCGTCAGCATTATGAATTTGGATCAATTGATTTGTCGATAAAGATGCGGAACCATAATTCCATCATGAGAACCTGCCATAGCTTTTTCGCATTTCTGTTGTCTCCCTTAAGATATCGGTTATACTCCCCTTCAATCTTGGCATGGTCAAATATTCCTCTGCTTTTATAGGAAACCGAATGAAAAATATCTCTTGCAAAACCCTTCCATTCATTCCGGAGCCAATAGTTTTCTCCCGGAGCAAGAAATCCGATTTTGTCTTTTCGTTCCATTATTTCTGAAGGAACTATTTTCTTAAGAGCTTCCCTGTGAATATACTTTCCCAGATGCCCCTTTATCTTATATGCAGATGGAAGTGAAAAAACGAATTCGACTAACCGGTAATCGAGAAAAGGGACCCTTGTTTCAATGGAATGGGCCATTGAGTTTCGGTCCTCATAATGAAGTAGTGTTTGTACAGAGGTCGACATTACCTGATTATACAGGAAATTTGAAAGTTTTGAACATTCGAGATCTATAACTTCATCCATCTTCATCTGTTCCCGACCAATTCCGGCAATAGGCTTGAAGGACCTCTTCGCTTCCATTCTGTAAAGGGAAGATTCCTTCATCGCCGTAACTGCAACAGTTTTGGCAATTTTTGCAAGAAGTGAACCTTTTAAATTATTATGAAGGTAGGATGGATATTGGGACAAAAACCGACCCAGGTCGAGATTACGTAAGAGATCGGCATAATACCGGTAGTAGCCATGGTTATATCCTCCTGTTATTTCATCTGAGCCCTGCCCGTCGAGTAATACAGGAACCTTACATTCGCGTGCCAGACGTGTAAGATAAAAATGCGCGACAGGACTTGAACTTTCGAGTGGTACGTCATGATGCCAGACTATTTTTTCAATTTCCCTGAGAGCCTCATCAGGATTTGCAGAAACATAATGTGGATTTGTTCCGGCTTTTTCTACAACGAGGGAGATCCACTTTCGTTCGTCATATTGTGGAGCATGTGTAAAATAAGAAGAAAATGTTTGGAATTGTCTGTCAGTATAACCCGACGCAAGCATTACAATAGCTGAAGAATCCAAACCACCACTCAGAGCGCTCCCGACCTCAACATCGCTGCGCATTCGTAACTTTACAGAATTTCTAAAAAGCTCCAGATAGGTTTCTCTTGCATCAGGAAATGAAAGTCCCGAAGATTCAAATTTATCTATAGGAAGATCATAATACCGGTTAATCCTGAGTTCGCCTTCCTTTATAAAAAGATAATGAGAATGTGGCAAAACTTTAATTTGTTTAAAATAGGTACCTCCTGAATTTTCGAGGAAATTACTTATCGCAAAACTCTTTGCAATTACCTGTTCATCAAGTGTTTTGTCAATATCATGAACCAGTATCTGCTTAACCTCCGAGCCAAAAATGAACTGATTACCATTCCAGTAATAATAAAATGGTTTTACCCCAAACCGGTCCCTTGCACAGAAAAGTGTTTGATTTCGAACATCCCATATTGAGAACGCCCACATACCATTAAAGTGATTAAGGCACTCTGTTCCCCAATGCTCATAAGCCGTCATGATCACTTCCGTATCGCTCTTTGTCAGAAATGTATATCCGAGACTCGTCAGTTCTTCCCTGATCTCAACATAGTTATAAATTTCACCGTTAAAAACGATCGAGAGGAAACCCGAGTGATTACTCATTGGCTGATGTCCTTTTTCGCTCAGATCTATTATGGAAAGTCTTCTGAATCCAAATGCGAGATTGGCAGAGATACCCTTCCTTACGTATTCCAGTTTGCCCTGAAGTGCATCGACAGTGTCTGCTCCTTTACAATGCTGTCTGTTGTTATCAATAGTATTTATCAAAAGGTATCCTTCGTCATCAGGACCTCTGTGCCGGACAATCTCTGTCATTTTTTCAAGCCGGGCTTTATCGATGGGTTCCCCGTTGGTATTATATATCCCTGCTATTCCACACATTTTACCAGTAGCCTAAAGAGTTAAATTTGAATATAATGAAATTAAAGGAGCAACAGTGCTATCCCAATTGTATTTATTTATAACAGCCTCATAACCATTGTTCCCCATTTCAATTCTCTTACCGGGATTTTCGTATAAGTACATTATATCGTCGGCCAATTCTTCGGGGGTGTTATCCTTAAAGATCAGGCCACAGTTTTCAGCAAGTATAAGCTTCTCTACAGAATTACAATCTGACGATATTACCGGTTTCTTAAAATATAAATACTGAAAAAGTTTATTAGGACTGGAATTATCGGTCTGAGGTGATTTTCTATGTGGGATGACACATACATCTGAAATGGAAATATAACTCCCTACTTCCTCCTGAGGTTTCCATCCCTCGAAGAGAACAGTATTATCCAATTGCAGGGAACTTACCAGCTGTCTCATTTCAGCCAGCATTCTTCCGCCTCCCACTATAATTATTTTTAATCCGGGAATGGCTTTTATTGCATATTTTGACGCTTGTATCAGGATATCGATACCCCGGGTCGGATCAATACCACCTACGTAAAGAATATTAAATGTGCCTGAAAATCTGGTTGCTATGAGAGGTAAATTTGCCATTGAGGCTTTTAGTTCAAGAGTCGCCGGTGTATTCGGTACAACCTCTATAGTCTTCGGGTTTGAGAGTTCTGATTCAATCCTGTGTTTCATTTCTTCAGCCACACAAACGATTGTATCCGCTTTTGCCAGCCATTCCTTTTCTTTTTTGAACCATTTTCCCTTGCTAAGAAAAATTCGCGCAAATAATGTATTCATATAAGGCTGTTCAGCGACCAGATAGGGGAAATTTTCATGCATATCAGCAATAACAGGAACCCTATACTTTCCTTTTATAAACTGAATAAGTGTACAAAGGGGTAGATCATGAATATGGACTACATCAAAGTTATACAGCTTGAATATCCTTGATATTGCACGCTGCCATATCAATCTATAAAATGGCAGCTGAAGAGAAAATCCCATAATTTTTTTTGCTGCCTGGTTTGGAATCCAAAATCTGAAGATCCTTATTCCATTGATAATTTCATCCGAATTCTTATTGCCGAAATTATAAGACAGAATTGCCACCTCATTCCCCTCCTTCAAAAGGGAATTGGCCTCTTTCTCTACCCTTATATCGGGAGGAAATTGATTATCTAGGAGCATTAAAATCTTCATATTCAATAAATTCACATAATAACAAATGTATTACAATAATAAGTAATTATGGGAAATCACATTTTTTTGGTGTTTATTTTAATATCGAAATACTTATCAGGTACAGTCGGAAATCTGGTAAGAGTGGCGCTAAATTCTTTATTTTCAATATAAACTGCGCAAAGTGTATTTGATACATGATATAAATTTCTGTGGTATTCTTTGGGTACTCCTTTTAAAATTGCAGCCAGAACTGAAGGTCTGACATTCTCAGTTGAACTTCCATAATCGTGCCACACTATAATTGAATTTTTGTCTTTTCTAAGTTTGAAAGTATTTCTTGTATCAATCAATACTCCTTCGTACGAGTGATCTCCGTCAATAAAAATAAGATCAAATTCCTTATTGAGCTCCGAAAAATCAAATGTTTGAGAGTTATGTCTGATAGTTTTCAGGTTTTCAAGATTCTTTGAGAAAATTCCATGAACTTTTATAAACTCTTCACTAATTTTCATCTCTCTCATTTCTTCGTCCGACAATGTTATTGAAGTGCAGTCTTTTGTTACTTCATATACATTTGAGATACTCTCCCCCCGCCAGCTTCCTATTTCTAAATAGGCACAATTATCAAACCTTCTGGCTAATGATTTTAACAGCATTATATCTGAGAGTAATGACGTTCCATCAAGAAATGTGTAATTATTTACGCTTTCATTAAAATCCAGAAGAAGGTCACAAATATCAATAGTAGGTAATTGTTCAAGGTTGAAATCACTTTTGATTTTTGAACGGTATGATTCCTCTTTATAAAGATTTAAACCAACATTTAATATTTTTAGCGGGTGACTAAGAAGTAGTTTTAGTTTATCTGCTTTTTTCATTTTTTAGTCTTTCTGAATTTTCGAAATTACTCACTTATTGGGCAAAACAAAGCTTTTCAAGATATTGACTTATATTTTCTTGCGCTCAAACGCAAATATATTAAATTTACAGATTGTCTAATAAGATATGAGTACCCTGATTTTTATCACATCGCGATTCCCATTTGAGCCAGGGGAGCCATTTATAGAAGCAGAATTCCCATTTGTCTATTCAAACTTCAGCAGGGTAATAATTATAACAAGAGATATTACTACCCGTAAAACGAGACCCATTCCCAATGATGTAAAAATTTACAGATATAATCCGGCATCAACATTCACAGGATATTTGGCTGTTCCCATTCTTCTTTTCAGAAACAGAAAAAAAATTGCAGCGATATATAAAGATGAAATTAAATTCAGAAATGACCGATCCCTATCGTTATCACTCAGGAAAAAGCTCTTGCTGCTAAAAAAAATAATTAAGGGTCTGCAACTGAAATTTTTTATTGAAAATGTTATCGGCACAGAGAAAATTGAGGGCTTAATTACGCTCTATTCTTACTGGATGAATAACGGAGCACATGCAATTTGTATGCTCGATCAGCAAAATAAATTCAAAATTGCCAGAGCTCACCGGATCGATTTATATGAGGAAGTTAACACTCTGAATTATATCCCCCTTCAAAAGTACACCTTCGACAATCTCGATGGTTTGTTTTTTATCTCAGAACATGGCAAAGAATATTTTGAAAACAAATTAGGTATAACTCACCCAAAAAACCAGGTTGCACGATTAGGAGTGATAAAGCCATCTTTAAATGATGTAAGGAAATCAGGATCAGACTTTTTCAGAATAGTCACCTGTTCAAGTTTGACTAAAGTAAAAAGAATCGACCTGCTAATCTCAGCTTTGGAAAATCTAAATACCGATAGAAATATAATCTGGAATCACTTTGGAGAGGGACCCCTGCAAAAAGAGCTGAGCGGTCTTGCACAAAGTAGGCTGGGGCCATTAAAAAATATTGAATACAAATTTATGGGGCAGGTACAAAACTCAGAATTATTGGAGTTTTATTCCAATAATGAGATTGACCTTTTTATTAATTCCAGCTCATCCGAAGGAATACCGGTAAGTATTATGGAAGCACAAAGTTTCGGAATACCTGTTATTGCAACCGATGTAGGGGGAGTAAAAGAAATATTGGTTGAAGGAACGGGTTCGGTTTTACCTGTTGACATTAAACCAGAGCAGCTTGCCGGAATAATTAAGTTATATATCGATATGCCTGTTGAGGAAGTGAATAAAATCAGGACGAATGCCTATAATAACTGGAACCGGCGATTCAACGCTTCAGTAAATTATAAAGACTTTGTTTTGAAGGTAAATAGTATCTTAGCAACGGCTAAAAGAACAGACATAACAATTTAAATATGCAAATAGAGCCGGCAATTCTAAAGTATCTTAAGGGAGATTCATTTCAAACAAGTCTTAACGTTGACATTGAAAAAAGAAAATACAGGATTATTTCCCGCGAGGCCGCTATAACTGAAATCATAAAAGATAAGAGTGTCATTCACATAGGGTGTTCGGATCATATTCAAATTATCAATGAAAAAATAAAGAACAACAAATGGCTGCATAAATTAATCAGTGATAACGCAAAAAAATGTATTGGAATTGACATTGATAAAGAGAGCATTGAGTTTATTAAGAATAAT
>DATCHE010000043.1:0-2323 GCA_036508535.1 Bacteroidales bacterium | reverse complement strand
TTTCCTGCCGTTCCGCCATGAGTAAAAATGCCATCATATCCCTCTGAATATCCTATTAATGACCCAAACCTGCTAATTACGTTTTTTTCCATTGCCATGTTTACCGGTCCCATTTCGTAAATAGCGGCGCCATTATTGAGAAGAGTTGTGCAAAACTGTGCAAGTACAGCTATTGGGAGGGGAGAAGTGACCTGATGGCCTTTATAGTGTGGATGATGAATATGGATTGATTTATCTATAATCCTTCTTATGAAAGAATCGAACGGTTCATTTTCTCCTCCGCCCGATTCAAATGAAAACATCTCAGAGAGTTTGTCAGGTTCATTCCAGGGTAAAACAGGCATCTCAGTCCCGGACAATGTTTTCATCAGATAATCTGATAATGTGTCAACAAGTTTGTGGCCTTCTTTTCTGAATTCTTCAGGATCAAAGGGGGCGGGTATTTTTAGACTTCGGTCTTCCATTTTAATTTCAGGTTTCTGTGTTGCCTTTGTGTAACTTTGTGATTACCTTAGTGTTCTTACTAATTGATTCAAACAACAACTCCTTGAAGAACCATATAGCAATAGGATCTGGAGAATACTTTTTAGGTTGATCACAGACATCATCTAGGATAAATCTATTATTTATAGTATCAATAAGCAGTTCTATCACACCGCAATAACCAACCGGGTGTCCTGTTCCAAATTTATAAGTTACAACCTGATTATTATATTCGCTGAAGAAATTATCGAGGATTTCGTATCTTTTTTGGTGTTTCCTGACAAACTCCTCAGAAAATCCAAAAATCTTTACGAAATTTTCGAACCGCTTAGATGCATTTTCTCTTATAAGATGACCAATTTCTCCAGGGTTAATACCTCTCGTCAGGTAGATTTCTGAATACCTGTATATTCCAAGGAATCCCAAAGCGTCCAGATCGTCAGCCACAGAAAGAATTGTCAGAAGATCATTATTAACTGCTGAAGTTTTATATTCTTTGTTATCGTGATTTTCGATGGCCAACAGAACATCCTGGTAGTTGGACTTATCGAGCAAGTTATTATCAAGAAAACGGATACATAAGTCTTTACTGTGATGTCCATGTCTGATCCCCGGATCGACAGACATACCGATGTCGTGAAGGTAGCACGCTATTATTAATCTGAAGACGATGGTTGGGTCAGATATCAAATTTTGTTCGGAAAAAAGAACAACAATTTCTTTAGCAAAATTCCATACCCGCCGGTGATGTTCAATACCATGTGAAGCTAGAGATTTTTCATCGTAGACAGAGACAAAAAACTCTTCAAGGATCTGCATAAACTGAAGTTCAGCAGATTCAAATGTAACGGTCAGATTCATGTTTTGTAAAAGAAAGCAAAAGCTTTGTCCCTCTGCTTTTATACAGACAGTCAGATATTGAATTAGTAGTTAATCATCTTCTTAGCCAGATTTAATATCGTGGCATCATCAAATGTTACTATCCCGCCATCCGGTCCCTGTTCAAAATGTACGCCGACACACTGGCCTTTATCAAAATTACATCCTCCGAAATAGTTTCTGACCGTCTCTTCATTCAGATCCAGTTTTTCTGCAATCTGTCTCATACTACCGGAGGGCAACTGGTCTTTAATCTTCCGGAGTTCGTTGAAGGTGATTGTTTTATCCATAATATTTTTATTTTAATGGTCAATACCGTTTAAATCACATAAAAACCAAAGTTAATCATTATATAGATAACTTGAATATCGTTGTAATATTTTTGAAACAATTTATTATATAATTAAAACCTTCTTTTTGCTTCCCTTTATTTCTGCCCCCCAACCCCCCTAAAGGGGGGCTAATCAGAAAGATATAACTAGTGAACCCCCTTTAGGGGGCAGGGGGCAACATACCCATCAACTCAAGAAATAACTTCAGTCCCTTTTTTTTATCTTCATCAAAATTATAATCAATGTTTTTGGTAAGATAGGTCTTTAATACCTGACCCGTAATGATTCCGCTTTTTCCAAATTTTTCAACAACAGCATCAATGTTATTTACACCGAGTTGTAATGCTGTATTAAAATCTGATAGAAACTCATTATCAAGTTTCTTATTAGCCGTCCAGCATGCGAATACAAAAGGAAGGCCGGAGAATTTCTTCCATTCACTGGCAAGGTCAATTTTGTTTCTGAATTTATTTTCAAATTCAAAGCACTGGTCACCTATAAGCACTACTGCTTCATTAAAACCAATATTTATAAAGTCGAATCCAACAATGGTATTTACCCATTTGAACTCTTTTTTCCAACTGTTTTTTGCCAGAACTTTTGTAAGGTTCACAGAGGAACGTGATCTG
>DATCHE010000042.1:0-2446 GCA_036508535.1 Bacteroidales bacterium | reverse complement strand
TAAACCCGATAATCCAATAATAATCTTTCTCATATCTCTGTTAGTTAAATTTATTTGATAAGGACAAAAATAGAATTTTTATTTCCCGATGATGTTATACACAGGTTAATTCGTGTTAAGCCGATGTTAAATTTACTCATAGAAACCAAAAACTGTCTATTTTTGGGAATAATGAGAAAATCAAAATTTCGTTACCTGATGATGAAGACCTTCGTGAATGCCTTTGAGTACCTTTGTGGTAAAAATTAAAACATTGAACCACAAACCTGCCTGCCGGCAGGCAGGGGATCACAAAGTACATCACAAAGAAACACAAAGGAAGAATTGAGATTTTAATGCCTTTTTAAACAATCCCCTTTGTTGATGATTTGAATTATTTTTTAATATTCGGTAATTCGAGTCCATATCCTTTCTTTTTATCTTCTGCTTTCAGCAACAGGGCAAAAATGAGGGCAAGAACACCAAATCCTGTGAATATCACCATTGGGAGTGTATAATTATAATTTGAAACCGGTACCCCATCAAGAAGACGCGTCCCTGTTATACAATATTTATTCAAGACCCAACCGATAAGAAGCGGAACCAGTGACAGTCCTATATTCTGTATAAGAAATATCATCCCGTAGGCAGTTCCAAGTTGTTTTTCCGGAATAATTTTTGGCACGGATGGCCACATTGCAGAAGGCACGAGGGATAAGGCAACTCCAAGTAGCATTATCATGGCGATAGCTAAAGGAGTAGCTGTTAAAAACGGAATTGAATATACGGTATGAACTAAGATCAGAAGTACAGCACCAATTATCATAATCGTAGCACCCTTTCCTTTCCTGTCATAAATATTACCGAAAAGAGGGGTAAGTAAAATAGTCCCAAGAGGAAGAAGTGCAGGTATATTGCCGGCTAGTTTCTCACTAACATGAAACTTATTTACCATCAGATCAGTAGCGTATTTAATAAAAGGAAAAACAGCTGAATAGAATAAAACGCAAAGTATTGCAATATACCACCAGCCTCTGTTTTTCAATATCTGCAATACATGACTTAGTCTGAATGATTCCTCGTCATCGACGGAACCGGATCTGACTGCTTCATCCGCAACTGATTTATCAAGCTTCTTATCCATTGTGGCATAAAAGAAAAAAGCTATCATACCAATGCAAAGCATAATCAGACAGACAAGAATTGGTTTTGATACTCCATGGAGTGCAGTTGCTATTGGGATTGAAGTAGCCATAGCCAGAGTCGTCCCTAACCGGGCAGTTGCCATTTCCAGTCCCATTGCAAGAGCGAGTTCCTTCCCCTTAAACCATTTAACTATTATTTTGGAAACCGTAATACCGGCTACCTCCACGCCTACTCCGAAAGTAGCATATCCGAGACCCGCAACAATTACCTGGGCTTTCCATCCGAGTATTATATGTCCATCGAGAGAATGTGTCGAAATTGCCCAGTATTTAATCGCGGTACCGACAACCATAATTATTGTTGCCATTTTACCTGTAAACCTTACTCCCATTTTATCAAGGATTATCCCCCCGAAAATGAGCATGAGCAGGAATACATTAAACCAACCATAAGCACTGGTAAAGAAACCATAGTCAGCTGAGTTCCAAAGAAGTTCCTTCTCGAGCATTGGCTTCAGAGGAGCCATCACATCAGTGAGGTAATAACCGCATAACATAGTGAAGGCCACTACAGCAAGTGCTGTCCATCTTGCAACCTTGGAGTCGCGAAGAGTATTTGTTACTGTTTCCATAAAATTATATTAGATAAAAATTAATGCCCGGTAAATGTAGAAAATATATTTAAAAAATATTCTTAAATATCAGTTATCATTTACCATACTATGGCATAATTGTTGGATGACCAGAACAGATGTGATTGCATATATCAGTTTTGAAAAGATTTTCTGTTATTTTTCACTAGTTTTGCATATCGAACTTCAAACTATAGAAATGAAAACTTCCATCATATTTATATTGTTGACAATTTTTGTAATTCCGGCTTACCCACAGACTGCTGCAACCGCAGAGAATTCATCTGTTAAGTGGTACACAATTCAGGAAGCCGAGAAACTAAATAGTCAAAACCCGCGTCCGATATTCATTGATACATATACCGATTGGTGTGGCTGGTGTAAAAAAATGGACAGGGAGACCTTTACCAACTCTGTCATTTCAGATATTCTCAATAATAAGTTCTATCCTGTAAAATTTGATGCTGAAGGAAAGGAAAGTATTACTGTTTTCGGTCAGACATACATTAATGACGGAAAAGCAGGAAAAGCACATCAATTAGCAGTTGCTCTCCTTTCAGGACAATTATCCTATCCCACAGTTGTAATCCTTTTTCCTCAGAAAGATGGTAAATTGAGAGCCTCGCCTATTCCAGGTTTCAGGGTAGCAAAGGATATGGAAGTTTTATTAAGTTTCTTCGCCGATAAAGC
>DATCHE010000041.1:0-9963 GCA_036508535.1 Bacteroidales bacterium | reverse complement strand
TCACAAAGTAACACAAAGAAATCAGACACAATAATGAGAATTACAAAAAAATCAGTATCCGCTTCAATTGAGAGTTCGAAAGACTTTAATTATTTTGTTGAACAGTTTGATGATATAAGGGTATTAAAGTATAAACTTCCAGGGTTCGAGTCTCTTTCACTTCAGGAGAAAAAATACATTTATTATCTGAGTCAGGCAGCTCTGACCGGCAGAGATATTTTATGGGATCAGAACTTTAAATACAACCTTCAGATCAGAAAAACTATTGAAGCCATAATTGAAAGTTTTTCAGGCGATAGGAAAGATCCTGAGTTTGGAAATTTTCTGGTTTATGCAAAAAAAGTATTTTTCTCAAATGGTGTTCATCATCACTACTCAAGCGATAAGTTTAAACCTGGTTTTTCATCTGACTTTCTCTCAGATTTGATAAAGGGAGCTGATAAAGTGAAACTCCCGCTTGAAAAAGATCAGACCACGGACCAACTTATTGCATTGTTGATACCCATTATATTCGACGAGAAACTTTTTGCGAAGAAGGTCGAACTGAAAGCAGGAGCAGACATGATTACAGAATCTGCGTCAAACTTTTATGAGGGTGTGACACAAGAGGAAGTTGAAAAGTTTTATTCTGAGAGAGCAATACCTGCCGATGCCCGGCCAATCTCGCTTGGACTAAATTCAAAAGTTGTTAAGATAAATGGAGTTGTCTCGGAGGAAGTTTACAGTTCAACGGGTAAATATGGTTCTGCAATAAAAAATATCATTAAGTGGCTCGAAAAAGCTATAGAAGTTGCTGAAAGTGAAGCACGCAAAAAGGAATTATCGCTACTCATTTCCTTTTATAATACAGGCGATCTGAAAATATGGGATGAATATAATATTGCATGGGCAAAAAATACAACCTCTATGGTTGATTATATTAATGGTTTTATTGAGAATTATGAAGATCCTCTGGGAATGAAAGCAACCTGGGAAGCTATTGTTAATTATGCAGATCTTGAGGCAACAAAGCGTACAGAAATAATTACGGCAAACGCACAGTGGTTTGAAGACAATTCTCCGATTCACCCTCAATACAGAAAAGAGAACGTTACAGGTGTTGCTGCGAAAGTTATAAATATTGCAATGCTTGGAGGCGATTGCTACCCTGCATCCCCTCTGGGAATAAATCTTCCAAATACTGATTGGATCAGAAAAGAAGTTGGTTCAAAGTCAGTTACATTAGCAAATATCTCAAATGCAATTGAGATTGCATCGCTTGGGAATGGTTTTCTTGAGGAGTTTGCAGCAGATAAGCACGAAGTTGAAAGAGTAAAAAAATATGGATCGATATCTGATGCCCTCCATACTGATCTTCATGAATGTGTGGGGCATGCCAGCGGAAAACTTGCTGAGGGAACTGATCCAAATGCACTTAAGAATTATGCATCGTCACTTGAAGAGGCCAGAGCCGACCTTTTTGCACTCTATTTCATGATGGATGATATGATTCTTGAGCTTGGTTTGCTACCTGAAATTGAGGCTGCTAGAGAATCGTACGATACATATTTACGTAATGGATTGCTGACTCAGATTGTAAGAATTAAACCCGGCAAAAATATTGAAGAAGCTCACATGCGTAACAGGTCAGCCATCTGCCATTGGGTTTATGAAAAGGGAAAAGCTGAAAATGTTGTTGAGTATATTAAAAGTGAAGGCAAGACATATGTTAAAATTCATGATTACAATAAGTTAAGAGTACTTTTTGGGAAACTTTTAATGGAGGTTCAGAGAATAAAGTCTGAAGGCGATTTTGAGGCAGGAAAAAGAATAATTGAGGATTTCGGTGTAAAGATTGATGCTGATTTACATTTAGAAATTCTTGCACGCTACTCAAAATTAAATCTGGCTCCCTATACCGGATTTGTTAATCCGAATCTTATTCCTGTTTACGATCCAAATGGAAATATATCTGATGTAACTGTAGAATATGTTGATGATTACCTTGGGCAGATGATGTATTACGGGAAGAATTGGTCGTTTTTGATATAATTAAACTCCCTCTGCCGATGCGCGGCATCTCCCCCTACTTCATATTCATCCAGAATCTTTCTTCAGATTTCTGAAGATTTTTCTTCTTCTTTCTTTCGAGAAGCGCATAAAAAATGAGGCCTATGGTTCCAAATATAAAAACTCCAAACAAAATATATTTTATCATAACTGAAATATCTGATCCTCCGTAGATTACTGAATCATTAACCGGTGCTGAACTGTTTAAAACTGGCTCCTTTTTACCTCCTACATCTATACTAAAAATATTCTTCATAAAGTACAGTGAGAAAAATGCCAGAAGTCCTGAAACAATTGGTGTAGCCAGCCAACCAAGAGCTATCTCTCCCAATATTCTGAAGTTTATGTTTCTGGCTCCGGAGTATAAACCTATACCAAGCACGCACCCTACAATAACCTGTGAACTCGATACCGGAACCATTGGAATAGGAGGCAATCCAATACTGATAAACAGGTTTGAAAGTCCTGAAGATGAGAAGATAAACAAAACCATCGCCTGAGCAAGAACGACTACCAGGGCGGCCTCCGACGATAGCTCAACAATATTCCCACCAATGGTTTCCATAACCTTTTTCGAATAGGTAAGTATCCCTATTGCAATGGCAATGCCACCAAGAAGAAACAGTTGCTGATTGGAGTTGAGAGAAAATATACCCAGATCGAGATCCTGAAGATTAAATGCAGGAATAAATACTCCCATAACGTTGGCAATGTTATTTGCTCCAAGACTATAGGCTCCGAATGCACCTACAATAAGAAGTCCGGTTTTTATATACGATTCAAAACGGACAAGGTGAATTTTTGCTACCCTCTTGAACTTTTTCAAAAGTATATATAGAAGTACCGCGAATACTGCACCTATAACCGGACCTGAAATCCAGGTAGCAACAATCTGTGAAAGGGTTTTGCTGTCGGTGCTGTTTCCCGTAAAAAAGTTCCACCCGATAATTGCCCCGACAATTGCCTGAGTTGTTGAAACAGGAAGTGCAAACTTTGTCATCATATAAATTGTTACTGCAGCAGCTAGAGCGACAGTAAATGATCCTCCCAAAGCATTAACAGAACCTAGTTTTCCAAGTGTCTGAGAAGCTCCGGCTCCCTGAATTACTGCACCCAGAATCACAAATACCGACGCAATGATTGCAGCTTTTCGAAAAGTGATCATCCTGGAACCAACAGCTGATCCAAAGACATTGGAAGCATCATTTGCTCCCAGAGACCATCCAAGGAATAGACCGCTTGTAAGGAAGAAGAGAATCATTTATTATTAAGTTTTAAATATGGATTAATTTTCTTCTGATAATTAACGGTTGCTGGGTGCTGGTTAGTAACTAGCAACCAGTAACCAGTAACCAGTAACCAGCAACAATCCTACATAACTATTTTAATCGCCATTGCCGAAAGTAAATCCGCTGCTTTCTGGGCCAGATCGGAAATATTTTCAATATGGTGGATTATATATCTTAAATGGGCTTTATGTGCAAGATCAAGTTCTTTCATATCCTGAAATATGATCTTTTTTGTATTTAACGATATTTTATCTGTCTCACTTTCAAAATAATAAACTTTCAATAGCTTTTCCCTTACAGTATATGGCGTTTTGAAATAAGCCCGTGCAGCCGGGATAAGCTCTTCGGCAGCACTTACCGAAGTTTCTGTAAGACTTATGAAATTCTTATTCAGAGTCTCAGGGATCTCCGGCATTTCAATGTTGATTTCATTTAAAGAGCTCTTGAGTGCATCAATTATCTCATCAAGTTCATCAATCAGAGTACTTACTTCAGCCTTGTGTTGCGGTAAAATCGAATGAGTGATCATTTCATTTTCAATTGATCTCTGGAGTTTGTCTGCATTACTTTCCAGGGAATCGACCTTTTGAAGATGTCTCTGAAAGGCTTCCATGTCTTTTTCCAGATAAGCCTTTATTCCTTCCCTGAAAACCAGAAGTCCCAGATCAATATTATCAAAGAACTCATCAATCTTAATTATCAGGTTCTTAGTTGTTCTTGTGAAGACTGGCATTTTATAAAGTTATTGGTTTGGTAAACGAACATAAATATATAAAAAATATGTCGCTCTTTTCCTTCTTATGGCTATAAATTGATTCATATCTCATAACAGAACTCTCTTTATAAAATCTTTATATGTTTGTTAGTGTTCTTTATAAATTCATTATATACCTTATTATACTTTCGCACGATTTATATAACTGATCTGGTCAGATCTTATAAGAACTTCAGTTGAAAATTTTCTAACAGCTAAAAAGAACGGGAAAATGGCGGGTTCAACTGAAAAATCGGAATTTACAGTACGGCTAAAAAATACATTCATCGGCAAAGCCAAGGATATTCAGGATAAAGGAATATTCCATAAATTAACTTTAGTTGCTTTTTTTGCATGGATCGGACTGGGTGCAGATGGTATTTCATCATCATGCTACGGACCGGAAGAAGCATTCAGAAATCTGCAGGGCCATCCGAGCCTTGCTATTTTTGTTGCTCTTGGAACTGTATTTACTATTGTTATAATTAGTTCAAGTTATAATCAGATTGTACGCTTATTCCCACACGGTGGGGGTGGTTATCTGGTTGGAAGTAAGCTGTTGTCGCCTACTACAGGTATGATATCCGGTTCTGCTCTGATAATCGACTATGTTCTTACAATCACACTTTCTATTTCGAGTGGGGCTGATGCTATTTTTAGCTATTTTCCTGCAGTTTGGCAGATATATAAACTCCCATTTGCACTGCTTGGGGTTTGTTTCCTGATTTTGTTGAATTTACGAGGTGTTAAAGAATCGGTACTATCTCTTACTCCAATATTTGTAATCTTTATTACAACACATGTAATTGCCATTTTATATGGCATTTTTATGAAATCCTCAAATTTCGTTGAAATAGCTGGTCATACCACTCATGAAATTAATTCAACAGTCTCGCAATTTGGCTTTTTTGCCACATTCTTAATAATTATCCGGGCATATAGTATGGGTGCCGGAACCTATACAGGAATCGAAGCTGTAAGTAATGGAATGCCGATTCTGCGCGAACCCAAAGTTGCAACTGCCCGCAAGACAATGTTTCTAATGGTTATTTCGCTGTCATTTATGGTTTTGGGGCTGATGATCTGCTATATGCTTTATAATGTTCAGCTTAATACTCATAAGACCTTAAATGCTGTACTATTTGAGAACCTGACAGCTGGCTGGGGACCTTTCTGGTCTGGAAGTTTTGTTCTTGTTACTTTGATTTCGGAAGCTGCTTTGTTATTTGTAGCAGCCCAGACAGGCTTTATTGATGGTCCCAGAATTATGGCAAATATGGCAATAGACCATTGGTTTCCAAAAAGGTTTGCATCCCTTAGCGATCGTCTCGTAAGTATGAATGGAGTCCTCTTAATGGGCATTGCCGCTATCATCGTTATGGTAATATCGAAAGGATCAGTAGCTTTATTGGTTGTTCTTTATAGCATTAATGTCTTTATAACATTTACAATATCTCAGGTGGGCATGGTAAAGCATTGGTGGATGATGAGGGGAAAACCATTTCCATGGAAACGGAAACTCGTTATTAATGGTATTGGACTTGTACTTACTTCATTTATTCTTGTTTCTGTGATCATTTTAAAATTCGGTCAGGGAGGCTGGGTGACTTTACTCATTACCGGTGTACTTATTTCAATGGCTATATTTATTAAACGTCACTATTTCAGAACGACATTGAAGCTACAGAAACTCAGACTTAAAGCTTTTAGTGAGATCGAAAAACTGATTGGTCAGCGACCATGTGCAGACAGAAACCTAAAAAAAGTCAGTTTTAATAAAAATGGACGAACGGCTATAATAATGGTCAGCGGATTTGGTGGCACCGGGCTTTATACGTTCTTAAGAATTCTTGAAAACTTTAAAGGGGTTTATGACAATATAGTTTTTATAAGAGTAGGGATTATTAACTCAAAAATTTATCGGGGTACAGAAGAATTGGAGCTATTTAAGAGACAGGTAAAAGAAGACGGAGCAAAATATGTGACTATTGCCAATCAATTTGGCCTTTATGGAAAAAGTATCTGGACAATAGGAACTGACCCGGTAAGTGAAATTTACAGGATAGTAAAAAAAATAAGGCCAAAATTGTCCGGAGCTGCTCTCTTTGGAGGTCAGTTGGTATTTTCAAAGACATTTTACCTGTCAAAACTACTACATAACCACACCATATTTTCGATACAGAAGAGATTCTTCAAGTTTGGGATTCCAATTGTAATATTTCCTATTAAAATTGACTAATAGGGTTTTAATCTGATCATTTAGTTTCGTTTTATAGCTCAAATAGCATCTTCCTGTCAATCCTTATAATATCTTTATTACCTGAAGGATAATCTTGATAAAAAACATATAAATTCCAATATATTTTTGTCATGTATTAAAATGGTTAAAATGAAGAAAATTAAACTGATCATTGTCACAATCTCTATCTTGCTGATATCAATGAGTAATTTGGTTTCAGGGACACCTTCAACACAAATTTGGATTTCATCTACGGATTTTCAAAAATTTAAAACTTTCCATCTTGGCCTTGACAATTATTTCAGATTAAAGAATCAGGCTTATCAAAGCCGGGGTGCAGGAATATTTGATGGTGGACTGACTGCGGGAATTCTTCCTTTTAAGAAGGTTCAGGCGGAAGCTGGCATCGATTATCTTTATATGGGCGACGGTATTTATGATAATAGTCCGGTTTATTTTAATATGAAGGCAGGTACTCCCGAGAGCAGTCTATTTAAGGGGTCACCAGCTGTTGCCTTTGGTGTCTACAACCTAGGGACAAAATCGAACCTGACAAACTATAATGTGGTCTATGCTTTGATTGCCAAGACAATACCGGTTATCGGCAGAGTTTCGGCAGGTTATTATTCCGGCAACAAAAAACTACTTGTCGATGAGAATGGCAATAAATCAAACAGTGGCCTCTTATTGTCGCTAGACCGTTCCATGACGGAAATATCGGATAAACTCTGGATGGCTATTGACTACCAGGGAGGCAAAAATTACCTTGGAGCATTGAATTTAGGCTTTTCCTGGTCATTTTCGTCAAATACGTCGGTAATTTTCGCATATGACATTTATAATAACAATAAAGTCTTATATAACAGCAAGGATAAGAATCTTAATTCCTTGACAATTCAACTTGATATTAATTTTTAATGTTAAACAATTAACAGAAATAAGACGTTTCAGGCAGAAAAAGTAAAGTTTCTTGTTCTTTAAAAATGAATTAATATGAAAGCAAAATTTGTTAGAATGTTTTTACCACTTGTAGTAGTTGTACTTCCACAGTCAGATGTGACTGTCTCTAACGGTCCAATAAGTTATTTGATTGGCGGAATCGTAGCCTTGCTTATATTAGGCTACTTGATATTCACTTTATTACGACCAGATAAATTTTAAGAAGTTGGAAGTCTGAAGTTGGAAGACAGAAGTGAAAAGCACGATGATTCTTTCTTCCGACTTCCGTCTTCGGTCTTCGGTCTTCCGACTCCAATGATCCCTTTATTTGAATTTAAACTAAAAGCTTAAAAATATGAACGAAGCAATTCAACTGATCATTTTCATGGTACTGCTTATAGTGCTCTCGCCTTTGTTAGGCAAGTATATGGCAAAAGTATTCATGGGTGAAAAACATTTTATGAAGCCAGTCTTTGGTTGGCTGGAAACATCAATATACAAGGTTTCAGGTGTTAAAAGCGAGGAAGAGATGAACTGGAAGACCTACTTGTATGGTGTTCTCCTTTTCAATCTTTTTGGTATGGTAGTTTTATTTCTTTTACAAATGTTTCAGGCATATCTGCCGATGAACACTGAAAAACTACCCAATTTATCATGGCACCTTTCATTTAATACAGCTGCGAGCTTTATAACGAATACAAACTGGCAATCTTATAGCGGCGAAAATACAATGAGTTATCTGGTTCAAATGGTAGGTCTGACTGTTCAGAATTTTGTCAGCGCTGCAACCGGTATCGCAGTTCTGGTAGCTCTGATGCGTGGGTTAACCAGGAAAACTACCGATGCTTTGGGTAATTTTTGGACTGATATGACCCGGAGTGTGATTTATGTGTTACTACCCCTTTCTATTATTCTTACTATGGTTTTTGTAAGTCAGGGTGCTGTACAGACCTTTTCACATTATGTCAAAGCAACTACATTGCAGGGAACTGAGCAGGTTATTCCTCTGGGCCCGGTTGCCTCGCAAAGTTCTATAAAGCAACTTGGCACCAATGGAGGCGGTTTCTTTAACGCCAATGCAGCACATCCATTTGAAAGCCCTACGCCTTTCACGAATTTATTAGAGATGCTGGCCATCCTTATAATTCCTGCAGGTTTAGTATTTACATACGGACATTATATGAAGTCTAAACGGCAGGCGAGGGCAATATTTATTACCATGTTTATCCTTTTTGCTGCCGGCCTTGCCATATCTCTATGGTCCGAGTACAGTCATAACACTGTACTGAATGTTTCAGGGAGCATGGAAGGAAAGGAAACCCGATTCGGGGTTGCGAACAGTGTGCTGTTTTCTGTGGTAACTACAATTGCTTCGTGTGGAGCAGTAAACAGCATGCATGATAGCCTGTCACCATTATCAGGATTGGTTGCCATGTTTAACCTGATGTTGGGCGAAATAATATTTGGAGGGGTAGGATCAGGTTTATATGGAATGATCATCTTTATTATACTTACGGTTTTTATTGCCGGACTTATGGTAGGGCGAACTCCGGAATATCTTGGTAAAAAGATAGAAGCCTTTGAGATGAAAATGGCCATACTTGCAATTTTGGCCCCCAGCATAGTCATTAAATTGTTTACTGCAATAGCCTGCTCAATACCTGCCGGACTATCGAGTCTGAATAATGCAGGGCCCCATGGGTTTTCAGAAATATTATACGCATTCAGCTCTGCTGCAGGAAATAATGGCAGCGCATTTGCCGGCCTCAATGCAAACACAGTTTTTTATAACCTTATGATTGGTTTCGGAATGCTTATTGGCCGTTTTGGAATAATTGTTCCTGTTATGGCTATAGCCGGGAGCATGGCGAAGAAAAAGATCACTCCTGTTTCCTCAGGTACTTTCAGAACCGACAACTGGTTGTTTGTTATGTTGCTTTTAAGTGTAATTCTGATAGTAGGAGGATTGACTTTTTTCCCCCCATTAGCTCTGGGGCCTATTGTTGAACATTTGTTAATGAATCTGGGTGTTAGCTTCTAATTTATAATTTGAATTATATGGAAAATCGAAATATGAGCCGTTTGTTTACCAGGGAAATTGCAATTCAGGCATTGAAAGATTCTTTTGTTAAACTGAACCCGCGTACTCTGGTGAAAAATCCAGTTATTTTTATCGTTGGAATTGGTGCACTAATGACAACTGTAGTTGTTTTCGTTGACATTTACAACAGACAATTTTCAAGTTTTAACTTTCAGATTACTCTCTGGCTATGGTTTACTGTCTTGTTTGCCAACTTTGCTGAAGCAATTGCTGAAGGAAGGGGTAAAGCACAGGCTGACAGCTTGCGTAAGAGTCGTACCCAGACTAAAGCCCGTTTACTGGTTCGTGGCAAAGAGGAAATCGTTTTTGCCAATGATCTGAAAAAGGGAGATGTGGTTATCTGTGATGCAGGAGATATTATTCCTGCAGATGGAGATGTAATCGAAGGAATAGCCAGCGTTGATGAATCAGCCATAACAGGTGAATCTGCACCGGTGATTCGCGAGAGCGGTGGTGATCGCTCTGCAGTAACCGGAGGAACAAAAGTAATCAGTGACAGGATTACCATCCGGATTACATCTGAACCGGGGTTTACATTTCTTGACCGTATGATCGCTCTTGTTGAAGGAGCGAAAAGACAGAAAACACCTAA
>DATCHE010000040.1:0-5415 GCA_036508535.1 Bacteroidales bacterium | reverse complement strand
TTTGGCTCTTATGATAAGGGAGATATGGAATCCCGAGCCCGTTATACTGCCTATGTAGCACGCACAGCTGAAAAACTGGGATTTAGCTGGGCATACTGGCAGTTTGACAGCGATTTTATTGTATATGACATTGATAAAGGGAAATGGGTCGTCCCTATTTTAAATGCCTTAACCGACAAAGCTTCAAACTAAAGAAAAAGCGCTTCCCTGATACACAACCCTAGCGGATTACTTCACGGAACAGATTCAATTGATATAACGAATTTATTCTCAGCCCTCCCGGTATATGTAGGGACGTTGCATGCAACGTCCCTACATCCGTCGGTCATAAAATGAAAGTGTCACACTATGTGGAGAACTATTACTTTATTATTGATAAAGCCTCCTCCAGTTTAATAATTCTAACACTATCTCTTATTAAATCAAGGTTAGATATCTGCCTGTAGATGAATTCAATAAGAACTATTATGCCTTCTTATAAGGGAAACAAGGTACCGAGACCTGAACTGTTGACTGGCAAGAACCTGCTTTATGGGCGGAAGCTTAAGAATGGCGCCCAGGATTGCCGCCATAGCCCTGTAACTGAAGAAAGCC
The DNA here is from genome assembly GCA_036508535.1 of Bacteroidales bacterium. GTDB lineage: Bacteria > Bacteroidota > Bacteroidia > Bacteroidales > VadinHA17 > LD21. Next base: position 4,821 of record DATCHE010000040.1, on the reverse strand, counting down.
TGATTATCAAATATAAGGTTCTGAAGCTTGCCTCTTTCAATCGCCATCAAAACCACCCTGTGAACGGAATCAACTGGGGTAATTGTCCGTGTTTCACGTGACTCAAGCTTAAGGGCATTTTTCCGACAACCGGTCAGGCACACTCCGCATCCCAGGCATGTTTTAATGTTTAGCCTCGCTTTTTTCCTTTTAGGATTAGCCGGATCGTTCGCCGAAACCAGTGACATTGCTTCAACAGGGCACAGGGTAATACATCTGCCGCAACCATCACATTTATCTTCGGAAATTTCAGGAATAAAGTTTGTGGTGAACACAGTATTGAGGAATCCAAGCTTTCTTGCTGCCGTTAATGCTTCACAGCAACATCCGCAGCAATTGCAAATAAAGCTGACTTTTTCCTGTACATTTTCTCCTATCTGTAAAAGCTTATATTCGCGGGCCTTCTGAAGAACATCCAGGCTTTCAGCAACGTCGACTTTCCTTGCTATTCCATGTCTTGTGAGGGAATCGGCGCATCCGTTGAATGTCATACATATATTATCCAGCGGTGCCTGGCAGTTTTTACCGGCATGTAGCATCTTATGCCTGCAATAGCAGGTTCCAATACCTATTACACTGGCTGTTTTGACTACTTCGGAAGCTCTTTCATAGTCCAGGATAAGTAAAGAGTTCTCATTTGAAAGCACATTTTCATTTACATACGTTCTCCCAAGCTGGGTATCGCCACCGGCAAACAGATCTCTGACAAAAGCATCTTCCTGATTAATATAAGAATAAAAGAGAGCTGACAGTGTTTTCTGGTCAACATCCTTCCGGTGACGCATAAGGGAAAACTCAAAGAAACCAGCCATAGGAGGCGGCATCGTATATAAAATGTCATCATTCTCTACAGCGTCAACAAGTAATCCTCTGTCGGCCAGGTCATTCAATATCAATTCAGCTTCGGATTTCTTCATTTTCCAGATTCCTGCAGCTTTTTTTGAAGTGAAGGGCTTAATTGGCAAAAGGCTGACCAGGACTGCTTCCTTTTCATTAAAAAGAATTTTGAATATTTCAAAGAGAAGAGAGGAAGGGGGAGCTCCCTGCGGAAAAAGATTTATTCTGTCCGAAAGCCTGCTGTAATTTTTTATGGTATTGTGATGTGCCATATCTCATTATCTTGCCAAATTCCATTAATGATAATTGATTTTATTCAATAAACAAACAATTTGTAAGGAGAAATATAATGAATTGCTTCCAACATGCTTCCATAGTCACTCCTCTTTGCAACGCAGAGAGATTCAGGGGTGAGTTACTGTTTAGCCTGTTGTGTGCAAATCAATCTATCTCCCTACACCCTTAATAGCTAAAAGAGCGAAAGTGGCAAGCCAGTGTTCGCCTTCATATGCTCCAGAAACAACATGAGGAATGGAGTACTTAAAATGCCGAAGGGCCAGATCCTGTACAGGATTTCTCTTTTCTTCAGGCATCTTTGCAGCAATGTCATATAAACACCAGCCACGACTGAAATTCAATCCATACAGATGAACCATTTTAGCATCTGTTGGATCAGGAACATCACAAACCTTAAATAACGACTCCGGATTTTTGTATAATTCCGGCATGAATTTATTAAGCCATAAATTAAATTCTTTCCCCGGCAATATTCTCTGCATCAGGTCAGCTTCTTCGAGACACGGACTAAGAAAATCATATCCTCCGGGTTCATAAGAGGTCGGACAGGCAAGATCTTTTTTATAAAACCTGATAGCAGATTTTACTATCGCATTCTGCAAAACTGTATCATTCGCTGTAACTGCGTAATCCCATGCCAAGCACATACTAAATGCAAGATTATAATGTTCAGGTTCGCGAACAGGATATTGCAGTTTATTGAGAAATCCTATCCATTCATGGGCAAGGAAGCGTGCCAGAGGATTCAGATTTTGACTGAGTTCCCTTCCGGTTGGAGTATTCCACGTTAACAATTCATTCTGCAATTGCAATATCCATCCCCATCCATAGGGTCTTTCGAATGTCAGGTTATCGCCTTTGAATAAAGCTAATTCAGTATTGATATTTTTTGCCGATAAATGTCTTTCGAGCTTATGCCGGATACTCTCGGCTTCAGCCATTTGCGGAAACTGCTTCAGAAGAGCCACCAATAACCAGTGTCCATGCACACACGAATGCCAGTCGTAACAGCCGCAGAAGGCAGGCTGCATTTTTTTTGGAGTGGTAAAAGTTGAATCGCTTATAACATACCATGGCTTGAACGGGAATTCCTTGTCGAGGCATTTTAGCGGCAGTGAAGCCAGATGAGATGCGCCCTGCTGAGTTAAGGCTATCTTTCCATTCACTTCATTATATAGCTGTTGGGCTTTTCCGGGGATGTAGGAAAGGATGAAAATGAAGGTAATAATTGAAAACTTCTCCATAAGATTGGACTTATGATTTGTAGTGTAATTGTAACTATTTTCCATTGTGGCTATTTTGTTTCATTGGCTTTTAAAACCCTTAAAAAATTACCGCCAAGGATTTTAGTGATATCCTCCTTACTATAACCTCTGTCTACCAGCGCTTTCGTAATGAGAGGATATCTGGTCACATCATCGAGTTCGAGAGGTGCAGATTCAATCCCGTCAAAATCGGAGCCCAGACCCACATAATCCACCCCGACTAATTTTATAATGTACTCAATATTGTCAATTATTGCTGAAAACGGAGCTCGCATCGGTTCAACTTCATTTCTGTACCTGGTAAAAAGAAAATCCTCTATTTTGGATTTAGCCATCCCGGCTTTTGTCAGAGAGTCAATATCTTCAGAATGTTTTTTAATGAAGGCTTCTTTGTTTTTAAAATAGTTATTTTCCAAAAACCCGGAATAAAAGTTCACCTGGATAACCCCTCTGTTTCTGGCTATGGCTCTGATCTGTACGTCTTTTAAATTCCGGTTATGCTGACATAAAGCATAAACATCACTGTGAGATGCGATGACCGGTTTAGTGGTTGCATTGAGGACATCCCAAAAAGTTTGTTCGCCTACATGACTAATATCGACCAGCATACCCAGTTCATTCATTCTTTTTACAACCAGTTTCCCAAACTCTGTCAAACCCTTGTGCTTTAAATCTTTGTTGAAGGTTTCGTCGTTTGAACTTGTTGCCCATGAATTTGAATTAACCCAGGTGAGTGTCATGTATCTTGCACCACGTTTATAGAAATATGCAAGCTTGTCAAGATCATTTTCTATCATATGTCCCCCCTCAACTCCAAACATGGCGGCTATCTTGTTTTGTTTCACTGCCTCATACAACTCGCTGCTATTGGGCACTTTAACTATTTTATCAGGATTGCGTTTTAATACAGCATCAAGCGAATCCATCTGACGATTGGCAAACTGGAAAGGATTAATCTGTTCCCCGTCACAGAACACTGAAAAAAGTTGTACATCAACTCCCCCTTCTTTTAATCTCACCAGATCGGTGTGGGTTTTACCTGTTAAATCTTTATCTAAAATGTATCCATAATCAGTTGTTTGAGAAAGAATGTCGTTATGCGTGTCAACCACAATCGCATCGGCATGGATTTGTTTGTAGGATTGTGCAATAAGTGGTTGTGTCAATAAAATGCAGATTACCAGAATTTTTATTTTCATGTTGCTAATTTATTTATTAGATGGTAAATCAGGAATTAATTATTGAGTACAGGTAGGTACGGGAAGAGTGGCTTGTGTAAAGAGGTTTAATGTAACGCACAGGAGGAAGCTGATTTGAAACACTTTTAGTGATTTCATTCGGGATATTGTTTATGATTATGTATTACAAACTGATTTCATAAAAGCAGAATCCTTTCTTGCTTGATGATGCTTTAGTAAATTTAATCTAATATGTTTATATTAACACCATTAGCATGCTAAATATCATACTGTTATTAAATTAACAACGCTAACTGCAAACCTCTTGGGGTAAAAGCCCGAAGAAAAGCCCTGCATCCGCCTTCGGCTTTAGATGTTTATTTCACAGAACAGATTCAATTAATATAACGAATTTAAGACCCTCTTGGGGGGTTTGGGGGTAAGTAGCTAGAAGGATTACGCTCCCTTCGGTCGCATGATCCTCTTTGGGGATGCTTAACGAAGAAAAAGCCCTGCATCCGCCTTCGGCGTCTGCGGTATTTTTTATTTGACAGCCATTCGTCTGCAAACTGCGTTTGCAACTCAAGCTGTCAAAGAAAAAACCCCGTCGCTTTCGCGACAGGGCTTTTTCTTTGTAGCGGAGGGAGGATTCGAACCTCCGACCTTTGGGTTATGAGCCCAACGAGCTACCACTGCTCCACCCCGCAATATCGAGGGGCAAATGTAGTACATATGGGGCAATTACCAAAACAATTTTGAATTTATTTTGATTTGTCCTCAAGCAGACTTCCATCTTCCCACTCTGGTACATTTTAAATTTTAATTACTAATTTTGCTTTACAAAACATGAATTCATCTGTTATTGCTGATTAGAAGTTTATTTTATATCAAAAATTATTACTATGCCAAGGGTATTTAAAGCAACTGAAATAGAAAAGGAAGACAAAGAGATAAAGCGCGATTATCTCGACCGGCACATGCCTCATGTTTTTTGTCCTGACACGGTTAAAAGAGGAGAAAAATTTGAGGTTAAGGTTAAACTTGGTGATGAGTATCCTCACCCCGACGAACATGATCATTTTATAAGCGTCATCCAGCTTTGGAACAGGGAAACATTGCTCGCAGAAGCACGTTATACTGCGGGTGTTTACGGGAATGTGCCTTCTCATTTTGAGATCGATTTTTATATTGTGGCACCTGAAGTG
>DATCHE010000039.1:0-2090 GCA_036508535.1 Bacteroidales bacterium | reverse complement strand
ACGGCATCAGGATTTTCCTTCAGAATCCTGAATATTCCATAAGCCACACATGGTGCTGTATTGCGACGAAATGGCTCTCCCAGCACACGGGATGGATCTATTCCCAATTGTTCAATTACAATGTCCTGATGATCGGCATTTGTAACCACAAAAATATTTTCCTCGGGACAAGTGCCTTTAAAACGTCGGTATGTCTGCTGAATCAGTGTCTCTCCCGATCCTATAATATCTAAAAATTGTTTTGGCTTTTCACGTCGGCTAAGAGGCCAGAAACGACTACCAACACCTCCTGCCATTATTATAACGTACTTGTTATTCATTAGAAATGATATTTCAACAATTTATACAAATATATAATTAATTAAGCAGACAGGTTTCAAAAACCTTATTAACGAAAATACCATAAATATTAGTAATTTTGAAGTGTAAATTTAATAGAATGATTAAATTCCTAACGCAGTTCGGAAGATATTTCCTGCTCCTTAAGAAGGTTTTTTCAAAACCTGAAAAACCAGTTATATACTACAAACAAACTATGAGGGAGTTTGTATATCTGGGCCTTAGTTCAATTGGAATCATTGCTATTATCTCTTTCTTTATGGGTGCAGTTATAACGTTGCAGACAGCATATAATACTGAAAATCCAATTTACCCTAAATATCTTATTGGCCTGGGTTGCCGCGATTCAATTATCCTCGAGTTTTCTTCTACAGTCGCTGCGCTCATCCTTGCCGGGAAAATCGGCTCTAATATCGCATCTGAGATTGGTACAATGAGAGTAACAGAACAAATAGATGCACTCGAGATTATGGGAGTCAATTCTGCTTCTTACCTCATCCTGCCTAAAATAATTGCAACTCTTTTCTTTAATCCTGTACTGACAATAATCGGCATAATTGTCGGGATTTTCGGAGGCTGGATTGCTGGAACTCTTTCCGGGGTAATAAGTTCAGAAAATTTTATTTATGGAATTCAATATGCTTTCATCCCTTATTATATTACATATTCCTTGATAAAAACAGTCTTTTTTGCCTTCATAATAACCAGCGTTTCAGCCTTTCAGGGATATTATGTCGACGGTGGATCACTTGAAGTAGGGCGGGCCAGCACAAAAGCAGTAGTTTACAGCAGTGTGTTAATATTGCTCTTCAATGTTATCCTGACTCAAATTCTGCTGTCATGATCATAATTAAAAACCTGAATAAATCATTCAACGGGAAGTTAGTACTGGAAAATATATCAGTTACTTTCGAGTCGGGTAAGACCAACCTTATAATTGGCAGAAGCGGCTCAGGCAAAACAGTACTGCTTAAATCAATTGTTGGACTTCATGAAATCGATAGCGGAGAAATTTGGTATGAGGATAAATTATTTAATAAACTCGATTTTGGAGGGAAAAAAGTGATCCGTAGTGAAATGGGAATGCTTTTCCAGGGAAGTGCTCTCTTCGACTCATTAACTGTTGAACAGAATGTCCGTTTTCCGCTGGATATGTTCACTGACAATACTCTGGAAGAAAAAATTGAAAGAGTAAATTTTTGTCTCAACAGAGTCGATATTATCAATGCTAACCAGTTATTCCCATCAGAATTATCCGGAGGTATGAAGAAAAGGGTGGCAATTGCCCGGGCAATAGCTTTAAATCCAAAGTACCTCTTTTGTGATGAACCGAATTCCGGACTTGATCCAATTACGGCTATCCTCATTGATGCTCTCATAAAAGAGCTCACCGAAGAATATTCAATGACAACAATCGTAAATACTCACGATATGAACTCGGTTATGGAGATAGGAGAAAAAATCATTTTTATAAGTGAGGGTGTTAAATGCTGGGAAGGAAATAAAAACGAAATCCTCCATTCAGACTGTAGTACACTCAATGATTTTGTTTTTGCAAATTCTTTGGCTAAAAAGCTCAGGACCAGCAGCAAAGAGCGCTGAAAATTTATTTTTTTATATCCTCGTAATCAACATATTCCCCTATTTCCCTTGAGACTTTCTTTTTGGGGTCTTTATCTTTAGTAAGCGTATTACGTTTATCTCCTGAAGATTTATCTTCCACACTGAACTTTACGAAAGATCTCACTATC
>DATCHE010000038.1:0-6646 GCA_036508535.1 Bacteroidales bacterium | reverse complement strand
GAATAACTTTGAGGGCTATGTTAAAGGAGTGATTTATAATTTTGAGTGTATGCGTCTTAATTCTGATTCAAGCATGGTTGTTAAAGTAAACGAAGATGAGTCAGTAAGTATACGTTTAGACGGCAATTTTTTGAAAAAGCTTTTTCCTGAGGGCAATGGTTTTGCCAGCTATGATGAATGTGTAGAATTCATGAAGGGCGTTTTTGAGCCAATTTCCGATCATATGGGGGCTACTATAAAAATAGAGTTTCAGGAAAACCTAATGATAACCACTTTAAAGAAAAAATAGTCTTGATCTCTAAGACAAAATATATCTTGATTAATTGAACCATATTTCTGAAATTTGATATCAGTGGCATTTCCTTCTATTAGCAACTATGACTATCACTAATGCAGCGAGACATTTCAATCAGGATATGCCGTTTTATTTTAAAAATCTGTTATGAAAACGCTTGAAGAACGTAAAGCAATCCTTGAAGCTGTAATTGTTAAGCACCAAAAAAATGGTTGGACAATAACAAATCGAACTGATATAAATTGTCAACTCACAAAACCGAAGAAACCAGAGACGTGTTTAGTCATTCTATTATTATTGCTTTTCATTATTCCTGGATTACTTTATCTGATCTTTATTAAAGGCAATATGACTGTGTTTATTGAAGTTGATGAATACGGGAAAGTTAAGTATTCTTCAAAGGACATATCTCCATATCAATTAGCTCAAGCGGAGAAAGAGACTGCTGATTTAATTGTTAAACCTGAGCAATCTACAAAAGTTGATGAAAGTACACAAAATCTCGGTTTATTGACCATAAAATCCATTGCTGAAGGATTAAAAATAACTGAAGAAGAAGTTGTTAAACTTATAGAAACTAATGAATTAAAAGGTAAAAAAATCGGCGATAAATATTTTGTTAGGAAAGAAGACTTTGATGAATTTATGAAAAAATGATCTTCTGAAATTTACTACTGCGGCACCTACTTCCATTAGCAGCGATACGCATTAAACGCAGCGAGACATTTCAATCAGGGGATGCCGCTTTTTAATAGTTTAATCTATTCTTTGGCAATATAATTTCTAAAAATAGTTTTAAAATGAAAAATAATATTCTTTTGGTACTATTATTCTTCCTTATCAATATTATAATTAGTGGGCAAACTCAGGAAGCCACAACCTCAGATGGTAAGAAAGTAATTTTAAATGCTGATGGTACATGGAAATATACTGAGGTTAAAAAAGATTCTAGAATGATCGGGGGCACCGGTAATGGAATAGGGAATATGGGAGTATCATACAATCTCCAGGGCAGAGGATTTCAGTGGCTTCCATCCCCTAAATATGATTACCAGGGTGAAGGAAGAGTGGTTGTGGAGGTAAGTGTCGACAGATCAGGTAAAGTAGTACAGGCAAACCCGGGTATCAAAGGATCTACAACACTCGATGAATATTTATTAAAGGTAGCGAAAGAGGCTGCTCTGGAGGCAAGATTCGAAGTAAAACAGGATGAACCTGCTTTACAGAAAGGAACAATTACTTATAATTTTATCCTCAAATAGCTCAAAATCCAGTTCAGGAACTGAATTATATTTCTGAAATTCGATATCAGAGGCACCTACTTCAACTTGCAGCGAGCAGCACGAAGGCAGCGAGGCTTTCAATCAGTAGGTGCCGTTTATCCCTGTTACTTAATCTTTAATTTATTGATATTATGACTAAATCAAATTCAACACTAAAACCACTGTCTTCTGTTAAGTTTCCCAAACACCATGAACTGCCTAATGAGCCGATAAAGATTCCCAAGAAGAAATAGGTTCATTCATCTTTTAAACCCCAGTTGCAATGGCTGAAATCAAATTGTATCGGATGCCGGAGTTGTGTTGCTGTCTGCCCCATTCAAGCTCTTTCTTTCATTGAGGATAAGATTATTATCGACAGAAATTCCTGTAAGGCAAACGGAGTTTGTACCGAAGAATGTCCTTCGGGAGCCCTGGAATTGATGGGAAAGGATGTTTCGGTTGAGGAGGTTGTAAAAGAAGTGCTCAAAGACAAATCCTTTTTTGAAAAATCAGGGGGAGGGGTCACTCTTTCGGGCGGAGAACCCTTAATGCAACCCGATTTCGCGTTAGCATTCTTCAAAAAAATTAAAGAATACGGAATCCATACAGCACTCGATACCTGCGGATTGGGTATGCCTGAAGCCTATGATAAAATCTTGCCTTATACGGATTTGATTCTTTATGACATCAAAGAAATTGACCCGGAGAAACACAAGCAATTTACAGGCAGTTCAAATGAAAGGGTACTGGAAAATCTGAAATTTATTTCTGAATGGATGAACATCAATCACATGCCTGAAGAGCTGTGGATAAGAACCCCCATCATTCCGGACGCTACCGATACAGAAGAGAACCTTCAGGGGATTGGAAAGTTCATTTACGAGAACGAACTTCATCCCACCCGATGGGAACTTTGTGCATTTAATAATTTATGCAACGATAAATACCTGCGACTTGGTATTCCCTGGCTTTTTGAAAAGCATGATCTGATAACATCCGAAAAAATGGAACATTTTTTAAAAACAGCCAAAAACTCAGGGGTAGACAAGCAAATTGTTTTGAGTACCGGCCCTGTTAAATGTTTTGAAAAACAAACCCAATAAGCCTCATGAAAATGAAACAACATTTCAGTTCTGAAGACATTAAAGCTTTTGAACCGGAGAACAAAATAGGTCTTCTGGCCACCCAAAACGAACAAGGTTTACCCCATCTTACCCTGATCACTACCATGCAGGCAAACGGGCCTGCCGAAATTGTCTGGGGACAGTTTACCGAGGGTGTCAGCAAGAAAAACATCCTTTCAAATCCTAAAACCGGATTCTTAATCATGACCCTGGACAAGAGTCTCTGGAGGGGAAAAGCCATCTGGCAGCAATCAAAATCAGAAGGTGAGGAGTACGTCAGGTTTAATAAACTTCCCATGTGGCGCTATAATTCCTATTTTGGATTGCATACCATCCATTATATGAATCTGGTGGAAACTACTGAAAAAGCTTCTCTTCCTGTCGCGGGCATTGTGTTGTCGGCCTTATTGACAAAAGCATCAAAAAGTAATGCCAAAACCAAAAGAGAGGGCCGGATATTCAACGCATGGACGGAGGTCTTTTTTAATAAACTCGACACCTTGAAATTTCTCTCATATGTGTCTGAAGATGGGTTTCCAATCATTATTCCCTTGTTGCAATGCCAGGCTTCCGATAGCCATCGCCTGGTATTTCATCCTGGGGTTTATGCCGAAGAATTGAATTCCATAAAATCAGGCACTGATGTGGCTGTTTTTGGCCTGAGCCTAGCCATGGAAGACGTGCTGGTTCGGGGTAAGTTTACTGGTTTTAAAAGACATCGGGCCGTAAAACTCGGGATCATTGAAATAAATTGGGTTTATAATTCCATGCCTCCCATTCCAGGTCAAATCTATCCTCCTGTAGAGGTAAATACTGTTGAGGATTTTGGTTGAGTAGTGGTTCGCGAAACCAGGCCCGAAGAACCCGAAATTGTCTCCAGGTACAACATGCTTGCCATGCCTGCGCAAAACCATCTCCCCTTCAACTTTTGTCTTTTATCTTTTAAGATATCCACGGACAGTAGAATGTCTATTGAGCCCTTGAAGTAGCTGCCGCAGGAGGGCATAACATTATAATGATCGGCCCTCCCGGAGCCGGAAAGACAATGCTGGCTAAAAGGTTGCCTATGATAATTCCTCCTCTCACACTTGAAGAAGCTCTTGAGACAACGAAAATTCATTCGGTAGCCGGAAAGATTGATGATCATACGGAGCTTATGACAAAGCGTCCATTACGAAGTCCGCATCACACAATTTCCGATTTTGTTTTGGTGGGAAGAGGTCAAAGTTCCCTGATGCTAAATTCTATTAATAAGCCTTACAGAAAGGTGGGTTCCCCAAAAAAATATCTAACTTTAGACATAAATCCCATAACTATGAAGAATTTAACTGTTAGTCTGCTAATAATTTGCTTTGGGTCTTTTTCGTGTAGCAATCCAACATCACAGAAAAATACGGTTGTAAATAATGTTCCTGATACTGCCGGGTATTTTGCAGCCAGAAATATGAAAGGTATAGCAGCATTTAAAATTTGCGAAACAAAATATTCACAAGCACTAAAGATAATTAAGGACGAAATCAGAAAAGACAGTAGAAGGTTTAAGGAAACAAACTACAAAGAAATGCCAAAATACCACGGTTATGAGGCAAAGTATCCGGATTTTACATTTGATAAAAATGGGAATATTGCAAGTTCTTTTAATAGAGAATATTTTGATTTAATTATTAAGGAAGTTAAATATGATACACTTAACAATTATCTAAAAGAAGATTTGATTAAAGAAGAAATTTTTGGCTGTCCGAACATAAAAGCAATTAAGATATTTCAATATTATATTGGTGACATCGAATTAATGAATTTTGAGTTAAAGTTTTATCAAGATACCCTTTATAAAATAAGTTGTAATCAACAGGACAAAATTGAATCTGGTTTCAAAGAAAAATATGGTGATGGTAGGTCAATCATTAATAATGAGTGGAAAACTCCATTTGGAATTAAAAATGAAGCACCAGAAAATGATGCAATAAGAAAAAAATCACAATTATTAAAAATTGACGAAAAAAATATATGGGAAAATGAATCTGTAAAGGCAGTATCACAAACATATATTCAGTATGAATATAAGGGTGGAAGCGATAGTTTTTCAGATGCATATTCAGATTCTTATTTTGCAATGGATTCAAAAAACACGAAGTTGAAAGATAATATAACTGAATGTGAAAATAATGCAAGCAAAGCAAAGCAACGACTTGAGGAACAGAAGAAACAAAAAGAATTAAATCAACTCTGAATACTGGTAATACAAGACGTTCTGGTAGGTTTCCGGCACGTTTTGGACTTTTAATAAACAATGAAAGCACGACAAACTTTAAGAAAACCAGCCAATTGGCAAGATTTCGAATCTTTATGTAAAAAACTATGGGGAGAGATTTGGGATTGTCCTTCCATCAGAAAAAATGGTAGAAATGGTGATTCACAGCACGGGGTTGATGTTTATGGAATCCCCAACGGAGAAAAGCAATATTTTGGAATTCAGTGCAAAGGGAAGGACGAATATACAAACAAGCAGTATACTGAAACTGAAATAACTGAGGAAATAGAAAAGGCAAAGGGTTTTAAACCACCACTTAAAGAGTTCTACCTTACAACTACAGCCGTTAAAAATGCAGATATTGAAGCGTTCGTTAGACAGAAGAATATCGAACATCTTAACTCTGGATTGTTTAAAATTGAAATTTATTCGTGGGAAGATATTGTTGACTTTATTGATGAAAACAAGACATCTTACGACTGGTATGTTAATAGCAATAATTATAAAACTCAGCAAAGTGTGTCAGTAACATTTCAAGATGGTAGCACTGAGATTACTTGCAATCCAGTTTTTAAGAAGAATATTACAAATTACAGTCAAGTACCCAAAGAACTCGAACACTTTTTCACAAGCAAAATGCCTTCACCTATTACTCCATATATGTCATTTTATGATAAGATAAACGCAAATCAACCTGATATCTATAAGATTAAAACTAACCATAGTTATTTTGAAATTGCTATTCGAATTCAGAACACAGGAAAGGACACGATAGAAGACTATAAAGTCCAGCTGGAATTTAATGGTATAATAACTGACCTTACTGACACAAATAAAAAAGGACTAATTACCAATCTTGGTCGTTACGTACCAACAATTAACTTAGATTGTGAAGAATGTACTGGTGTAGTCACTCCAAAAGACAAAGTATTGGTTAGTGAAGATTATTTCATAAGTGATTCATTTTTTATCCAGACAAATCCAGAGAAAACAAAGATTATTATTGTGTGGAAATTACTTTCTAAAAACTTCAAAGATGACGGAAACCTTATCATCAATGTTCACCCGCAATATGTTATCGTTAATAAAAACATAATTGTAAAAGAAAAGTCAGAGGTAAGAACTGAAGAGGGTACAATCGATGAGTATATTACAGAGGATTAAGTGAATATGTCTGATTATCATAAAAGAAAAACCCTGCCACTTCAGCAGGGTTTTTTTGTTACCAATAAGAAAATAAACATTACCTCAGAAATCCTTTGGGATATCGTCCAATATAGATACCACAGATTAATACTAAGGCTGGTGCAATCTGTAATGGTCTGTAGTTTGTAGTATAAACCAGAACCAAGAACATCAAACACGCAACAAAAAATGCTACCACTTCCCGTCTTGCACCTAAATCTTTAAATCTTCTTAACATATATACCAAAATTTATTTAATGCAAATTTACTCATTTTCTTCGACATAGATTTTAGGATATAAGTGACACAATATCAATATTATATACATCAGGTTTACAAGCGATTTTTTGACTAAAACATTAAAAATATTACACCACATAACAAAATACAATCACAGATGAATAGGGATGAGGCGGCAAATCGTCTTTATATCTGTATATTAATATAATACATACTTACAGTATTCGATTTTTAAGACCAATTAGTCCAGAACCGTATAGAATATTACTGTTCTCCAAGGAGCGCATTA
>DATCHE010000037.1:0-12026 GCA_036508535.1 Bacteroidales bacterium | reverse complement strand
ATCTGCCGGAAGTCCTATGTGTACCGGACCCGGATATTGTTCCTGACAATGTCTTAGAGCCGAATCCATAACTTCTGCAACGTTACCTGCATTCATCCTGTAGGTTGCTTTTGTCAAAGGTTCAAAGAGCTTCTGGTGATTGATATTCATCTGGCTTACACGGTTAACCATTGCGTCATTCATTTCGCTTGTGAAAACAATAACAGGTGATCTGTCGAGTAATGCTCCACCAACACCGGTTGCTATGTTAGTTGCTCCGGGGCCAAATGTTGCATGACAAACTCCAGGGATTCCTGTCAGTCTGGCTGTAACATCAGCCATAATCCCGGCCGAAGCTTCGTTTGAGGTAAGAATAAACTCTATCCCGGCAGCTTTAAAAGCCTCAAGATAAGGGATAGATGGTCCGCCGGGGATGCCGAATACAAATCTTACACCTTGATTAAATAATTGATTCGCAATATATTCTGCAATAGTCATGAATAACATGTTGGACAATAGACAAAACTATTAAATATTATGATGTCTTCATATTATAATTGAATTCAAATTCACTTACTTTTATCCTGATGCTTTTTCTGATATTTGCATCATTATACTTAAGTTTTGAATAGTAAAGGAAACACTATATTCTGGGCAATTGTTGCCTGTCTATTATGGTCAACCGCCTATGCAGGTATTAAGCTCGGTTTACAATTTGATACCCCATTCCATTTTGCAGGAATAAGGTTTATTATTTCAGGATTAATGATACTTCCTTTTACAGTGAGACCCTCTGTCTATTTGGTAATGATAAGGGACAATTGGAAGGTAGTTGCCTGGGTAACAACTCTGCAGATTGTAATAAATTATTCACTCTTTTACCAGGGCTTGAACCTGGTACCAGGAGCATTAGGAGCTGTTATTTATGGTGCCCAACCACTTATAATAGCCTTAGTTGCAGCTGTTTTACATAAAGATGACAAACTAACTAAGAATAAAATCATTACAATCGTATTTGGTCTATCCGGTGTAATTTTTATCAGTGTTGGACGACAGGCTTTCAAATTCGGGACGGGTCTGGAAATTTTAGGAGTATTTCTGCTGCTAACAGGAAATGTAGCTACCGCAACAAGTAATGTAATTATTTCACTTAAAAGCAAAGCGATAAATCCCTTCGTTCTTAGTTCATCTTCTCTTTTTCTGGGAGGAGTTATATTATACCTGATATCAATTCCGGTTGAAACAAAACCCTTAGCTACATTACCTTTGAAATACTGGATGATATTGCTTTGGTTAAGTTTCATGGCTGCAAGTGCATTTTCGATATGGTACAAGCTCCTTCAGCGTCCCGGAGTAAAAGTTTCAGAACTGAATTTCTGGAAGTTTATTAATCCTTTAACAGGTGCTGTATTAAGCTGGCTTCTCATTCCGGGAGAAAAACCAGATTGGCTTACAATTACAGGTATGGTTATAATAACAGCATCACTTGTGATCTATTATTCAAATACAGATCGTACCTTAAAACCACATTTCAATAATTCCAAATGAAAAAAAGACTCTTTGCATTAGGTTTATATTCCGTTTTCTGGCTGATATTCTTCATTATAGCCAGGTTGTTTTTCATTTTATCGCAGTACAGAATTGCTTTTCAAAACAGTTTTGGTGAACTCTTAGCAACTTTCTGGAATGGTTCGAAACTGGATATTTCAACTACCGGGTATTATTTGCTGATTCCTGTATTGTTTGCCATTCCGGGAGTCCTCACGACAGGCAATTGGTATAAGTATTTCATCAGGTGGTATACTTTTATTATGATCATTTTCTCATCAATAATTGTTGTTTCTGATGCGATTCTATATTCTTACTGGGGCTTCCGGATGGATTATACGCCACTGTTTTATCTGAAGACACCTGCAGAAGCAATGGCATCAGTCACCCACATCAAGATCATCCTATATTTTCTGACAATCATATTAATCAGCTCATTCTTCATATTTATTTACAAGAAATTTATTGAAAGGATATTTGATAAATTAGAGAGAGTAAGGTATCGTTTATTTGCAGTTCTGTTTATGCTTATTCTCTGGGGAGCTTTGATAATTCCTATAAGGGGAGGATTAGGTGTGGCTCCTATTAATTCAGGGGCAGTATACTTTAGCCGGAAAATGTTTTTGAATCACACTGCTATAAATTCAATCTGGAATGTCGGCACGTCCGCTTTTGCTAAGAACCCTGTAAAGAATCCTTACGAATTCGGAGATCTGACTGAAGGAACCGCTCTTGTTGATTC
This sequence comes from Bacteroidales bacterium, assembly GCA_036508535.1. GTDB lineage: Bacteria > Bacteroidota > Bacteroidia > Bacteroidales > VadinHA17 > LD21. The sequence goes on along the minus strand of DATCHE010000037.1, from coordinate 9,757 downwards.
ACTAATAATCAAGAGAGGTCTTCCTGAAAATGTTCTTAATAACAAGAGGCCTAATGTCATTATTATTGTCCTTGAAGGTTTTAGCGGCTATCTTATTGGACCTTTGGGAGGAGATTCTTTGACTACCCCAAATTTCAACCGGTATGCTAAGGAGGGTATTCTGTTCTCGAATTTTTATGCCTCAGGAAACAGAACAGATAAAGCTTTGCCCGCAATCCTCGATGGTTATCCCGCCCAACCTACACAATCTATTATTAAAGAGCCAAAGAAAAGCCAGTCTCTACCAAGCCTTGTAAAGATTCTTATTGATAATGGGTACTCCAGCGCTTTTTGGTATGGGGGAGAAATTAATTTTGCCAATTTTAATTCATTTGTTATTGGGTCTGGTTTTAAAAGTATCATGACAAAAAGTAATTTTAGTCCTGAAAATTATAATTCCGACTGGGGAGTTCATGATCATTTATTATTCCAGGCACTTGAAGATTCAATGAATATAGTTACGGAACCGTTCCTGAAAGTCGTGCTTACTCTTTCAAGTCATGATCCATTTGACGTTCCAATGGAGACGGTTTTTAAAGGAAAAGATCAGCTTAACAAATATAGAAATTCGATCTTTTACGCTGATAAATCTCTCGGATCGTTCCTTGACTGGGCAAAAGAAAAGGATTGGTGGAAAAACACACTGGTTGTGATGGTAGCTGATCATAGTAACAGGAAGTCAGAAGATATGCCCGTATATTCACCACTAGCCTTCAGAATTCCTATGCTATGGGTAGGAGGTGCATTGACGAAAAAAGGGCTTGAAGTGAAAAAGTTCGGGAGCCAGGTTGATATTCCTGTAACACTGTTAGATCAACTTGGAATATACGAGAGTTTTTCATTTGGAAAGGATCTCCTGTCGCAAAACTCAAATTCTTTTGCATTTTACACTTTTAATGAAGGTTTCGGGTTCATTACTGATAGTTCAAGTGTTGTGTATGATCATAAAATGAAGGATATTGTTCTTATGGAGGGAAAAAACATTGAATATGCAGAAAAGGCCGGAAAATCATTTCTTCAGGTATTATTTAATGATTATTTAAAAAGATAACCTCTTTTTCAGAAGTTATGACTACAAACCAAAAAAGAAATATACCCAAAGTTGTAATTATGCTGGGTATTGTCAGTCTGTTTACAGATGCTGCGTCGGAAATGATATATCCCCTTGTTCCGGTTTATGTTGCTGCGCTTGGGTCAGGAGCTATTCTGCTTGGTATAATTGAAGGAGTTGCCGAAACAACTGCTTCGATGCTGAAATTAATAAGCGGAATCATTTCAGATAAAATTGGAAAAAGAAAACTTCTGGTTCTTATCGGTTACTCAATTTCATCTCTGGTTCGACCTTTGACTGGTGTTGTGGCTTCAGCATGGGAGATTATCTTAATCAGAATGTTCGACAGGGTTGGTAAAGGGATAAGAACAGCTCCCAGAGATGCTCTAATTGCATCTGCCGTTGATAAAAGTATAAGAGGAAAATCTTATGGTTTCGAACGGGCAATGGATCATATAGGAGCTGTTGTAGGACCAGCATTGGCAATTGTAACACTACTTATCCTGTTCATTGGCTTCGGAATTAAAGATTCTCTTATAGCTTTAAGATGGACATTCATCCTGGCAATAATACCGGGAATTTTCGCAGTATTGACTCTTATCCTGTTTGTAAAGGAAACTTCCTCAAAAAAAGGAATTGGAAAACCATTTACCTTCTCTCTTAAAAGCTTTGACAAAAACTTCAGGAACTATCTTTTAGTAATGATATTGTTTACCCTTGGAAATTCTTCAGATGCTTTTCTTTTATTCAGGGTTGAGGAGGCGATTCATAAAAGTGGCGCTGTAGTAAATCTGGTCAATAGCATTGCTCCTCTGCACAGGATGGTACTAAGTTTCGGAGATGAGGCAGCTCAGTCAAAGATTATAAATATTCTTTTCCTGCCACTTGTATGGGCATTCTTTCATATAATAAAAGCTGTATTTTCGACTCCTTTAGGAACTCTTTCGGATAGGATAGGCAGGAAAGTTGTAATTAATACAGGATGGGGAATATATGCTTTTGTTTATATTTCATTTGCGCTGCTTGTATTCTTATCGCCTGAATTACAAATTGTTGCAACATTTGTTCTGTTTGCTGTGTATGCTTTGTTCTACGCATTTACAGAAGGCACCGAAAAAGCTTTTGTAGCCGACCTTGTAAGTGATGAGAAAAGAGGAACAGCATTTGGGTTGTTCAATTTTTCGATCGGATTGGGGGCGTTGCCTGCCAGTATAATATTCGGAATACTGTACAGCTACTTCGATAAGTTATTTCCCGGTTACGGCGGAACAGTAGCTTTTGGCTTTGGAGGCACAATAGCAATTATCTCAATGATCTTTCTTGCTATAAAAGTAAAAGAGCCTTCGCGAGGCTCTTTATAAGCTTATTTGAATTTAGAACTAAAGATAGGATGGTTTATTATCTGCTATATTTTTTCTTCTCTTTTTTTCCGAACTTGCTGTCTCTTTTATAATCGCGGCTCTTGTTTTCAGAACCTACAGAACTTCTTCTGTCAGAACTTCCAGAGCTCCTTCTTTCAGAACTGCCTGAGCTTCTACGTTCCGAGCTTTCCGAGGTCCTTCTTTCGTAGCCGCCGGAACTTCTTCTTTCCGGTCTCCTGTCAGACCATTTTGCCGGTTTTGAATCAGAGTATTCACCTCTGGGTCTGTCTGTCTTTTCCTGAGCAATTTCAACTGCAACCCGTCTGTCCATAAATTTCGCATCATTCAGGGACGCTATAAGGTCGTCAGCATAAGCCGGATCAACCTCAAAGAATGAGAAGGTTTTCAATAAGTCAATTTTCCCTATTGGAACTTTTTTACCCTTTGTATTTGAGTTTACAAGTTCTATGAGTTGCTCAGGGAAAAAACCATCAGTCTTACCAAGGTTTATGAATAACCTTGTGTAATTTCCCGGGTATTGTTCACGGTCATCTCTGTCTCGTCGGCCAGAACGTCCGCCAAAACTGCTCTCTTTCTCAGAGACAGGTGAAATAAGATCACCACCCTGACGATAATCGTTAAGGAAACGGTCGAATTCAAGTGTTACAACTCTTCTAAGTAGTTCTTCTCTGTCGAAGCTTGCAAGTTTTTCCTTTATCTCTGGCAGAAATTTCTCAATCTCCTTGTGGTCGGTGGCAACATGCTCAAGTTTATTTACCCAGTTAAATAATTGTTTTCCACATATTTCACTTCCGGTTGGAATAGGAATAGCAATGAAGGTTTTCTTAACTTTTCTTTCTATCTGCTGGAGAATATATTTTTCTCTGAGATGAACAAGTGAAATAGAGATTCCCGTTTTTCCTGCTCTTCCTGTACGTCCGCTTCTGTGAGTATATACTTCAATATCGTCAGGCAGACTGTAGTTGATAACATGTGTGAGGTCGTCAACATCAAGTCCTCTTGCAGCCACATCTGTTGCTACCAGCAGCTGAAGATTCCTGTTTCTGAATTTGTTCATAACAGCATCACGTTGCGATTGTGACAGATCGCCATGCAATGCATCGGCATTATACCCGTCGTTTATCAGTTTTGATGCAACTTCCTGAGTCTCAACACGGGTACGGCAGAATACTATTCCATAAATATCCGGTTCAAAATCCGCAATACGTTTAAGAACTTTATATTTATCTTTTGCATGAACAAGGTAGTATGCATGACTTACATTATCAGCCGATGAGTTTTTTGTTCCGATTGTAATTTCAACCGGGTTATCCATATATTTTCTGGCAATTGTGTTAATCTCTTTCGACATTGTTGCAGAGAATAAGAGCGTTCTTCTTCCGTCCGGAACCTCCTCAAGAATCTCATTAATACTGTCGAGGAAGCCCATATTGAGCATTTCGTCAGCTTCGTCGAGAACAACTGTAGTAACAGCAGATAATCTTGCTGCACCTCTGCCGATGAGGTCTATAAGCCTTCCGGGTGTTGCAACAATTATGTGAACACCTTTTTTCAGACCTCTGATCTGAGTGTCGATGCTTGCTCCACCATATACGGCAAGTATTTTCAACTTACCAGTGTGTTTTGCATAATCTGTCAGATCACCGGTGATCTGCATGCACAATTCTCGTGTAGGACAGAGGATAAGAGCCTGAGTGCTGTTAACTTCTGTGTCGGTTGTCTGAACCAGTGGCAGTCCAAAAGCGGCTGTCTTACCGGTTCCTGTTTGAGCCAGGGCAATAATATCGCCACCGTCTCCAAGCATTAATGGAATTACTTTTTCCTGAACAGGCATGGGTTGTTCGAAACCAAGTTCCTGAATAGCCTTCAGGATACCGGGAGTGAATCCCATTTCTTCAAAATTTATCATTATTATTTTTTATGATGTGGTTTCGGGGAGCGATGGATTTGTTATCCCGACCGAAATGAACTCAAATACAGACTGGGCAAAATGCCGAACAACGCTTCGTGAAATCACTTTGTTAATTAGGGCGCAAAGATAATCAAATTATTCATACTTTTGTAATTATGGATACCAGACCTGTAAAAATATACTCAAAAACTGATGTGCCTCGCCTTAGATATATAGCTGGTATTCTTCTGGGTGATATTCTTGGACTATCGTGGGAACTCACTACCGATAAAAGAAAACTGGGGAAAAATCCGGTAATTAATTATTCCGCCGAAAGTATCCCGGGCTCATTTAAAATAGATCCGGATACTCTTTTATTTGAATCAGGAATTGTAGTCAGGGAGATTCCTGTAAATACGTGGAAAGGACTTCCTGTATTTTTCCTGAGCACAACAGATTCGGATCTTCCTTTTGATATTTTTGCGGCATCATTTTTTCTTGTCAGCAGGTACGAGGAATATCTTGAATTCCAACCTGATGAATTTGGGAGATTCCCGGCTTCTTCATCTTTCTCTTTTAAAAATGGGTTTCTTGGAATTCCCATAGTTGATTTATGGGTAAAGGAGTTGGCTAAAGCATTGACCAGGAAATTTCAGAATATAGCTTTTAAACGTAATGAGTATAAAGCTCTTCTCACCATAGATACTGATGAGCCATTTGTCTATCAGGGAAAAAGTCTGATCAGAACTATCGGTGGACTTTTACGCGATATTACAAAAAATGAAGGTCACGTTGCCGACAGATACAAAATATTTGCAAGAGGAGATAAAGATCCGTACGAAGTCTTTGATTATATTATTCAAAACATTGAAAAGAACAATATTGATGTAAGATTTTTCATCCCTGTTGGAGATCATTCACAATATGATAAAAACCCTTCATGGAAAAACGATGATTACCGGAAGCTGATTCATAAGCTGGATAGTAAGTATATAACTGGTTTGCATCCATCATTTAATGCAGCTGAAAACTCTTTACTTATGAATAGTGAAAAGATCCGTCTAAAGACTATTTTAGAGAGAGAAATCCTTATAAGCCGGTTTCACTTTATAAGATTGTTTACACCTAAGACTTACAATGATCTTGAAAAAGCTGGTATTAAGGAGGATTATTCAATGGGCTATCCAGATGAACCGGGATTCAGAGCGGGGATAGCCAGACCTTACTATTTTTACAATGTAACAGAAGAGAGGCAAACCTCCCTTAAAATCATTCCTTTTCAGATAATGGATGCGACACTTTACAAGTACAAAAATCTCGATCCTGCTGCTGCTATGGAACTGGTTCTAAAACTGATAGATGAAACAAGAAGGGTAGGGGGGCTTTTTGTAAGTATCTGGCATAATACATCTTTGCTTGATACACAGGTCTGGCATGCCTGGAGAGATGTTTTTGAATTTATGCTACAAAATCAGGAACCATGACAGTTTATCTTACTAACTCAGAGATAGACAGGAAGTTGTGGGATAATAGCTTTTCAAATTCAGCCTTTTGCTTTTCATGTTCTCTTCACTTGCTTATAAATTTCGAACCAGATAATACTTGAAAAACCAGCAATGGTACACACTAATATTTCAATGAAACCTATCTTTTCGAATTGGAACAGGCTTATAAGAAATGGAATATTTAGAATGAGGATAAGGAAGATAACAGCCCCGCCAACAATCCACTTTACAGCTGTATTTGGGGAGATAAGAATTCTAAAGAAATTAGATGTCCATGACCGGTTTGATAGTATAGCGGCGATATTGGAGACTATTAATGTAACGAAGGTGAGTGTCCTTACACCCTTTTCTGAATACCCCATTTTAATTCCAATAAAATATACGAGTAACGTTACAATTAATATTCCGACACCCTGCATGCAGCTAAAGAAGATTTTTCTTGCACCAAAGAATGGCTCATTGATATCTTTTGGAGGACGCGACATTACATTTTCTTCCTCTTTTTCCGCTTCAAAAATCATTGTGCACGCAGGATCGATGATAAGTTCAAGGAAAACTATATGCACAGGCCAGAGTATAAGCGGCAAATCTGCAAATAATACAGGAATCAGAGATAGCCCTGCAATTGGAACATGGATTGCAAAAATATACCCCAAAGCTTTTTGAAGGTTATCGAAAATTTTTCTCCCCATTTTCACAGCACCCACAATAGATGCAAAGTTATCATCCATAAGAACAAGAGAAGAGGCCTCTCTTGCAACATCGGTTCCTTTTTCCCCCATCGCAATTCCTATATTGGAAGTCTTTAGTGCAGGGGCATCATTGATTCCGTCACCTGTCATGGCAACTATTTCCCTGTTTTTCTTTAGGGCATTCACAATTTTAAGTTTTTGTTCCGGAACAACGCGGGCAAAAATATTCACAACTTTGATGCGTTCACAAAGCTCATCCTCGGTCATCTTTTGCAATTCCGGACCGGTAATACATTCCTGAGGATCTTTAATACCGATCTCTTTCCCAATATTAATTGCTGTAACAGGATAGTCGCCGGTAATCATTATAACCCTTATACCCGCTTTATAACATTCCTTTACTGCATCAGGCACATTGGGTCTTATCGGGTCTGACAACCCTATAAGTCCTATAAAAATAAAATCAAAATCGTGCTGAATGGAAGGCAGTTCGTCCGGAATCAATATAGCCCTGGCAACCCCTAATACTCTTAACCCGGATGTGGCCATTTCTGAAACAGCTTTCTCATATTTCGATATTGTTTCACTATTCAGGTGGCACAGGTCAAAGATTGCTTCAGGAGCGCCCTTTACAGCTATTACTTTTTGATTAGTGCCTGTATTTGAAAAAACCCTCGACATGGCCAGCAAATCTTTTGATAAGGGATACTCCTTTTCCATTATCCAGTCTTTATGAATGTGCTCTGAATTCTGAAGGAACTGATCTCCGATATTTATTATGGCTTTTTCCATTGGGTCGAACGGATTCACCTGACTCGATAAAATTCCATATTCGATTATTTCATGGAAGGGTTCATGGAAGGGTTCATGGAAGGTCTCGCCTGATTTTACTTCGGAAAAACCGGTTCCGTTATAGAGACGTGTGACAGTCATTTTATTTTGAGTCAATGTACCTGTTTTGTCAGTGCATAAAACAGTTGCAGAACCGAGTGTTTCTATCGCTGCTGGTTTTCGTGTCAAAACAGATTTTTTTGACATCCGCCATGCTCCAAGTGCTAGAAATATAGTTAAAACTACCGGAAATTCTTCAGGAAGCATTGCCATTGCAAGGGTAATCCCGGCCAGAAAACCTTTCAATAAATCGCCTCGTGTAATAGTATAAATAGCTACTACCAGCACACATAATATAATACCAATGATAGCCAGACGTTTAACTAATATCCCCATCTCGCTTTTTAGCTTTGTAGGTTCTTCTTTAACCGAATCGAGCGCTTTGCCAATTTTTCCGATTTCGGTATTTAGTGCTGTAGCTGTAACTCTTACAATTCCGTTTCCCTGAACAATCATCGATCCTGAATAAACTGCCGGAATATCATCACCTCCAGGAATGAAAGTATTATCCCCTTCCTTCCATTCCCTTTTTCTGACAGGTACGGACTCTCCTGTTAATAACGATTCATCTGCCAGTAAATTAATGCTGCTCAGAACAATAGCATCTGCCGGGACGCGGTCTCCTTCCTGTAAAATCACTATATCTTCGGTAACTACTTCTTTGCCGGGTATCCTTATCGTTTCTCCGTCACGGATTACCAGAGCTCTGGGACTTGCAAGATCTTTCAGGGCATCAAGAGCTTTCTCGGTTTTTTTCTCCTGATAAAACTCAATTCCCATCACAACAAATACAAAGCTGAGGAGCATCAATCCTTCCTGAATATCTCCAAGTATAAGATATAGAGTTCCGCAGGCAACCAACAATAAAAACATTGGTTCTTTTACCACCCCGAATGCGAGCTGAAATATATTTTTTGGTTTCGAGGAAGGCAATTCATTATAACCTTCTTTTTCAAGCTTCTCTGTCGCCTCTTTTTGCGTAATCCCTTTATAGTTATATGTTTGAGATGAAGTGTTCATAGTATTAGATTTATTGAGTTGTCAGGTTTTTTAGTTTTGTAAATTTAAGTTAAAATGAATAGTTGAAGGTTAAAAAAATGTTAATTGTAAATTAGTAATGACTATGGACTTTATATTTGCACAGATGGAAGTGAAACGGATCTCGACGAAGTCAAAATCAATGGGGTTTTATGCATGATATTCCTGATATTAATAATTCACGATCTCGACGATCCCTTTGCCTATAATAAGAAGTATTCGGCGGAAAATGTTTCATTATATCCGATTACGCGGGTTTTGAAAGAAATGGAATCATTAAATAAAGAATTGCAACTACAGAAAAATGATTTTTAAAAGATCTTAATTAATATAATTGCTATTGCTATACCTGCTGTAGCTATTATGGCAATAGGTTTCCAGTTATACCTGAAGAGTTTTTTTACTTCCGGGCCCAGTTTTATTGTCAGCAGTGCAAGCAAATAGAATTTTAATCCCTGGCTTACAAGTGTTGCGATACAAAAGATAAAAAGATTAATATCAAACACACCTGATGTTATTGAGAATATCTTATAAGGAAGAGGAAGAGCTGCTGCTACAAACAATATCCAAAAGTCCCATTTAGCGTATAGTAAATGGATTTTGGCATAACCGGCTTCGGAAAAGCCGGGAATATTATTGAAGATAAATTGCGCAACACCCGTAAATCCACCATCAGCATTAAGCCATGCAAAATGACCGATTAAATAGCCGGTCATAGCTCCCAAAAGCGTACCCATGATACCGACTAATGCATACCTGTAGGCTTTGGTAATATCGAGTAATGCCAATGCCAAAAAAAGCATAGGTGTAGGAAGTCCCAATATTGATGCATCTGAGAATGCACATAGAAATAGTGCCCAAGGACCCCATTTTGTGCCTGCCCATTGCAAACTCCAGATTCGTATTTTCTTAAACCATGTTTTCATTCAGCATTTTCTTTCAAAGGGTAAAGCTTATTACTCTTCTTAAAATTTCCTCTGTTTTTTATATACTTCAAAAAGATCTTCTTCATCTTTGCCTTCTTTGATACCATTGATCAATATAACCAGCAAATGTGGTATTTCACTAAAGGTATATGTTCGATAGTAATCCTAGAAAATCTTAGGCGGCTGCCAGACGGTAAAACTGAAATTTCGGATTAAGGAAAAGTTTTCAAGTACCCCTAGCTGGCTTTGTGATTCCTCACTAATACCAAATCTAAAAGATTGGTCAATCTGATCGAAGATGAAAAAATCAATATCTGAACTAAAACTATCTTCAACATTCTT
>DATCHE010000036.1:0-36472 GCA_036508535.1 Bacteroidales bacterium | reverse complement strand
AGGAAGTTGATCGGAGCATCAGGATTTCATATCTGGATACAGTCTTTTATTGAGACAATAATTTTAAACCTCATTTCTATAATTCTTTCATTCATTTTGTACCGTTCACTTCTGAATGCTTTTGGGGGATACTTCGAGATTCCACTAATACAGGCAGTCTTTCCCGGTAAATATATTGCGTGGTCCTTATTTATTATCGCAATCGCAGGCGTATTCTTTTCCAGCATCTATAATACAGTTAAACTTGCAGGACTAAATCCATTCAGCGGGAAACGTAATATCAGGCAGAACAGGAGTTTTCAAAAAGGAATGGTGGTATCCCAGATGGCTTTGTCGATTATCTTCATAACTGCCACGCTGGTGGTTTTTAAACAAATATCATTTATGAAGAATTCAGATCTGGGTATTAACTTCAACCGGGTAATAACATTGAATGCACCCGCCTCGCTAAACACAGATACAGCCAAGAGAACCAAATACCTTTCATTCAGGCAGGAACTGATGGAATACCCCGAATTTAAATCCGTAACTGCAAACTCATTTACTCCAGGCCAGTCACCAAGATACGGATATGTAGAATATGTAAGGCCCGCGGCCGGTATTCATCCGAATACTTTGTTCTTCGAAAATACCGGTGATGACGGACTTATTGAGACTTTCGAACTAAAGCTTATTGCCGGCAGAAATTTTTCAGCTACTCCATTACGGAACAGACGAAAGGTTATCCTGAATGAGAGAAGTATTAATGAATTAGGGTTTAAGAGCGCTGAAGAGGCAGTAGGCAATTTTATATACCGTGCGAACAGGGATACCATTCCAATAGAAGTCATCGGAGTTGTGGCAGATTTTCATAACGAAGGACTTCAAAAACCGCTTTATCCTATGGTCTATAATAATGGCCACCCCAACGAATTTGGCTATTATTCTGTGAAACTCAATACTCCTGATTATATTAAAGCAGTGGGTGTGTTAAAGAATATTTGGGCAAAACACTACTCTTCCGATCCTATGGATTATTTCTTAGCTGATGAATATTTCTTCAGACAATACCAATCTGAAACCAGGTTTGGCAAGTTCTATTCATTGCTTACAATTCTTTCAATCTCAATTGCGTGTCTGGGATTATACGGGCTCATAATGTTTTACCTTAACCAGAAGCGTCAGGAAATTGGCCTGCGTAAAATTAATGGGGCCACAGTATCTGAGGTAATGATTTTACTAAATACGGATTTTGTAAAATGGGTAGCAATTGCTTTTCTGATAGCTGCCCCGGTTTCCTGGTACATAATGCATAACTGGCTTCAGAACTTTGCCTACCAGACAGCCTTGAGCTGGTGGATATTTGTACTGGCAGGTGCAGTTGCCCTGGGGATAGCATTAATTACAGTAACATGGCAAACGTGGAAAGCTGCGACAAGAAATCCGGTGGAGGCGTTGAGATATGAATAACCCCCCATCCCCAAGGGGGGCTTTACCCTCCTTAATGTAGTCTCTTAAGTCCCTAGATGGGGGGTTTGAGGGTTGAAAAATAGCGGATTGTGATTAAAAAAATGATCATGCAAAACTTTGTCAATAAATTAAAAACAGAACTCCGGAAACCTTTGCCCGGAACTGAAATTCAATGGCAAATGGCTTCATCTGACCGTATGATTAGAAACTTCCCCAGATCTCCCGGGAGTGATGCACGAGTTGCCGCTGTACTTATTTTGCTCTATCCTTACAACGGTTCAATATACACTGTTTTTATGCAACGGCATAATTATGAAGGTGTTCATGGTGGACAAATAAGTTTTCCGGGTGGGAAAAAAGAGCAAACAGATGAAAATATAAATCAGACCGCGCTTCGTGAGGCGAATGAAGAGACAGGGGTAGATCCGGATAGTATCAATATAATTGGGAACCTAACCCCGCTATTTATACCTGTAAGCAATATGTTAGTTACTCCGGTGGTTGGGTGGACAAATCAAAAACCTGTATATATTGAACAACCTGAAGAGGTGGTTTTTCTTTTTGATGCTGATCTGAAGAGGCTTCTCGATCCATCAATAATTAAAATTAAACCTATGGTAATAAGAGGCGAGTCTATTAATGTAAAATATTTTGATATTGATGGAAATGTTATCTGGGGTGCAACAGCTATGATACTGCATGAATTACTTTCTGTAATCATAAGAGGAGATATTAAGGTTGAGGCTTAAGTATTGAATTAGTCCCAACTCTAATTTTCATTTCTAAACGCAGACAACCGCAGAAGTAAAATGCAGAGGACCGCTGAGGAAAATCCTATGAACAATACATAAATTACCGTTGGCTTCAGCCAACGGTTAAGAGATTCAGGGTTCAGCGGGCTTTAGCCCAAATCATTTTGGACTAAAGTCCTTCCTTGGAGAGGATCGCATAAACCGTCGGTTGAAACCGACGGTAATTAATGCTCTCGACTAAAACCATAACGGATTCCTATTTCAGCTTTTCCTCAGGGATGATGTTTTTATAATGCTCATACCTGTTAAGTATCTCCGAGACAAAGGCAACTGACTCTGTTCCCCTGAAATAACCGTTTTTGACTACAGCATCATTAAAGTATTTTGGCTGAGACTTCTTTGTCAACCAGATGGCAACATTACCTTCCCACTTCTGGGGATCCATACCATTTTTTTCTGCAAGTTTCATTGCATCAAGCACATGACCGGGACCAGCATTGTAAGATGCCAGAATAAACCTGAGCCTTTCATTCTCATCCTTGATCTTCGAATCGAAGATTGTATGAAGCCAGTTAATGTAGCGAATACCAGCTATAATGTTTTTCTTTGGAGATGCTGTAGAATCGATTCCAAAATTCCTCCCTGTTTCAGGCATGATCTGCATTAACCCAAATGCACCGGCAAGCGATCGTACGTTAGGGTCGAATCGCGATTCCTGACAAATAAGCGATGCAAGTAATCTCCAGTCCCAATTAATAGTGGTACTTGACTCTTTTATTAAATCATCATATTGTGATACTTTCCCTGTATTCAGAGCATAATAATCGCTTTTGACAATACTACTCGATCTGGAGTTTCTGAAATACTTTGCATATAATAAAGAATAAGAGCCGGATTTCTTATATGTATTAATCCATTTATTCAATTCGGTTTGAAGGGCACTGGAATTGTTTATTCTTATTCCCCAGGCCTGACTCTGAGGAAAGCTCACTGGTGTACTTACATCAATATCCGGATAATAGGTTGCATTAACCAAAGCGACATTTTCATCACAGACAGTATACTCAATCTCACCTGTGGCAACATGCTTTATCAATTTCTCCGATTCGTAAGGAACTTCAATAATATTAATTGAATCGCCTATTTCGTTTGCTAAAGAAACAAGCCGTTCAACATCTGATGATCCTTTCTGAACGTAAATAGTTTTTTTAGCCAGACCCGTCTGGTTTCTTATAAGCCTTTTATCAACTGCTTCAGCCGTTAATGATCTCCAGTTTCGGGGTTTTCTCTGAACAAGTACTTGCCGTGTTTCATCAAATGGCTCAGAGAAAAGAATTTCTTTCTTGCCTGAGGTATTAACAGTAAGGCCAATAGCCAGGAGATCTGCTTCACCTGATTTAAGCATTGAATATGCATTTTCCAGGTTGTTTTCAGATATGATCTCAAGATCAATTCCTATATAATCGGAAAATGATTTGAGAAGTTCATAGTGAAACCCCATTGGCTCTCCTTTGTAAATAAAATAATTAGTTGAATTAAAGTCAGTTACTGCAATTAGTTTTCCTCTTGCCCTGATAGAATCAAGGTCAAAAGTGACAGAATTACTTAAATTGCGGGGGAAAGGGTGATTATCAGAACAGGAAATTAAAACTGTTCCCAGAAATGTTAATAGAAATATGACCTTTTTTACCAAAAGTAATTTATTAGTGTAACATATGTTTTGAAAACGGGTGCAAAGATACGATAATATTCCTAATTATAAAATGTCCAGGCCAGACCATAACGTAACATCCTAAGAGTCATAGGATAAAGAGGTATCATATCATAGTTATTTCCCATCATTCCTGCATTAACATGGTCAAACATAATGAAGGCCCTGGTCCTTTTCACCTTAAAATTCAGAAAAACATTTACAAATGGATAGTTTCCTGTGCTTATTTCTTGTCTGTAAAACCTGCCGGTTGCCGGCATATAATTGTATGGGTGATAAGCTGTATTAAAATTTACATCAAATCCGATTTGTGTATTTAACTTACCGCCGGTCTGTTTGAATCTGAAAAGATGTTCAAAGTATCCGGCCGAACGAATCGCTGCTACAGGCAAATCCAGAACATCCATATTGCTGCTTTTCTGTATAAGCACATCAGTGTCGAGATGAAATTTCCACGCCCTCATCCCCTTTCTTAAAGTGATGGCTGCTACAGACAAGCCTCCTGTATGCTGTGAAGGCATTGCATCAAGTCCGAAATCAGTGTAATTATCTATAATAGCGTAATTGAATTTGAGCTCGAAAGTTCTGGCCGGATATGAAATTGATGTGCCTACATCTAACCTTAATTCCTTGTTCAGATTGTTATGCCATTCAAAATTGTTGCTACCCCATTGTTCATACCAGAATGATGGTTGTCTGTTAGCCAGGGCCCCTGTTATCAGCCATGAAGCCCTGCCCTTTTTAAAATCGAAAGATTTTGAGATCTCACCGTTAAGATTAAAGTCGCCAACTCTGTACCCGGTTAAAAATAATTCTCCGGTTGCCAACCAACGAAATTTATCGCCAATGTTGTTATATAATCTGCCAAGAATTATAATATTACTCTTATTCCACGTAACGGTGTCGGCATAAGTCGTATCATGGGTTGGTATTATCTGGCTATAGCGGAATAATTCATTTCGTATACCTACTCCCCCTCCAAGCCTGAACTTTCTTGACTCATCTGTCGTAAAATCGAATCTCAATGTATTTTTAATACTCCGTGAATAGAGAGAGTCGTAAGTGACTATTCTGTTTATCAGGATATGGGCGGTATCATAGAAACCGGAAAGAGGGTAAGCATCAGAGTAGGTTCTGGTGTTACTTTCAATTATAAAAATATGCGAGAAGGTACCACTTAATCCCAGAAATCCGGGTCGTTTTTGTGATACACTGTCTGATTTCCCCGGAACATTACCATTCAGAGTGTACCTTTGTATAATCAACAAATTGCGGTTATGAAGGTAACTATTTGCCTTGTCAAGACCTCCAAGCCTAACAGGAATATCACGGGCATTTAGCTGAATAAGCTGATCTTTGGAATCTATACCTCCATTTTCATAGGATAGCATCTTATTCAAACCCGCCGAAAAGTAAAGTTTGTATTTTGAACCTGTATATGAAGAAAATAAAGTAAATGCCTTATCTTCTGCTCTCTGATAGTTATACTTACCAAGGCTGTAAACAATATCATAGATAAGTCCGAAGTTGAGAAACCTGTTTACATTTTGTGAATGTTTCACCCTGAAAGTTTGCTCTGAAGTCTCTGTAGGGCCTGCAAAAGACCAAACAAGTTCCGTAAAAGGAACCTGTGTATTCATAAACAGGGCTTTATCGGGGACATGCATGTACGGATAATAGTAGTCGTAGAGAAATTTATCGGGATCCGTAATCCTGTCAAAGAAATTGAGCCGATAGAATGGAAGACCGTAATTGCCAAGTGATGTATTAAACGAGGAATACCTGTCCACAATCTTAAACCTGTTGAACAATGAAAAGACTGTATCAAAAGGAATATTTACCTCCTCAGTAAAATCCGGGGAGAGATTCCATTGCTTAATGATTTTGGGAATTAATACAGAATCTGTCTTCTGTGTTTTAAGTAAATTTGTCCCTGACTCAGGCTTCTTTAAGACCCGCTGTACTTTTGCTGCGTCAGGTTTCTGGGCAAATAAGCCTATAGAAAGAAGAAGAAGTAATGCTATTGAAATATTTCTGATCATCAACGGTAAAGATAGAAAATAAGGAGAGGGCATTTCAATAATCCAAAGTAAAAATTAACCGACTACTTCACATATTTAATCAACATTATCATTCAGGTAAGCATTGTTTTCCCGTAACACCGGTTCATTATTCTCGCCTGAAGTCAATGTAAATTTCGACAATTTGCTATCTGAACCTTTTTCAGCGGCACCTATTGATAAATTTCTTCTTACATATGCAGGAACGTCTTCGAAGGTATCAATATTCTCTTTCATCGTTTTATTCGACAGGCCACCCTTCTTAATAATATTCTGCATGTGTTTCACCTTCCTCAATGTACCCTGAGGGTTTTCATCAGGTTCACAATCTTCACGACTTCGTCTGTTTTTGATTTCATTCATTTCCTCTGCACGTTCCAGGTTGAAATCAATTACTCCCTGACATTCTTCTTCAAAGTCAGTAATAATTGACCTTTTCCCCTTTTCATGAACAGAAAAGACGTCAACTCCTGTTTCAGGAATTATCCGGTTAGGTATTGCATTTTTATTACCCATTAATTCCACTTTCTCCGGGTTTCTGGTTTTATATGGTTGAAAAATGCTATTAGATTCAAAACCAGTTGCAATAACAGTAACGCAAACTTCCTCATTAAGATTTTCATCCTTCGATAATCCTCTTATTATCAAAGCATCGTCGGAAGCAGATTCATACATATAATCCGTAATTTCTCCCAATTCATCCATTGTTATTTCGTGCTCCCCTGTGCCCGAAGAAATATTTATCAGGATACTGTTAGCCCCGGTTATATCGTTAGAATTTAATAAAGGTGATGCAAGTGCATTTTCTATTGCCTTTATTGCTCTGTTTTCTCCTGATGCTTTTCCCATACCCATTATTGATACACCGGAATTTCTCAAAACTGTTTCAACATCAGCAAAATCAACATTTATATATCCAGTTACAGTTATGATTTCAGCAATACCTTTTACTGCAGTAGCCAGGATATCGTCTGCTTTTGCAAAGGCCGTTGATACAGGTTGATTTCCATATATCTCTCTTAGTTTTTCATTATTTATAACAAGTAATGAGTCAACATGATTTTTAAGTTCTGTAACTCCGTCAATAGCTTGTCTTATGCGTACTTTACCTTCTGATTTAAAAGGAATAGTAACTACAGCAATAGTTAGCATGCCTGCATCCTTACAGGCTTTTGCAATTACCGGTGTTGCTCCGGTACCGGTACCTCCTCCCATACCGGTAGTAATAAAAACCATTTTTGTATTACCCGACAATGCATCCATAACATCATCAATGTTTTCGATAGCAGCCTGCCTTCCCACTTCTGGTTTACTTCCGGCACCCCTTCCCTCGGTAAGAGCTTCACCTATCTGAACTTTAATTGGGACAGGGCTCTGTGTGAGAGCCTGATGGTCGGTATTACAGACAACAAAGTTCACATCTCTGATTCCTTTCTCAAACATGTGGTTAACAGCGTTGTTCCCGCCACCGCCTATTCCCAGGACCTTAATTATCGACGATCTCTCTACCGGCAGATCAAAATTCATTATATCGTCTGTCATAGTGTTGTATTTTAATTATTTAATTGACTGATCTTCAACCTCAAACATTCTCGACAGCATGCTCTTTATCTTTTCGGTAAGAGGTACTTTTTCCTCTTCCTGTACCGGTGGAATAAAGACATCAGTTGTTCCGGCTGCCTCTGGTATTACTTCCGCATATTGAGGCACTACAGGTTTTGGTTTAACAAATTCATCTTTACTGCCTGCATTGAACGATTTTTTGTACATCTCAAGATACTCGAATCCCCGCATTATCAATCCAACGCTTGTTGCATACATTGGCTGGTTAATTTCATTTTTTGCCGATCCCGCCAGATGTTCGTTTGGCAAACCAATTCTTACATCCATAGCTGTTTTGAACTTCATAAGCTGGGTGAGGTGTTTCAACATTGCTCCGCCACCTGTTATCACAACTCCTGCTGCCAGTTTATCTGCATAACCTGAATTCTGTATTTCGAAATTCACAGCGTCTATAATCTCCTCCATTCTTGACTGGATTATATAGGCAAGGCTCTTAAATGAAATTTCTTTTGGCTCTCTTCCGCTAATCCCCGGAATAGAAACTACCTTATCTTCAGGCGCCATATCGCCTAAAGCTGAGCCATATTGAATTTTGAGTTGTTCGGCATGTCTCTGAAGTATCGCACAACCCTCCTTAATGTCTTTCGTAACAACATTCCCACCAAAAGGAATCACTGCGGTATGACGAATAATGTTATCGTAATACACTGCAACATCAGTTGTTCCTCCACCAATATCGACCAATACTACGCCTGCCTCTTTTTCATCTTCGGTAAGTACCGCATCGGATGAAGCAAGCGGCTCCAAAATCATATCTTTAACTGTAAGATTTGCTTTTCGGATACATTTTTCAATATTTTTTGCCGCCGCAACTTGTCCGATAACAATATGAAAATTAGCCTCCAATCGCCTGCCGCACATACCAATAGGACTCTTTACCCCTGTCTCATTGTCGACTATAAAATTCTGTGGTATGACATGAATAATTTCCTCTCCGATATCGATATGTATTTTATGCATGTCCTCGATAAGCCTGAAGACTTCCTCCTTCTGAATCTCATCATCATAGGCGTCGCGCATAATGTATCCGCGACTCTTCATGCTTTTTATATGCTGACCGGCAATCCCGACAAACACTTCGGTAAATAGAATGCCTGATCTTTTCTGCACATCCTCCACGGTAGTCTGAATGGCGGTAACTGTCTCTTCAATATTCAGAACCACACCTCTCTTAACGCCTTTTGAAGGAGTTTTACTAAGTCCGAGAATCTCAATTTTCCCATTCTCGTTTTTCTTACCGACAATTGCCACAATTTTTGTGGTTCCGATGTCGATGGCTGCTACATACTGCTCTTTCTTGCTCATAATTAAATATGGTTGTTTATGATTATCTCTTTTTACAAACTATCTGATCTTTATATTCAAGGTTTATTAAAGAATACTTATTCCATCCAACCTCTGGTAACACTTTATCGTAGAAAGCTTCAAGGTTTCTCAGTTTTCCTTCAAAATTTTCGGCTGTACCCAAATGGACAAGCTGATTGCCAACACGCGGAATAAGGTCAATTTCATCATTGTTGTCAACCGAGATCTGGTCAATCTGCGCCGACCAGAAATTGTCATCATTTATATAATTTACCAGATAAAAGATGTCTTTAAGTATGGAGTTTTTAATGCTTGTGTCAAGTACGCTTACGCCATCGAGCATTGCCGAACTTATATTTATGTTACCTTCCACGATATGTAATCGCGGGTTATAAAGATTTCTCCTTCTCACCACAATGCCTTGTTTATCAATAAAATAATCTCCACCATTATCCGGCATTACTCTCATAACCGGATTGCGCTGGTCAGCATAAACATGCATCTTCCCATCTATTGTCATATAAACTTCAGCAACTTTTAATTCTCTAAGGGCTTTAATTTTGTTTTCAACATCAGAAACAGGTACATCTTTAACGGGTCTGCCAACTATTTTTCCTCCATTTCCATAAACAAGATTTAATAATTGTCGCTCGGTAACAAAATGAAAATCTGTAGAATCTTTTATATCAATTACAATTCCACTACACAGCTTATCATTTGACGATCTGAAAAGGTAAACCGGTAATAGAATAAGGTATAGCATCGGAATAACCAATAACATTTTAGATAATATCTTAAATACTCTCTTCATTCCACTCTCTCCTTCCTCAACCTTTCTTCAATCGGCCCAACAAGTGAATCAATATCGCCAGCTCCAATCGTAATCAGAACATCAAGAGCATTTATATCCAACTTGCCGGGAATGTCTGATTTATTCAAAAGTCTTTTTTTTCCTGATTTCATTTTATTAAAAATCAGCTCAGATGTAACCCCATCAATGGGCTTTTCCCTTGCAGGATAAATCGGAAGAAGTATCACCTCATCAAGTTCATCAAGAATTGCGGCAAAACCATCGGCATGATCGCGTGTTCTTGAGAACAAGTGTGGCTGAAAAATCCCTGTAATCTTCCTTCCCCTGAAAAACTCTTTTATTGATATTATGCATGCCTTTATCTCTTCCGGATGATGCGCATAATCGTCGATGTAAGTAAGCCCCGGCTGATTTATCCGGATATCAAACCTGCGTCTGACACCCTGAAACAGGATGATCGCTTTTCTAATTTCCTGTGCTGTAACGCCACACATTGAAGCAATGGCAAATGCCGCAGTAAAATTTTCAATATTGATAATGCCCGGGTATGCAAGATGAAGATCGTCAACTACTGATGTCGGAGTTTTAATATTAAACCTGTAATACTCATTCCCCAGCTCTATGTTGAAAGCTCTGTAATCTGCATTTTCATCGAGTCCGTAAGTAAAACAGGTTACATCTGAAGGAACGGTTATTTCACTTCGGATTTTACTGTTTACTACCATTGTACCTCCTGATCTGATTTTACTGCAGAATTCATTGTATGCTTCGATCATTGTCCTTTGATTGCCGTAAATATCAAGATGGTCGGCATCGAGCGATGTAATAACTGCCATCAGAGGTTTAAGCCGATGGAAAGACCGGTCGAATTCATCGGCTTCCATAACCGTGTACTTACTTTCTCCTATAAGCAGATTTGTATCATAGTTTTTTGAGATACCACCAAGAAATGCGGAACAGTCAACGGTTGACTGTTTCAATAAATGAGCTATCATCGTTGAAACAGTCGTTTTGCCATGAGTCCCGGCAACAGCAAGTGTGTCTGTATGTGCTGATATTTCACCAAGTATTTCAGACCGTTTGTAAAGTTTGTATCCATTGTCGCGAAAATAAGACAGAATCTTATTCTCCGTTGGAATGGCAGGAGTATAAACTATAATGACCTTATCGGTTTCAGAAAGGTTTCCAAAGAGTTCAGGAATATTTAACACATCATCTTCATATGTAACAGTGCAACCTGAATCGATAAGTAAATGCGTTATTCTGCTTTCAGTTCTGTCGTATCCTGCAATGGTAAAACCGCCTTTGGCAAAATAAAGAGCCAGGGCACTCATGCCGATACCTCCTATTCCGACAAAATAAATTCTTTCTGTATTTTTGATATCAATCATTTTCCTGCCAGCTTAAAAACTTCATTTGCAATTCTTACATCTGCATCCCTGTCAGCCATTTTTAATATATTTTCTGAAAGAATATTTCTTTTATTCTTATCCGATATCAGGCTAACTACCTCATCTACAAGCGTTCTTACTGCCTCATTATCAGCAATATACACGGCTGACTGCCTGTCTGATAATGCTTTTGCATTTTTAGTCTGATGGTCTTCTGCCACATTCGGAGAAGGAATAAGTATTACAGGTTTCCCCACCAGGCATAGTTCTGATATGGTTCCCGCGCCAGCTCTGGAAACAATAATATCGGCTGCTGCATAAGCTAAGTCCATCCTGTTGATGAACCCGTGGACTGAAATATTTTCGTTGAATGAAACAGAAACCAACGCGTTGACATTTTCATAGTAATATTTCCCTGTCTGCCATAACCATTGACATTCCGAATCTTTGAGCTTATTCATATTCTCTGAAAGACTATTGTTAATTGTACCTGCACCGAGCGATCCTCCGAGAACAAGTACAACTGGTAAATCTTTTTTCAGATTGAAAAACGTAAGGGCTTCGCTTTTAAGGCTTTCAATATTGTCGAAATTCTGACGTACAGGGTTTCCTGTTTTAATTATCTTTTCTGCCGGGAAGTACTTTTCCATGCCATCGTATGCAACACAAATCACAGCGGCTTTTTTAGCCAGCAACTTATTTGTTATACCTGCATAACTGTTTTGTTCCTGGATAAGTGTTGGAATACCAATATTTCCTGCCTGCCTGAGAACTGGTCCGCTTGCATAACCTCCTACTCCAACCACTACATCGGGTTTAAATTCCTTTAAAACTTTCCGTGCCAGGCGAAGGCTTCTGAAAAGGTTTATCAGGACTTTAATATTTTTCAAAGTCAGTCTTCTTTGTAACCCGCTAACCGGCAATCCGATGATTTTGTATCCTGCTGCAGGAATTTTTTCCATCTCCATCCGACCCTCAGCACCAACAAAGAGGATTTCTACTTCAGGATCAATTGCCCTGAGAGCATTGGCAATAGAAATAGCCGGAAAGATATGACCTCCGGTGCCTCCACCGCTAATTATTACACTCTTATGTCTTTGCTGGTTCATATATTTTTTCTCCTTCATCAGAAACTTCCTCTACAGGCAGTTCTTCTTTTTTTATCCTGGCATTTACTACCCGGCTAACGCTAAGGATAGCTCCGATTGAAAAACTCATTACCAGAACAGATGTTCTTCCCCAGCTAACCATTGGCAGCGTCTGTCCGGTTACCGGAAACAGCCCGACAGCAACCATCATATTTAGCATAGCCTGCACAACAATCATTACAATTAAACCCAAAACCAGAAAGGCAGGGAAGGCTGTCTCGCATTTCTTGGCTATAGTAATCCCCCTGAACAGCAATATCATGTATGCGAGTATCAGAGGAATGGCGCCCAGTAGCAGTCCATATTCTTCTATTATTATTGCGAAAATGAAATCAGAATTTGACTGGGGCAGCATGTTTCTTTGAGTGCTGTGGCCGGGTGCTTTCCCAAATAATCCTCCTGTTGAAATTGCGATCTTTGCCTGGTTTGATTGGTAATCTCCGTCCTCATCTGCTTTTCCTGAGGCAAAATGTTCGATCCTGTTTTTCCATACCTGCACTCTGTTACTTTTTGTGACCATTGTTAGCACCATTGCAAATAAGACAACTCCTACCACTGCCATACCGATATAGGCGAGAAGGAATTTGAACGGGACTCTGCCGATGAACATTATTACCATGGCTATGCCAAACACCATAAGTGCAGTAGAGAGATTTTCCGGCAATATAAGACCGCAGACAATGCCTATAGGAATAATAAAATACTTTGTAACAAGCATAAAATTATTCAATTCGTTCTGATATTTGGCAAGCGTTCTGGCCAGATACAAGACAAGTGCAACTTTAGCAACATCTGATGTCTGAAGCCGGAATCCGGTTCCCGGTATAACCAGCCACCTTGTTGCCTCGTTGACTCTCGAACCAAAAGCAAATGTAAGTATCAGCAATCCTATAGCGCCAATCAAAACCAGTCCTGCCACTGAAAAATATATTCTGTAGGGTAAATAATGGACAACTACAATAATTACGAGACTTAATACAAGCATTATAAATTGACTTCTGAGAAAATATGTGGTATTGCCGCCATATTTCATATAAGCCACACTCACTGAAGAGCTATAAACTGCAAGCAGGGAGTACACCATAAAAAGGGCTACAAGACCCCAAATAGCCTTGTCGCCTTTAAATGTTTTTGTAAGCCAGCCCTGTTCCATTTTATCCCGTCGATTATAAATTTCTTACTTCCTCTTTAAACTGACGGCCTCTGTCTTCATAATTCCTGAAAAGATCAAAACTTGCACATGCAGGCGATAATAAAACTGTTTCACCCGTCTTCGCCAGGTAATATGACGACCTTACAGCTTCTTCCATAGAGGTTGCTTCCACAATTGTCGGTACAATACCTTTAAAAGCCTCCATAATCTTCTTGTTATCCTTTCCAAGGCAAACAATAGCTTTGACCTTCTTCCTGACCAGCGGATAAAGCTCCGAGTAGTCATTTCCCTTATCAATTCCGCCAACTATCCAGATAATATCATTTTGCATACATTCAAGGGCATACCATGTTGAATTAACATTGGTAGCTTTTGAATCATTTATGAAGTCAATACCGCATACTGTTATAACCGGCTCCAGTCGATGTTCAACTCCCTGAAAATCTGCGAGACTTTCTCTTATTACATCCTTCCGGATATTGAGGACTTTACCTGCAATAGCGGCAGCCATTGAGTTGTAGATGTTGTGGCGTCCTTTTAGGGCTAAATCGTGAATGGTCATAAGGTTGGTTTTATTTGGATAATCAATAATCAATTCGTCTTTTTCAATATAGGCTGCCATCCCTTCCGATATTTCATCAGAGAAAGGAAGAAGTGTAGCTCCAAATTGTTTCTTAGATAATTCTGCTTTTACGATAGGATCACCTTCCCAGAAAATAAGGAAATCAGCTTTGGTCTGGTTTTGGGTTATCCTGAATTTGGAATCAATATAATTCTGTAGTTTATATTCGTATCTGTCGAGATGATCAGGCGTAATGTTCATCAGAACTGCAATATCAGCCTTAAAGTCGTACATCCCATCCAGCTGAAAACTGCTCAGTTCAATAACATAATAGTCATACGAACCTTCAGCAACAGCCATTGCAAAACTATTTCCGACGTTCCCTGTCATCGCAGCATTCTTTCCTGCCTTCTTCAGAATATGATAAATAAGGTTTGTAACAGTAGTTTTCCCATTACTTCCCGTTATACAGATTTTAATTCCGGTTGCATATCTGCCTGCGAATTCTATCTCTGATATTACCGGAATACCCTTTTCATGCAACTTAATGATTATGGGTGCTTTTTCGGGTATCCCCGGACTCTTAATAACTTCATCTGCAGAAAGGATCAGGCTTTCGGTATGGGAATTTTCTTCCCAGCTGATCTTATGGTTATTGAGAACTTCCTTATAATTTTCATTTATCAGACCCATATCTGATACAAATACTTCAAACCCCTGCTTTTTTGCAAGTACTGCCGAACCTGTGCCGCTCTCTCCAGCTCCTACTATTACGATCTTCTTCATTTCATTATCTGATCTTGAGAGTTACTATACTTATTACTGCTAATATTATCGCTACAATCCAGAATCGGGTTACGATTTTAGGTTCCGGGAAACCCTTTTTCTGATAATGGTGATGAAGAGGGGCCATCAGGAAAATTCTCCTTCCCACGCCATACTTTCTTTTTGTTCTTTTGAACCATGCAACCTGCATTACCACTGAAAGATTTTCAACCAGGAATATCCCGCAAAGGACAGGGATCAAAAGCTCCTTCCTGATAATAAATGCAAACACTGCTATTATACCACCAAGCGCCAGGCTCCCTGTATCGCCCATGAAAACCTGTGCAGGAAATGAATTGTACCACAGAAAACCAATAGTGGCACCAATAAAAGCGCTTGCGAAAATAACAAGCTCCTCCGACCCGGGAATAAACATAATGTTGAGATAGCTGGCATAAATTATATTACTTGATACATAGGCAAGAATTGCCAGTGCTGTCCCAATAATTGCTGAAGTACCGGTTGCGAGACCGTCAAGTCCGTCAGTAAGGTTAGCGCCATTTGAGACTGAAGTAACTATGAATATTACAATTATCACAAATACAATCCATGTGTAAGGCCGTCTGTGATCTTCCTTAATAAATGAAACCAGCCAGGCATAGTCGAACTCATTATTTTTTACAAACGGGATAGTGGTTTTTGTTGACTTCTTTTCCAATGTTATAACACCCTTAACCGGTAGCGGCTTTGAAGTATCGAGTATCTCACTTCTTTCCCTTAAAGTGAGATTTGAAACATCAACCTTTTCGGCAATTTTTACTTCGCTGCTGAAAAACAATGTTAAGCCTACAATAATTCCGAGGACTATCTGACCTGCAATCTTGAATCTGCCGGCAAGGCCCTCTTTGTTCTTTTTAAAAATCTTAATATAATCATCCAGAAATCCGATCAGCCCAAGCCAGATTGTCGTTATCAGCATCAGAATGATGTAAACGTTCTCAAGTTTTGCAAAAAGAAGAGTCGGAATAATTATTGAGGCAATAATAATTATCCCACCCATTGAAGGCGTGCCTTTTTTCTGATATTGTCCTTCAAGACCAAGATCCCTTACTACTTCTCCAACCTGTTTGAACTGCAGGTAATTGATAATGCGTTTGCCAATAAGAAGTGAGATAAAAAGCGAAGTAATGACTGCAGCAGCCGATCTGAAAGAGATGTAATTAAAAACTCCTGCCCCGGGGAAGCCAAGTTTATGAAGATATTCAAATAAATAGTACAGCATGATATCTCAATATTACCTGTTTAATAAGGCATTTTTCAATTCTTCTCTATCGTCGAAATGATGTTTTACTCCCATTACATCCTGGTAGGTCTCATGACCCTTCCCGGCAATAAGTATCACATCTCCCTTATTTGCAAGCATAACAGCTGTTTTTATTGCTTCATGCCTGTCAGCTATCCTTAGAGTTTTTCTCTTTAGGTCAGGTGTAATACCCGCCTCCATTTCATCAAGAATTCTTTCAGGATCTTCAGTTCTGGGATTATCTGAGGTAAGAATGACCTTAGTGCTTCCCTCTGCAGATATTGCTGCCATCTTCGGCCGTTTAGTACGGTCTCTGTCACCACCTGCACCAACAACAGTTATTAGCTGCATCCCTCCCTCTCTAATCTTATTAAGGGTATCTATCACATTCAGAAGAGCATCGGGGGTATGTGCATAATCCACAATCCCTGAGATGCCGCTGTCGGTTTTTACAACCTCAAGTCTTCCGGCCACAGAATGAAGATCGCTCAGGATTGTTAAAATCTCTTTTTTTGTTGCACCAAGCAGTTCGGATGCTGCATAAACAGCCAGCAGATTTGAGGCATTAAAATCACCAATAAATCTTGTCCAGACTTCTTCTCCCTGTATCCTTAACCCCATTCCCTCAAAACTCTGTTCTATTATTCCGCACCTGTAATCTGCCATACCCCTTACCGAAAAAGTGAATTGTCTGGCCCTGGTATTCTGCAGCATAACCCGGCCGTTTTTATCATCGGCATTAACGAGGGCAAAAGAACCGGCTGGCAGACTGTCAAAAAAACGCTTCTTTGCTTTCAGGTAATTATCAAAAGTCTTATGATAATCGAGGTGATCGTGGGTAAGGTTTGTAAATATGCCACCATCAAATTTTAATCCTGCAATACGCTGCTGATCTGCCGAATGTGAGCTTACCTCCATAAAAGCATAGTCGCACCCTACTGTAACCATCTCAGCTAAAAGACTGTTAAGCTGAACAGGATCGGGAGTTGTATGTGTGGCCGGAAGCTCTTTTCCGTTTATGTAATTGCAAACAGTTGAAAATAATCCGCATTTGTAACCCAACTTTGTAAACATATTGTAAAGAAGAGTTGCTATCGTTGTTTTACCGTTTGTACCCGTTACGCCTACCAGTTTTAAGGAAGATGAAGGGTTCCCAAAATAGTTTGAAGCTGCAAGTCCGAGAGCTTTGGCGCTATCATTTGTTTTTATCCAACATACATTTTTATCAGGATTCTGCGGAAGAATTTCACAAAGAATTGCTTTAGCGCCTGAGGAAACAGCAGAAGGAATAAAATCATGGCCATCAGACGTATATCCTTTTACTGCAACAAAAAGTGATCCTTTGGTTACATTCCGCGAATCGAATGCAACATTGGAAATAACCACATTTTTTTCTCCCGTAAGAGAAACAACATCAATCCCGTTTAATAATTTTTCAATCTTCATCATTCTACATATTCATCTCAAGTGAAACCACCGTCCCATCAAAGTACCTGGCCCCATGCTCGGGCGACTGTCGCAAAACACGCCCTTTCCCATTATATCTTACTCTTATACCTGAATTTTCAAGAAGGAACATTGCATCCCTGAGGCTCATCCCTCTTACATCCGGAACGAGACCATTCTGTATTTTCACTCCTGCCAGTCTTATAGTATCTCCACTTTCCCGGGTAGCTACCCAGTCATCATCAGCAGTTCTTTTATATTCTACATTAAGATTTCTGAGTACTTCGTTTATATCGGACCGATAACCGTTTCCGGCCTCCGGAGCAGATGGCTTTATGTCTCCGGCATTTACAGGTTTATAGTCGCGAAAAAAACTTGTTGCATAAACTTTATCAGAAATTTCTTTAAATACCGTTCCTGCAACCACGTTACCATAATACACTCCGTTTGAGGGAGCATTTACGACAACAATGCATGAGTATAAAGGATTCTCAGCAGGAAAATATCCGACAAAGGATGCCTGGTAAGATATTGCTGCACCTTTTCTGTAACCGTATTTATCCTTTGCTATCTGAGCTGTTCCGGTCTTTCCTGCTATTTTGTAATTGGCATTTTTCAGATTAGTTGCTGTACCACGTTCAACAACCCCCTCCATCATCTTCCTCACCTTTCGGATTGTAGAACGGGAAGCAATTGAATTAATAATCACTTTCGATTCAAAACTTTTTGTAACAGTTCCGTTGCGAAGTACTGCCGTAACAAACTGCGGGCGCATCATTTTCCCGTTGTTAGCTATCGCATTATAAAATGTAAGTATCTGTAATGGAGTCAATTGTACTTCGTAGCCATACGCCATCATCGGCAGGGATACTCCGGACCATAGTTTATCGCCGGGGTATCTTATCAAAGGTTCTCCCTCGCCTTTTATCTGAAGATTGAGCTTCTGATTAAGCCTCATTGCATAGAGCCTGTTCACAAAATCCTTGGGATTATCTTTATAGTGTTCGTAGATGAGCTTGGCAGTTCCAACATTTGACGATTTTTCAAAGACCTCCATGACAGATATTTTGCCATTCCCACCTTCCTTTGTATCGTGTATAGTATTGTTATAATATTTGACAGTACCGGTTCCGGTATCAACAATATCACCTGTATCGATTACCCCGTCTTCTATTGCAGCCAAAAGTGAGGCCATCTTAAATGTCGATCCGGGTTCAGTACTTTCCCCCACAGCATAATTGTATGCTTCATGATAATCGCCATCACTCTGAAGCCCCAGATTAGCTATCGCTTTTATATTACCTGTTGAAACCTCCATGAGCACTGCGCAGCCATGATCAGCGTTATTTTTCCGAAGCTGATTCAGAAGAGCAGTTGTTGCTACATCCTGCAGATCAATATCCAAAGTAGTAACGACATCATTTCCATCTTTCGACTCTACGCTATTGGCACCCTCAACAGTTATCCAGTCGCCACCCGTTAACCTTTGCATCACTGCCACTCCGTTTTTCCCGCCGAGATCTTTATCAAAAGCGCCTTCAATCCCAACCTCATTGCCTTCGCTGCCAAGGTTAAGGTAGCCAATGGTACGTGATGCCATATCGCTGTTGGGAAGTATTCTTCTGTTCTCGACCTGAGCGACCATTCCTCCTTTATACTGCCCCTCTCTGAATATCGGCAGTCCCTTTAGTCTTTTAAGTGTCTGATAATCAACTTTTCGTTCAATAAGGAAATAGCGATCGCCCTTCCTTCTGGCATCTGTAATAACAGTTTTCCAAGCCGAAGCCGATCTGACGCCCAGTATCTGTGAAAGGCCTGTCGACAAACCGCTGATACCACTGGACCATGTTTCTGCTGACATACCAGAGCTTCGTGTATCCATATAAATAGTGTAATATGGCACCGAGCTTGCGAGAAGCCTTCCGTCACTGGTTAGTATATCTCCTCTGCTTGCAGGCATCTCGGCTGTCTTAAAAACAAATTTTTCGCTCATATCAGACCATTTCCCACGCTGAACATATTGAAGGATCAGAATACGGATAAGCAGAGCTGAAGCCAATAAGGCAACACCAAAATACACAATACCGCTTTTCCATACTATCTCATCCCTTACTGCCATTGGATTCACTTTTTATTTACCAATAGTTTATATGGCGGGGATTTAAGCTCTTCAAGACTAAGCCCTTTTTCCCTTACCAGTCTGAATACTTCCGATTGTTTGCTGACAGACATCAGATCGGCGGAGGTAGAAAGTGATTCTGATCTCAGATCTCTTACTTCCCGATTAAGTTTTGTTGTTTCTCTTGTTATTTTTTCAGCATGAAACCTGTTTCCGATGTATAATGCTGCCAGAAATGTTAATAATGAAACGTATCCAAGATTTCTGAGTATGAGCTTTTCAGAGACCATAGATCCACTAAGAAGCTCCTTCATGAAACTTCCTGCTTTTAAAGGTTTTTTTATATTCTCCTTACTCTCGCTCATTGATTAAATCTTTTCTGCTATCCGTAGCCTTGCACTTCTGGATCTATTATTATTCGCTATTTCCTCATCACCAGGGGTTGTTCCTTTCCTGTTTATCAGTCTGAAAGGAGTTTCAATATTCCCATAGAAATCCTTTTTCTCTTCACCTTCAAAATCGCCGGTCTTCATAAAGTTTTTTACCACCCTGTCTTCGAGAGAGTGATAGGTTATGACTACAAGTCTTCCTCCGGAATTAAGAACTGACAGCGACTGTTCGAGCATCTCCTTCAGATAGTCTATTTCATGATTGACAGCAATTCTTAATGCCTGAAATACTTTTGCATAGAACTTATGTTCCTGCCTGTATGGTGCCAGTTTCCCGATAGCGTCAATTATATCGTTTACTGATGTGAGTGGTTTTGAGCTGCGTGCCGCAACAATTTCTCTTGCAATCCGTCTTGAATTTGTGAGTTCTCCAAAATTGTAGAAGATATCTGCAAGATCAGATTCATTCATTGTATTCAGAAGGTTTGCAGCCGTTTCGGTGCTACTCTTGTTCATCCTCATATCAAGCGGGGCATCCTGTCTGAAAGTAAATCCTCTCTCAGGCTCATCAAACTGGTGAAAAGAGACACCCAGATCAGCTATAAGTCCATCAATAAATTCTATGTTATTGAATCTTAAATTATTTTTAAGAAACCTGAAATTCTGGTCCAGAAACAGAAACCGTTCATCAGCCGGTGCATTAAGTCTGGCGTCATCATCCTGATCAAAAGCGATAAGTTTTCCGGATGTAAGCTGTTTCAGTATTTCCATTGAGTGCCCTCCTCCACCGAATGTTACGTCGACGTAAATCCCTTCAGGCCGGATATTCAGCCCTTCAATACTCTCTTTGAGCAGTGCGGGGATATGGTAAACCATTATATTTCAGGCTCATTTAAACTTCCACCCATCAATTTTTCCGCCAGATTGGCAAAATCGTCAGCTTTCATATCTATTTTGTCGTAGATATTTGCAGCCCAAATCTCAATACGTCCATCCTGTCCTGCCAGAACCACATCTCTGTCCGCACCAATCAAGTCCATTAATCTTTTCGGAACCAGCAGACGGTTATTGCTATCGAGTGAAAGATCTGCCGTTCCCTTAAAGAAGTTTCTGATGAACATATTATGCTCGCGATTATAGGGATTTATCTTTTTCCTGAACTTATCTAGTTGTCTGTTCCAGTCTTCGATAGAATAGAGCACCAGACAATTCTCGAATATATCTTTCCGTACCACAAAATGATCCTGTGCATCAGCAGGCATCTGCTTTTTGAATGCCGAAGGAAGTATGATCCTCCCTTTGACATCAACTTTGCACGCGTAATCACCTATGAATGTGGCCATCCTCTCTTTTTCTATATTAAAGGGCAAAATACGTAAATAATATCCACTTTACCCCACTTTGCCCCACTAATTTACATTGTTGTTGATAACTTTTTGGGGCATAAAGTGAAAACTCATTCCATCAATATGAATAAACTCGCCATATTTTGCTCCCACGATTTTGTCCCCCACCCCCTCCTCGCCAAACTCGGAGCAGGCTCTAAAGGGGGGTTAACTCCGTTTAAAGTAAGTATTGTAATGCTCATATATTTAATGAATTAACCCCCCTTTAGGGGGGCAGGGGGGCAATTCTATTTAGGGGGATTGGGGGGCAAATGTAGCAGGGGGCAATAGTAGCATGGAGACCGTACAACCTGTACGCACTCGATTATTTCTTCGAACAGAACCTATACAATCTTCTGATTATTCGGTAAATTTGCTTCTTCGTTAATATTAAAAATTATTCCTGCAGTGGACAATGTTCCTGAAATACATTCAGTTCAAAAAATAGACGTAGAAAAAGTTCTATATTCTAAAAATCCTGCTCTTAAAAAGATAGTCCCGGCATTTCTGGTAAACTACCTGAAAAAGATTGTACATCAGGACGATATTAATACTTTTTTGAAGAACTGGGGGCATCTGAAAGATGCTGAATTGGTTGATGCTTTTCTCAGGCACGTTGGTGTTAAATATGAGGTTATCGGAAGTGAAAATATTCCCAAAACCGGGCGATATATTTTTGTTTCAAACCATCCTTTGGGAGGACTTGACGGAGTGGTATTTATCGATGAGTTATCCAAACATTTTTCTGATATAAAATTTCCTGTAAACGATATCCTTACAAACATCGAAAACCTTTCAGGTATTTTTTTACCAATAAATAAGCACGGATCACAGGGAAAAGATGCTGCCAGAAAAATGGAGGAGGCATACTCCTCAGATGGTCAGATTCTATATTTTCCTGCAGGTTTATGTTCAAGAAAGAAGAAAAATGTGATATGTGATCTTCAATGGCATAAAAGCTTCATTACAAAAGCAATCGAACACAAAAGAGATGTTGTGCCTGCATATTTTTCCGGAAGAAATTCCAACTTTTTCTATAATCTGGCCAATTTCAGGAAACTCTTAAATATTAAAACCAACATTGAAATGCTCTATCTTGCCGATGAGATGTTCAAACAGAAAGACAAAGCGATCAGTCTGGTTTTCGGTAAACCGATCCCCTGGAAAACTTTTGATAAATCAAAATCTCCTCCTGAATGGGCAGAGTGGGTTAAGTCAAAATCATATGAACTCAAATCATTTATTCATGAAGAATCGGGGAATTAAAAAAAAGATTAAATTGCATCTGAATTGAAAAAATGATCTGCGGAAAAACATTATCTCTATATTAATATTCAATGAAACCAGTTGTTGCCCAATTACCAAAAGATCAGATAATTGCTGAATTAACAAGCGATAAACTTCTTCGCAAGACCAATAATGGCAATAATGAGGTTTATATATTTGACAATAACAACTCGCCTTCCCTGATGCATGAAGTGGGTCGGATAAGGGAGCTTACTTTCCGGCATGCTGGTGGCGGAACAGGGAAAGAGATAGATATAGATGATTTTGATACGGCCCTAATTGATCCGCAAAAACAATTAATTGTATGGGATCCTGAATATCGCGAAATAATAGGTGGATACCGTTATTATTTTCCGGAAAAAGGTTGCATAGATTGTGATATTACCAAACTCGCATCCTCATCTTATTTCCATTTTTCCGAGAAATTCCTGAAAAAGTATTATCCGCATCTGATGGAACTTGGCAGGTCATTTGTTCACCCCGATTATCAATCGCGTACAATGGGAAGAAAAAGCCTATATGCCCTCGACAATCTCTGGGATGGTCTTGGTGCGGTAATAATTGATAATCACCACCTTAAATATCTTTTCGGAAAGGTAACAATGTATCCTCATTTCAATCCGAAAGCAAGAAATATGATACTTTATTTTCTTAAGAGACACTTCAACGATCCCGATAATCTTGTTACTCCACTTGAACCAATTAATATTGATGTACATAAGGAGGAAATGAGGAAACTTTTCAAGAGATGGAGAAGGTATAAAGAGAATTATAAGGTCCTTTCCAGAGAGGTTAGGAATCTTAATGAGAATATACCTCCTCTCATTAACGCCTATATGAACCTGTCACCAACGATGAGGACCTTTGGCACTTTTATAAATCATAAGTTCGGTGACGTTGAGGAGACCGGGATAATGATAACTCTGCGGGATATTTATGTTGAAAAAATTAACCGGCATCTCGCTTCTTATAAAAAAGACTTCGAAATTACCTGGTTTTCACATCAGAATCAATAAGCTCTTACATCTCTGCCTTCCATATAGTTAACAAAAGATTGGTTGACTACTTTATTGCCTCCCGGTGTTGGATAGTTACCGGTAAAATACCAATCTCCAAGGTGTCCCGGACAAGCTTCATGCAAACCTTCAATAGACTGAAAAACTATTTCAACCTCTGATTTTATCTCGGTCGATTTAAGCATGGATGAAATTTTCTTTGATATCTCGTCGGGGGTGAAAGGTTTGTAAATATTTCTGACAATATTCTTCATCTCTTCAACAGGTTTCTTAAGCTCTGATTGAGCCTCCAAATATACTTTTTGAATCAATGACTCCCCGCCAGTGTCCTTCAGAAGTTCAATGGCAGCTTTGAATGCTATAAAGTCACCAAGTTTTGCCATATCTATTCCATAACAATCGGGGTATCGTAGTTGCGGGGATGAAGATACTACGATAATTCTTTTCGGGTCCAGTTTATCGAGAATCCGTATTATGCTTTTCTTTAACGTAGTCCCTCTCACAATTGAGTCATCGATAACGACAAGATTGTCTATGCCTCGTCTTATAACTCCATAAGTAACATCGTAAATATGTCCGACAAGATCATCGCGGCCCTTATCTTCAGTAATAAAGGTTCTCAGTTTTGCATCCTTGACAGCTATTTTTTCAATCCTTGGCCGCTGCTGAATAATTTTCTCAAGTTCATCTCTGGTAAGGTATTTACCCCTGCTTAAAATATGATCAATTTTTACCTGGTTGAGGTAATTTTCCACACCCTTTATCAGACCATAAAATGCAGTTTCTGCTGTATTGGGGATATAAGAAAAAACTGTATGGTCGAGGTCATAATCTACAGCTTTCAGAACCGGATCAGTAAGTAGTTCTCCAAGTTTCTTTCTCTCTTTGTAAATAGACTTATCGGTCCCTCTTGAGAAATAAATTCTTTCAAATGAGCATTTTCTTTGTTCCGTTTCTTCTCTTATTTTTTCAATTGTGGCTTCGCCTGTTGCCTTAACAATTAGCGCGCAGGCAGACGGCAGTTCCATTACGTTATCAGTTCTTACATTAAAAATTGTCTGAATCACCGGTCTTTCTGATGCAACCACAACCACCTCATCGTCAATATAATAGTACGCCGGTCTTATTCCAGCAGGATCTCTCATCACGAATGCATCACCATGGCCAACCATACCTGCCATTGCATACCCGCCATCCCAGTTACGGCTTGCTTTTGTAAGAATTGAAGTTACATCAAGATTTTTTTCAATTAGCGGGGATATCTCTTTTTTCGAATAACCTTCATCTTTGAATTTGCGAAACAATCGCTCATTTTCCTCATCAAGACGATGTCCTACATTTTCAAGAATAGTAACCGTATCCGAAAAATCGACAGGTGTTTGTCCAAGCTCGACAAGACTGCTGAATACTTCTCCTACATTTGTAAGGTTGAAGTTGCCGGCCATAACAAGGTTTTTTGACCGCCAGTTATTTTCGCGGCTTACAGGGTGGACGTAATCGATATTATAATTGCCGTATGTTCCGTAGCGCACGTGACCCAGATAAATATCACAGGCGAAAGGTACGTTTTCCTTAATAAATGCCGGATTTTTGAAATCTTCCTTGTTGGAGCGGGTCAAATCATCGATATCTTCATAGATAAGTCCGAAAATCTCTTTTATCGGGTTGGCCTGGTTTGATCTCTGTCTGAAAATATACCTGTTCCCCGGTGGAACTTCCAGTTTTATTCCTGCAATACCGGCGCCATCCTGTCCCCTGTTATGTTGCTTTTCCATCATCAGGTACATCTTCTGCAATCCATAGCTCCAGGTACCGTATTTTTCAATGTAAAATTCCATCGGCTTACGCAATCTTAACATTGCAATGCCGCATTCGTGTTTGATATTATCGCTCATAATTATTTAATATTCAGTTCGGGGAATTTTATGAAATCTGGCACTATATATGCATCAGGAAACTCCTTACTGATTAATAAAAACAACTTCGTGGCTTCGGTTTTTGATCTGAAGTCACCTACCCTGACTTTGAAATATCCTGGATTTTCAAATATAATATCGGAGGTTATTTCCAGGTCTGGGAACTTCGTCATGAATTCAGCTTTTACTTTAGCCGATTCTTCACGGGCATTCCTTGTTGAACTATTGAAGATTTGAATCCTCCATCCGTACATTCCGGCATAAGTATACTTCTCTCTCAGATTTCTATTGGCAAGTATATATCTGCTTAACAGCGTGTCCAGAGCTGGATCCTGAATTATGTTAAGACTACCCCCACTATTATTAACATCAGTTTTTCTGAAAAGTTCTGTTGTTTTGACAAAAGACTGTGTATGGGAAATTCCGGTGGAAAAACCCAGAATAATTAGTATTAAAATAAGTTTTCTAATCATGGTGCAAAATTAGCATTTCGCTGACACAATAAAAATACAATTCTCTAATTTATTATTTTTCTGAGCCGAAGGTTGCTACAGATGAGATTTTAAGGCCAGGAAAAAATTGCCTCCAAGGGAACCCGCTACATAAATATTATTATCATAATTAATACCAAGATCTGATCCATAGGCATCAGTATTAGCTGAAACGCACTCGCTAAACATCTGTAGCCTTCCAATATCGCTTCCATCAGAAAGCTGCGCGATATTGATAATGAAGCAATTCTTATTCATCATCATCAGATTTCCTGAGTAATCAAAAATAAGAGATAACCCAATATTAGAAATTTCAAAGTATTTCTTCCATCTTATCGATCCGCTATTTGTGAGGGAAGCAATAAATGAATTATTCAATTTTCCATCTTTTGTTGCTGCTTCTGTCTTTCCCCCAATGTAGAGATTCCCCGAACCATCGGATTTAATTGCAAGACTGCCAGCTCCAAACTCTGGATTATTATAAAGTTCCGTCTCCCATAACTTCTGAAAAGAATAATTATATTTTGCAACACTTGCTTTTGGGTTTGCGGAGTTTGTTTTTCTGGTTAGAGCCAGAAATATATTACCATCATTATCAACAACTGCCTCATTGGCCGAGACAAAAGTAGTTTCTGCAATTTTGTTTTGAAGAGTTATATGTCCCGTTTTATCGAACCTTACAAAGAGGAGCCCGGTAGCCCCTGATGCAGAAGAATCGGGACTAGCTGTTCCAATTGCCAGAAAACTGCCATTCCCGGTGTAAAACAAATTTGTATAATCAATCTTAAACCCTCCATCCACCAATGTTTCCCATAATACATCTCCTTCCGGGCTATAGCCCATTAACAACATTTTTCCTTCGGAATTTCCGCCAATTATATAACCGGTACTATCGAACCATGCAGAACTGAATAGTCCGGGCTTATCTGCTTTAAAGTCAACAATTAAACTTCTGCTTTTATTTAGCCTTACGAAATATGGGTTGCCGTTAAGTTCTCCGCAAGCTATAAAACCGGAGTCAGATGAAGCTTGAATAAATAAAGCCTGCCCCTTTCCATACGATTTTTCCCAAACAAAATCACTTTCGCTTTTTTTGCAAGAGAATAAAAGAAAAAGAATAAAGAAAACAGGAATCATTCTTTGCATAAGAAAAAGGTTTTTAATCTATGTAAGGAATTCTATCCCAGCTCAGCTGCCAGCTCGTCGGTCATCTCAAGATTATGATATACAAACTGAATATCATCATCATCTTCAAGAATATCTACTAGTTTAAGTACTTTTCTTGCAGAGTCAAGATCAAGTTTTTTGGTATCATTTGGAATTCTTTTGAGTCCGGCTTCTTCAGGTTCAATGCCAAGTTGATTAAGTTTCCTGTTTACACTTCCAAAATCCTCCATAGCGCATGTAACAGTAATCCTGTCTCCATCTACATCAAAATCTTCAGCGCCGGCATCAATCATCTCAAGTTCTACATCTTCAAGCGATAATCCCTCGTTTTTCAGAGTAAAAATGCCCTTCCGGTCGAAGATGAAGCTTAGTGATCCGTTCGTACCCAGGTTTCCTCCATGTTTATTGAATGCTGCCCTCACAGAAGCCACTGTTCTGTTGTTGTTATCTGTAAGACACTCAACAAATACGGCAACACCGCATGGTGCATAACCTTCGAATGTGGTCTCAGTAAAACTCTCCGCATCTGCTGCACTTGCCTTCTTGATTGCCCTTTCAATGTTATCTTTGGGCATATTGGCACCCTTTGCATTCTGGACAGCAAGCCGTAGCCTTGCATTGGATTCCGGATCGCTGCCTCCTTCTTTTGCAGCAATTATTATCTCTTTTATAATTTTGGTAAATTTCTTTCCTCTTTTGGCATCTATAGCACCTTTTTTCCTTTTAATGGTTGACCATTTACTATGACCTGACATATAATAAAGATTAGTTTTCTCAATGCAAATTTAAATAATTCTTTCATACCTCATTCATAGTTCATAGATTTGTGCGGAAAATGAATAAAGGCTCAAGGGCTCAAAGGCACAAAGGCGCAAGGGTGTAAAGAAAAGAACTGAATTTTCCATTGAGCCGTTGCGCCATTGTGCCGTTGCGCCATTTTATAATTAACCAGAGGTAAATGACCAAAAAAGTATACATAGAAACGTACGGTTGCCAGATGAATGTTGCAGACAGTGAGGTTGTTGTATCGATTCTTACTGAAGCTGGCTACGTGTCAACTGATGTTATAAACGATGCTGAATTAATTCTGATAAATACTTGTTCAATCCGCGATAATGCAGAACAACGTATCTGGGGACGCCTGAAAGCAATAAGTTATCTGAAAAAACGAAGGAAAGATCTGAAAGTAGGAATAATCGGATGTATGGCTGAACGGCTGAAAGAGAAACTGATTGAAACAGACCAGCTTGTTGATATTGTTGTTGGTCCTGATGCATACAGGGAGCTTCCTCTTTTGGTAGCCGAAGCCGAGTCTGGTCATAAAGCGGTTAATGTTCTCCTCTCAAGGGAGGAAACATATGCTGATATATCTCCTGTCAGAATGGATAAAAACGGTGTGTCATCTTTTGTTTCAATAATGAGAGGTTGTAATAACATGTGTTCTTACTGTGTTGTTCCATACGTACGAGGGGCAGAAAGAAGCCGAAATCCAGAATCAATTAAGAGGGAAGTAAGAGAGCTTTTTGAGAAAGGTTACAAAGAGGTAACCCTGCTTGGACAAAATGTTGATTCTTATAAATGGATTGAAAGTAACACGATTTTTAACTTTCCTGAACTCCTTGAAAATGTTGCCATTGAGAATCCCTTAATGCGTATAAGGTTTTCTACATCTCATCCGAAAGACATTTCAGATGATCTCTTACAAACAATAGCACGGCATGAAAATATATGTAAACATATCCATCTTCCGGCACAGAGCGGCAGCAGTCGCATTCTTAAACTTATGAATCGTGAATACTCGAGAGAATGGTATATGGATCGGGTTGATACAATACGTAAGACTATTCCTGATTGTGCTCTCTCTACTGATATGATTACAGGCTTTTGCACCGAAACAGAAGAGGATCACAAGGAATCATTATCTCTCATGGAATGGGTAAATTTTGATTTTGCTTATATGTTCAAGTATAGTGAAAGACCTGGTACAAAGGCTGCAAGAAAATATAAAGACGATGTCGCGGAGAACATAAAATCAGAGAGATTAAGTGAGATGATAGCACTTCAGGGCAAACTTTCAGCAAAATCTAAAAGAAATGATATCGGAAAAGTTTTTGAGATTCTTATCGAAGGGGCGTCGAAAAGATCCTCTGAACATATGTACGGACGGACATCTCAGAATAAAGTAGTGGTATTTCCCAAGGGGACTCTGACTAAAGGCGAATATGTGAAAGTCTATATAGAAAGAAGCACCTCGGCAACTCTTTTTGGATCAGTTATAATTTGTTAAAAATTTGTTCTTTACCCATTATCAGCTTAACTTGCAGAAAATTAATATTTAAAAAGATGAGATACAGGATTTTATTTATTTTTCTTTTATCAGCGTTGCTGTCATCTTTTGCATTAGGGCAAAAGGCCAATCCCGTTTCAAAAAAGAAGTTAACAATTTCCGGGTTTGTTACGGATGCTAGCAAGAAGCCTGTTGAAGGCGCTATAATACTAATTGATAAGGAGACTACGAATAGCTCTACTAACAGCAAAGGGTTTTACAAGATAAAGGTTCGACCTGATGCCCAACTGATTACTGTCTTCTCCATAAAAAATTCTTTAAAAGAAGAGCTTATTGAAGGACGTACTACTATCGATTTTACCCTTAGCGATCAGACTTCCTCACAAAAGACAAATCCTTCTGAATCTGTGCCCGA
Organism: Bacteroidales bacterium; assembly: GCA_036508535.1. Taxonomy (GTDB): domain Bacteria; phylum Bacteroidota; class Bacteroidia; order Bacteroidales; family VadinHA17; genus LD21. The sequence goes on along the minus strand of DATCHE010000036.1, from coordinate 6,521 downwards.
GGAGACTGTAAATGTGGGATATGGTTCAGTTGATAAAAAGAATCTGACTACGCAGGTAAATTCACTAAATATGGGGAATATGAAAAATCAATCATATTCAGATATCTATGAAATGTTATCCGGAAAGATTCCAGGCGTACAGGTAAACGGAAAAAGTATCCGAATTCAGGGGGCTTCCTCTTTTATGCTAAGCACTGAACCACTTTTTGTTGTTGACGGTGTTATTGTACCCTCAATCGAGTTTGTTTCTCCTTCCGAGGTTAATTCCATTGAAGTACTTAAAGGAGCATCGGCTGGTATTTATGGATCAAGAGGTGCAAACGGAGTCATTCTGATTCGTCTTAAAGGCGCTTCTGATAAAAAATAGGAATCAGATTTATTTTATTTTTTTTATATCTATCATCAATTCGAGAAGTTGCTGATTGGAAATTGTAGAAGGAGTATCGAGCATTACATCCCTGCCTGAGTTATTCTTTGGAAATGCAATAAAATCCCTGATTGAATCCTGTCCTCCGAACATAGCTACCCACCTGTCGAATCCGAAAGCAACTCCTCCATGTGGCGGAGCTCCGAACTTGAAGGCGTTAAGCAGAAATCCAAATTGCTCAGTTGCCGCTTCATCGCTGAATCCGAGAACTTTGAACATAAGTTTCTGTACATCTGCCTCATGAATTCTTATAGAACCGCCGCCGATCTCTACACCATTGATTACAAGATCATACGCATTTGCCCTGACCTTCCCCGGCTCGGTTTCCATCAAATGTAAATCTTCCGGGATAGGAGATGTGAAAGGGTGATGCATTGCATAAAATCTTTTTGACTCTTCATCCCATTCGAGAAGCGGAAAATCAACTACCCATAATGGAACAAACCTGTCTTTCATCCTTAATCCTAATCTGGTACCCATTTCAAGTCGTAATTCTGAAAGAGCAGTTAATGTTTTCTTCTTATCGCCGGACAGGATCAGAATAAGGTCACCTGTTTTTGCATCCACCGCATCAACCCATTTCTCCAGCTCCTTAGGCGAATAGAACTTATCAACTGACGACTTAAGGGTTCCGTCAGAATTATATCTTAAGTAAACCAGCCCTTTTGCTCCTATCTGAGGTTTCCTTACAAACTCAGTCAGTTCATCAATTTGTTTTCTTGTATACTCTGAACACCCCAGGGCACAAATTGCTCCAACATATTCAGAAGAGTCAAAAACCGCAAAATCATGTCCTTTAACAATAGAAGTCATTTCCTTGAATTTCATTCCAAAACGAAGGTCAGGCTTATCTGATCCATAAAATTCCATTGCTTCACTATAAGGCATTCTTAAAAATGGTTCATTGAATTCAATACCCTTTATCTGTTTAAAAAGATATTTTGCCAGTCCCTCAAATGTTTCCAGAATATCATCTCTTTCAACAAACGACATCTCACAATCTATCTGTGAAAACTCAGGCTGCCTGTCGGCCCTCAGGTCTTCGTCCCTGAAGCATTTAACTATCTGAAAATACTTATCAAACCCGGCTACCATCAACAATTGTTTCAAAGTTTGTGGCGATTGCGGCAGCGCATAAAATGTACCCGGATGCATCCTTGAAGGAACCACAAAATCGCGTGCACCCTCGGGAGTTGATTTTATAAGTACCGGCGTTTCAACCTCAACAAACCCTATAGAATCCATGTACTTCCGCACTTCCTGTGCGAATCGGTGACGAAGAATAATGTTGTTTTTAACCGATGTTCTCCGCAGATCCAGATAGCGATATTTCATTCTTAACTCCTCTCCTCCGTCAGTATCTTCTTCTATTGTAAATGGGGGAATTTCACTCTTGTTAAGAATATTAAGTTCAACGACATCTATTTCAATATCGCCAGTCGAAATTTTTAGATTTTTATTACTTCGTTCCCTTACTTTCCCTTTGGCCTGAATAACAAACTCACGTCCAAGTTTTCGGGCTTTTTCACACAGACCTGAGTTTGTTTCCATGTTAAATACCAGCTGAGTCAGACCGTATCGGTCGCGAAGGTCAACAAAAGTCATTCCTCCCAGATCTCTCGATTTCTGAACCCAACCACACAGAATAACCGACTTCCCGGTAAATTCCATGTTCAACTCGCCGCATGTGTGTGTTCTGTACATTTTCCTTCTTTTAATTTCAACAAAAATAAGAAAAATATCAGATTGCAGCCAGAAAGATAAATTCCAATATTCTTTCTACTTTTAGAGTTCAAATCTAAAGGTTATGGTCGGGAACAAAGAAGAACACTACATGAGAGTTGCCCTCGCTGAAGCGAAAAAAGCTTTTGACAGACAGGAAGTTCCGATTGGAGCTGTGGTGGTTTGTAATGATGTTATAATCGCACGTGCTCATAATCTTACTGAAACATTAAAAGATCCTACAGCACATGCTGAAATGCAGGCAATTACGGCCGCCACAAACTGGCTTGGAGGCAAATATCTTACAGCTTGTACGATTTATGTTACTCTTGAACCATGCGCAATGTGCGCAGGAGCTATCGGCTGGAGCCAGGCACCTGCTTTAGTCTATGGAGCAGGAGATGAAAAGAAAGGATTCAGTTCAATATCTGGTTCGCTCCTGCACTCAAAAACGAAAGTCAAATCAGGAGTACTGGAAGAAGAGTGCAAAGAATTACTGATTAAATTCTTTAAAACAAAGAGATAAGGAAAAACCCTATTTCATCCCTTATTTTTTGCCCCCCAACCCCCCTAAAGGGGGGCTAAGTATCTTGAATCCAGAGTAAAATCACATTGCATGTTAAAATCCTGATTTAGAACCCCCTTTAGGGGGCAGGGGGCTAAAAATTAGCAGGCGAGAAGTATCTCTTATAAAAAAAGACTAATTTTACATAAATTATTCATCCATGACCTTTGACAACAGCCTTACTATTAAAATTCAAAGACTTACTTTGTTTGGAGCCTCCATTCTCATACTTGGATACTTTGCTCTGACCTATTTTGAAAGGCTCATAAAATATCCCTTGCTTGGAATGAGTGAGACTTCATGGACTATAATGCTGATAATAGTTTATCTTATTATTGTTTTTCTACCATGGATCCGCAAATATCAATTCGTATATTTTTCTGATGAAGGTGATTGTATAATTTTCAGATATTTTGAATCGGGGATTTTTGGAGGCAAAAAAAATTCAGTTGAAATAAATAAAAAAACATTTTCAGGATTTAAAACTGAATCCCGCTTTTTAGGTCTTATTCAAAGCATAACCCTCTATCAGCAGTATAAGGAAGGCGTTGCAAAGTATCCTGCAATATATATCAGCGCCCTGTCGAGAAGGGAAAGAGAAAAAGTTATAAAATCTCTGAAACAATTTGCACCGCCATTGTGAAGGTTATCATCTGACAACATGAGTTTTATCATTATTAATTATTTTTAACAATCTCAACTTTGAGGAGTTTATTTTAAAGGATCGGTTAATAATTAAAATCAAAAATATGAACGTAGATAAAATCATGAACAACCTCGAAAAGAAACATCCCGGAGAGGTTGAGTATTTACAAGCCGTAAGAGAGGTTCTGGAATCAATTGAAGAAGTTTACAATGAAAACCCACAATTTGAATCCGCCAATATTGTGGAACGACTAATTGAACCTGATCGCGCCATCACATTTAAAGTTCCCTGGGTAGATGATGAAGGAAATGTAAAAGTAAATCTTGGATACCGCATCCAATTCAATAATGCAATTGGTCCATATAAAGGAGGCCTTCGGTTACACCCAAGCGTAAATCTTTCAATCCTTAAATTTCTCGGATTTGAGCAGATCTTTAAGAACGCGCTTACCACTCTTCCAATGGGTGGAGCAAAAGGCGGATCAGATTTTGATCCAAAAGGAAAATCAAATGCTGAAGTAATGAGGTTCTGTCAATCGTTTATGCTTGAATTATGGAAGTATATTGGACCAGAAACGGATGTTCCTGCAGGTGATATAGGAGTTGGAGGACGTGAAATAGGATACCTGTATGGGATGTATAAAAGATTAAAGGGTGATCATACGGGTGTTCTTACCGGCAAAGGAAGCAACTGGGGCGGTTCACTCATTCGTCCGGAAGCTACTGGTTTTGGAGGTATATATTTTGCCAAAGAAATGCTGGCTACGAAAAAGGAAACATTAAAGGGGAAAACTATTTCAATATCAGGATTTGGTAACGTAGCCTGGGGAGCTGCTTTGAAAGCAACAGAACTAGGTGGCAAGGTTGTTACTATCTCAGGTCCTGATGGTTATGTTTACGATCCTGAAGGAATATCCGGTAAGAAAATTGATTATATGCTTGAACTTCGTGCTTCGAATGAAGATATTGTTAAACCTTATTCATATACATTCGAAGGTGTGGAATTTCATGAAGGGAAACGCCCATGGGATGTTAAAGTTGACATTGCCCTGCCTTGTGCAACCCAGAATGAACTTACGGGTGAGGATGCAAAAAAACTAATCAGCAACGGTGTTATGCTTGTTGCTGAGGTATCTAATATGGGATGTACTCCTGAAGCGGTTGAAGAATTTCACAAAAATAAAATTCTGTTTGCTCCCGGTAAAGCAGTTAATGCCGGCGGTGTTGCAACATCGGGACTTGAAATGACCCAGAACTCAATGAAGCTCCGCTGGGGCAGCCAGGAAGTCGATGACCGACTCCACGAGATCATGAAAAATATACATGGCCAATGTGTTAAGCATGGCAAAAGGGAAGATGGCTATGTCGATTATGTGAAAGGTGCAAATATTGCCGGATTCCTGAAAGTCGCTAATTCAATGCTGGATATGGGGGTTATTTAAATTCCCTCGACTGCCCCCTGCACCTCATTTTTTGCCCCTCTGCCCCCCTGAAGGGGGGTTAATTTCCTGATAAAAAACGTAGAGACGCAATGCATTGCGTCTCTACGTTTTTTATCACATTGCGTCTCTATTATTTTTGAATTACGTATCTGATTTTCTATATTTACATGTCTCAAATTTCTTGTGCTATGTCAGAAGTATCACTTAAGCATAAAATTGCTTTAGGTCTTATTCCGCGCATTGGTGACATTAATGCGCGAAAACTTGTTTCGCACTTCGGAAGCGTGGAAGCTATTTTTCGTGAACCCTACGGAAATCTAATTAAAATACCCGGAATAGGCTCGGGTATCGCTAAATATATCAGCGACAGATCGTATCTCGATAGTGCAGAAAAAGAAGCTGAATATGTCACTAAAAACAACATCCGGACATACTTCTATCTCGATAACGATTATCCGTTCAGGCTACGCCAATGCGATGATTCTCCGGTAGTCTTTTTCTATATGGGAACCAGCAACCTCGACAGCGCAAAGATTTTGAGTGTGGTGGGTACACGTAATGCAACAACCCGGGGAAGGGAATTATGCGATAAGATTATTGGAGGACTGGCTATAGGACATCCCGATCTTATAATTGTAAGCGGTTTAGCTTATGGTATAGATATAGCAGCCCACAAGTCTGCACTTGCCAGAAATCTGCAAACAATAGGAGTTTTAGCTCACGGCTTTAAGACAACCTACCCATCAATGCACGCTTCGACTGCAAAAACAATGATTAAAAACGGTGGATTAATAACTGACTTTCTTTCAGATGCTCTGCCGGAGCGCAATAATTTCATAAAAAGAAACCGGATAATAGCAGGGTTATCCGATGCAACTCTAGTGGTGGAATCGGGAACCAAGGGTGGTGCACTCATCACTGCCGATATTGCAAATTCATATAACCGCGATGTATTTGCTGTTCCGGGAAGACCTGAAGACCAATGGTCGTCCGGCTGCAACAGCCTTATCAGAAATAATAAGGCTTTCCTGGCAGAGTGTTCTGACGATATTGAATACTTTCTAAACTGGAAACCTGAAAAGACCAAACCACCAATACAGAGAACTTTGTTTTCAGACCTTGATGAATCTGAAAAAGTAATCTTTGAATTACTCTTAAAGCAGGGAGAACTGAGTATTGATACAATTTGCCGTTCACTGGAAATCCCCGTATATAAATTATCATCAATGCTTCTTCAGATGGAGTTTAAAGGTTTATTGAAGTGCTCACCGGGGAATATGTACAGGGCTGTTTAAGAAGTAGGAAGAATGTAGTAAGTAGTAATTGTAATCAGTAATCGGTGATCGGTAATCGGTAGCTTTCGGTAATATGTAAACAGTCGTGTGAGTCTGGGAAGAACTCTTTTTTTTGTTTAAAACAGTTGCTGGTTAGGATTGTTTTCAACGAGCAACCACAGCAACTAGCAACAAGCAACATTTACCGGTTACCGATTACCGTTTACTGATTACTGATTACTGATTACCGATTACTGATTACCGATTACCGTCTCCCACAGATATTACAAAGTAAAATGAAGGATTATTCCTTTAGTTTTTCTAATTTTATGCCTCCATTAATCTTTAAACTTAAACCGAAAATTATGGATCCAAGAGTTCAACAATTCATGGCCATGATAAAGGCCAAAAATCCTGGTGAGAACGAGTTCCATCAGGCTGTTCAG
>DATCHE010000035.1:0-3748 GCA_036508535.1 Bacteroidales bacterium | reverse complement strand
ATGGCTGTTTGTTTTACAGAAGACGATAAGGCTTGTTTATGATTGCAAAGACTTAAGTTTCTCATTATAATGTTTTGAAGCAAATTCGAAATTATCATCGTCAAAACATACTAGATAAACTTTTTCAATAGATGAATCAGTATTTAAAAAATCAACAATTGTATCGATGGAAATTCGAGCAGCAATGTCTTTTGGATATCCATAAACACCTGTGCTGATACCAGGGAATGCAATTATCTTAACATCATGTTCAACTGCAAGTTGTAATGAATTCTTATAGCAATTCGCCAGTTTTATTTCTTCACATTCATGCCCCCCTGCCCAAACAGGACCCACAGTATGAATAACGAATTTAGCAGGTAAGTTTCCTGCAGTAGTTATTACGGCTTTACCCACTTTACAATAGCCATACTTAGCAATGATTCTCTTGCACTGTTCCAGAATAGTTGGTCCTCCAACATGATGTATAGCTCCGTCAACTCCACCGCCACCCATCAATAATGAATTTGCAGCATTTACAATAGCATCTGCGCTAATTTTTGTTATATCTCCTTTTACTATTTCAATTTTTCCTGAAGCATCCATTGAAGTAATCCTAAGTTTTTTATAAAAATAACTGAAGTGAAATATTATCAAAGATAAGTTTTTTACTGATTACTCTAATTTCAATTTTACTTATCATTTATCTTATTTTAGAAATATAATATATTAAAGAAATATTCCAAATCGAGTAGGAAGCAGGTAATTAATTTACCTGCTGTCCTCTCACACCACCGTACGTGCCGATCGGCATACGGCGGTTCGTAGATTTAGAGTATTGTTATAAACTTCGGTAAAACAAAGTAAGCCAAGCTCCTTAAAGTATTTGTTGGTAAGAGTGCAATCTAAAATAGGGCTGTTGGATGTTCTCCAATAGCCTTTTCTTGTATTAGCAAATTCCCATGCTTTGAAATAATTAATACCTAACCTGACCAGATTGTCCCGTCGGCATTTTATTTTCTTCCATTGCTTCCAAAAACACATTCGTAACCTTCTTCGCATCCATTTGTCAAGCGTTTTACAATGTTGATGCATATCTGCAATCTTGAAATAATTGACCCAGCCGTTAATTAAGCTGGACAGCTTATCAAGTCTCGATTCAATGCTCCATCCATTACTACGCTTAGTGTAGGTTCTAACTTTAGCTTTTATTCTCTCCAGTGATTTGCGATGTATTTTCACCTTAATCCCACCTTTGGCATAATAAAAACTAAATCCTAAGAACTTCCGCTTTGTTGGACTATCAACAGCACTCTTTGACTGGTTGACCTTTAGTTTCAGTTTCTCTTCAATGAACTTTCCTATGCTTGCCATCACCCTAGCGCCTGATTTCTTGCTTTTGACGTATATGTTACAATCATCAGCATAACGACAGAAGCGGTGTCCTCGCTTTTCCAGTTCTTTGTCCAGTTCGTGCAACATGACATTCGATAGTAACGGGCTTAGTGGTCCACCTTGCGGTGTGCCTTCAACCGATTGGCTAAATATCCCTCCAATCATTATCCCAGATTCAAGATATGAACGAATAAGTTTCAATAAGCGTTTATCCTCTATCCGTTTAGATAGAAGGTACATAAGCTTATCGTGATTTACCCTGTCAAAGAATTTTTCCAGATCAATGTCCACTACAGTTTTGTACCCTTCGTTCATGTATACCTGTGCCTGTAAAATGGCATGATGTGCACTTCGATTAGGCCGAAAGCCATAGCTGTGATCGGAAAATTCTTTCTCGAAAATGGGTGTTAATACTTGGGCTATCGCCTGTTGTATCATCCGGTCTATAACCGTTGGTATACCCAGCAATCTTACGCCCCCATCCGGCTTGGGTATTTCTACCCTGCGTACCGGTTGTGGTTTGTAATTACCTTCCAAAATACTTTGCCTAAGTGTTTGTCCTTGCTCTTGTAAGAAAGCCAGAAGTTCATCCGTCTTCATCTTATCAATCCCATGGCTGCCCCCATTCTTCTTTACCCGCTTGTATGCGTCGTTCAGGTTGCCCTTTTCAAGAATCGTTTCCAGCAAATACTTGGTGTTCAAACTACTCTTGTCTTCTCCTTCTGTATCCGCCTTGACATAACTCTGCTCTCCTGCTTTCCCTCGGGATTCCATCCCTACTTCCTGCTGGTAGTCCGCATTGAGCGGATTGGCTGCTTTCTGTGTTTTGTCCATGAGTAATACAAAATTTAAAAACTTCTCTACGTTCAGCCCTTCCTTCGGGATATTTATCAACCTCAGTACTATGGCTTCTGCTGACTCCTGATCGTTCAATCACGCATCACTACGCGGGTTGCTGATTCTGTATTCGAACATCTTCATCCTATCGGTCAGGTCTCCCCAGGTAAGAACGATAACTTTCATCTCATGTGCCTGTTGCATTTACTCAAAAGGGTTCGGATAGTATGGGACTTTGCTTTGTTTTGCAAGCTCGTCCACCCTTTATAAGCCTTAATATGCAATTCCTGTTCGTCAGGTCGAGATTTTGCCGCCAGCTTCCTTCAGATTCGTAGTCACCCACGACACCCTTGCTCTTGGCTAACACTTCCTACTATCGAGCGTGTTCGGGTCTTTCACCCTATAGTTACCGCCCATGCTGGGCGCACAAAAATAGCAACCCAACATAAGTCAGGTTGCTATTATAAAACCATTTTACTCTTGCCTAAGGAGTAGGGGTGATGACCATTCTACATTATAGCCCATTAAGGGATAATCATCACTTTAAAATGGTAATTTTAAAAAGGTAAGGGAACTCCCGAAGAAGCTCCCTTGTTCACCGGTAAAGATTATTCAACCAATTACTTGCCTTTTCATTTCTTTTAAAATTCCGGCAGTACCACGATTTAAAAGAATGTATAACGAGGATTACTCATGTCGACTTTATTTAGCTGATTGATAATTACACTCTTTTAGGTATTTGGTTTGCCAGATGGAAACAGGTTATTTTGATTTGGTCATTAAGTCATAAAAATTAGAGTTTGTAAGGTTTTTAAAATACACGAACTTTCCGGGCCGGGTTCCGTTGTTATTACATATTATATAAAGCGGCCCATTCGGGCCGAACACTAAGGCGCAGCAACGTTTGGATCTTGCTCCTCTTGCGATAGCATCGTTTAAATTGCTATTTGGCATCTCATTGTGTTCGGAAATATTCCAGAGAAAATTTATTCCTGTGGTGTGGCAGGCCCCTGGGGTCTTTCCCCATTGAAACAGACGGGGGGAGTCTTTATATAGTGGCTTCGCGCTCAAAATATATATATTCAAAATTTTTAACAATATATAAAATACTATAGCTCAAATCACTTAGTTAGTATCCAATAAGTTACAAAACCTTGGAATAATTTAAAAGTAACTATTTCGAAGCAAACGATAACATCTTAAAGAGAATGGATCTATTACTAACTGTACCATTGTTATTAAACCCCGCTAATACATTTTATACAGTATAATAAGAGTTCAAAAACAACCGATGTTACCAGAAAGCAAATATGCAGTGATTTCGGAAATTAGTAATATAATTCAACATTTAAGTTCAGCCAATAGGGAATGTCAAACTATAAATGCACTATTTTATTGTTGGATAACCAATCACTATAGATAATAAAGAGCCCCTTGCTGAAATATAGGCAAGGGGCTTTTCAATTAAACATTATACTAAAAAAGGTGTATTAGCATCAGAAATTATTTTACTTTATGTATTGTAATCAACTTCACG
>DATCHE010000034.1:0-3910 GCA_036508535.1 Bacteroidales bacterium | reverse complement strand
TCAGATGATTATAAAATTCATTTCTTTTCCAGCTTTTCCAATATTTTCAGTATAATTTTATTCTGGTTTTCTAAGTGCATAAGTATTGTTTCAATTTCACGCTCGGCTTTTGTATTCACTTCAAAATCTGCTTCAGCGCGTACTTCGGCGTGATCGCTCTGCAGGTTCTGACCGATCATAATCAGCGGCATCAGGAATATCTGAATCATATTGGAGATAAAGAGCCATAGTACAAAGGCAGGGAAGGGATCGAAGCGTACCGCTTCAGGCGCCAAAGAGTTCCACCCAAGCCAGACTACTGTCCATAAGAAGATTAAAAAAAAGAACCCCATGGTACCAACATGTTTGGTGATCCAGAGTGCAAGTTTATCGAGAGATGACAATTTTTGTTTCAGCTCAATATTAGCATTGCGGATTGGTTTACGGATGGCTTTCAGTTCTATTAATGTCTTTGGCGCATGGTCTTTCATAGCGGTGTTTTTAGTTTGTTAAATCGTCTATTTATTCAACAATTCTTTTGCTTTTGCAAGATCGGGATGAGTTATGGCCCTGTCTTCAAGTAAATTGACAAGGTATCTGTAAACCTCCTTGTACGTCTTAAAGTTATCTATACCGGTCAGTGATTTGTTTTTATATTCATTAATTATTACTTCAGCTCTATCATACTGATTGTTAAATATATATGCTAAGGGAAGTAAAAAATGGATCTCTTTGTTTGTACTGTCTGAAAGTTGTGCTGTCAGAATCACCTTGAGAGACAGTGAGAATTCTTTTTTCTGGATACAATCGGATGAGAGATAGGAACACCATCTGCTTATATCTTTTCTCTGTGCTTCCGGAAGGTCAGGATCAGCGATTAATCTATCGCAAATCCGGAGAAAGCAGTCGGGGATTCCCAGCCGGACCACAGAAGAATCATTCTTTGCACAAATTAAACAATATGTATAACATGCAAGAGTAAGATCGTCTATTGATTTAAAGTTCAGAACTTTATCATTTATTTTTTCAATCTCATTCTTTTTCTGATCAGTTGGATTAGCTTTATAATCATAAACACTTGCTCTCAAAAGGTTGAACAGATATTCCTTTTTTTCCGGATTTTCTTTTAACAATTTGTTATATAATTCTACTGCATAATTTAAATATTTACTTTTCTCACCCGATACGCTCTGTATAGCTTCATTTATATAATATTCCGAAGACTGCATAAGTTCTTTCTCATTATCAGAACTTCTTATATTCTTGATATCAGTAATGTTATATTGAAGTTTATCAAATGAAGTAAGCTTTTCATACTCATCTGATTTGTAATAATTATTATATGACATTTTTACAGGGTAGAATCTAATGCTGCCATCGTCCATTCCTATCAGAATACTCTGTCCGTCAGGTGAAAATGCTACGCTTGTCACATATGATTTATACCCTGAAAATATCTGGTCAATACTTCCATTGATGTTCCAGAGAATAGCTGTCTGGTCGGCTGAACCGGTCAGAATTTTTTTACCATCAGGTGAGAAAGCAACTGAGAATATTGAAGTTGTATGTCCATTAAAAACTTTCAATAATTTTCCATGCAGATCCCATAGCCTGGCAGACGGATCTGAACCAAATGATCCGGTCAGAAAGCTTAACCCGTCGGGTGAGAAGGCTACAGAATTGATAGTACTTGATTGCCCATTGAGAGCAGTTAACAGATTACCATTCAGGTCCCATAACCTGGCGGAATAATCATTTGAACCGGTCAGTATTGTTTTACCATCGGGTGAAAATGTAACTGATTTCACTGTTGAGTTATGTCCCCTGAGAATTGCCAGCGTATTCCCATTGATGTCCCAAACCCTGGCAGTTGCATCTTGCGATCCTGTAAGGACTTTCAGACCGTCAGGAGAAAATGCGACGCTGGCAACTCCTGATTTGTGACCAGAGAAAACCTTTATCACGTTTCCCTCAGTATCCCAGAGTTTTGCAGTACCGTCGTCTGAAGCTGTAAGTACCTTTTGTCTATCAGGGGAAATTGCAGCATCATTAATACCATTTTTATGCTCCTTGAATATTTTAATTGAATTTCCATTAATATTCCAGATTCTTGCAGTTTTATCTAAAGAACCCGTCAGAAATTCTTTTCCGTCTTTAGAGAATTTTATGGCGGTAATTCTTCCTGTATGTCCATTATATACCCGGTTCAGATTATCTTTCAGCTCCCATAGCTTTGCGGTACAATCACCTGAACCGGTGACTATTTTAGAACCATCGGGCGAAAATGCGACTGCCTTTACCTGTATGTTATGACCCTTGAATTCTATAATTTCATTACCATTCAGATCCCATAAAGCAGCATAACCGGCACTTGCCCCGATAAGAATATTTTTACCGTCGGGTGAAAAAACCACATCATTTACCTCTCCCGGAAATCTACTGAAAACCCGGATTAATTTTCCATCCAGCCCCCAGAGTTTCACAGTTTTATCACTCGACCCTGTAAGGATTGTTTGTCCGTCTGGTGAAAAAGCAACTGTATTAACAAAATTCAGATGGTTGCTTAAGACTATTAATTGTTTTCCTTTAGTATTCCAGAGCCTGGCTGTCGAATCAGATGAACCGGTAAGAATATGCTGGCCGTCAGCTGAAAAAGCAACAGCACCTATTGATGAGATATGCCCTTTAAATTCCTGGATTAGATTTCCTTCCAGGTCCCAGAGACGAGCAGTCATGTCTGATGATCCGGTTAGTATCTCATTGCCATCCGGCGAAAAAGCGACAGAATTAATCGCCATGCTATGCCCTGTAAAATCCCTGATCACCTTACCATTCAAGTCCCAGAGTCGGGCAGACCGGTCAGTTGAACCTGTAAGAATTGATCTGCCATTAGGGGCAAAGGCTACAGAAGTCACGTAGCCGGAATGTCCTATATATGCCTTAATCAGGTTTCCATTCAAGTCCCACAGTTTTGCCGTAGCATCACCTGACCCGGTAAGAATATACTTACTATCGGGCGAAAATGCCACAGATGTTATTGCATCTTCCTGTTTTGCTATTGCATCTTCCTGTTTTGCTATTAAGGTATAGAAAATATTATCTGAGTAAATTCTCTTGATATTACTTAGAATACTCTGATTTGATGAATCGAGTGAAAAAGCATATTCTGCAAGTCTTAATCCCTTAGTCGGATCGTGAACTGTAATATTTGTGGCCAGAAGATTATATTTTTCGGCTGAAACCCTGGTATTAAGATCTTCTGCCCTGTTGCGTTCTTTTAAAGCCCTTTATAAGGGATGATTTGCCTGTGCCTGATTCCCCATAGACCAGCAATATTCTGCTTTCAAAAAGGCGATGATATAATTCATTGATCTCTTTTTCGCGACCGAAGAAGATTTCACGATCTTCTTTAGTATAGGAATCGAGGAATTTGAATGGTGATTTCATATAAAGCTATACATGGGTATTGTGGCAATAATACACGTTAAATCGAAGCATAATTACTATAATTTGTGAACAAATGCAATTTTAATTATGACATTAATTGGAGAAGTGGAGGCATATGGCTTTAAATATCCAGAATTCAGTTACAAATAATCATAATGGAGGCATTAAGAGGTAGGCTGCTGAAACAATAATTAGAATTAAACCTAACCTGCGCCATTATTTTATTCATAATTTCTGATCTCTCAGATTGACGCACATTACTGAGTTTCTTTGTCGAATTTGCTGCAAAAAGTAAAAAATAAGAGATAATTTTTTACTTTTGCAGTCACAAAATTGCAATTCCGTGAGTAAAAATTAATGTAAGTAATTCTTTTCAAACGGTTTGCAATTCTTAATTTGTCGTCCGACAAGAAACCTTTTAATGACAACATAAAAAACTATAAAGACTTTACATTATTTACCAGTGATGAATGCTATATTATTT
>DATCHE010000033.1:0-18669 GCA_036508535.1 Bacteroidales bacterium | reverse complement strand
AGGGGATCTATTGATCAGGTTGACGATATTACGATAATCGGAGTGCGGATATAAGAGTTGCGGTTGCTGGTTGCTGGTTGCTGGTTGCTATCGCCTCATCACATGAAGCCTGTGCATAAACCAGGTATCGTATAAATTCAGCTTTGTATCTCCTCCTCCCATAGCCCTCTGCAATTGTATCTTTTATACTTTTAGTAGACCTTCTGATCTGACTTCCCTGTTCATATAATTCAAACTGAGGTAACTTAAGTGAAGCTTTATGTACTCTGATTGATAGTGCATAAGCAATTCTGTAAATCTCTAAATCCCTATATCCCTAAATCCCTATATCCACTCATAATTTTATACAATTAAATTAGCACTGAGATATTTCAAGCAGCGAGCTGTGAATAACCTGAGCTAAATTACAAATTTTCAAAAATATTCAATATATTTAAGGCGACGACAGCTGAAAACTAGCAACTAGCAACCAACAACCAGCACCCAGTACCAATCTTTTTGATTATCTTTATCCTACAAAAAAAACAACTAAATGAAAATAAAATTTATAGGCGCCGCGAGAGAGGTAACCGGAAGTAAACATCTTATTACTACAAACTTAGGAAAAAAAATCCTTCTCGATTGTGGAATGTTTCAGGGAAAGGGACTTGCGACCGACGGCATGAACAGGGATCTTATGTTCGATCCGTCTGAGATAGACCATATTATTCTGACTCATGCTCATATTGATCATTCTGGTCTCATACCCTACATGTATAAACTCGGATTCAGAGGATCTGTCGTTTGTACTAGTGCAACACGTGACCTTTGTGCTATAATGCTTACCGATTCAGCTTTTATTCAGGAGCATGATACTTTTACATTCAATAAACGCAGAGCTAAAAAAGGTTTGCCCCTTGTAACACCTCTTTACACACAAGCCGACGCAACAGCAGTTATGGGTCTCTTTATTGGCGTGCCAAATGGGATGAAATTCAGAATTGATGATAATATCAAAGTAACATTTACCAGCACCGGACACATGCTTGGAAGTGGAGTAGCCAACCTTCAGATACTCGAAAATGGCCAGATTACCAGAATAGCATATACAGGTGATATTGGCCGTCCTGTCGACCCGATTCTGTCTAATCCTGTTCCTTTTCCCCAGGCTGATATTCTTATTACAGAGTCAACTTATGGTGACAGGCTGCATGAAGATATTAAGAGAGCCGAAGATGAGCTTCTTAAGGTAGTTGTTGATACTTGTGTAAATAAAGGTGGCAAGTTAATTATACCGGCTTTTAGTGTAGGCCGGACACAAGAGATTGTTTACGCCTTTAATAACTTTTTCAATAAGGGAGTTTTACCCAGAGTGGATGTCTTTGTTGATAGTCCCCTCGCAGTTAACGCAACTACTGTATTCAGGATGCATCCTGAATGTTTCAATAAAAGCTTTGCTGACGTATTGGAAAAGGATCCTGATCCATTTGGTTTTGATAATCTATTCTATATCACAAAAGTTGAAGATTCCAAAAGACTTAATGATCATAAGAAACCATGTATCATTATTTCAGCTTCAGGTATGATGGAAGCCGGACGTGTAAAACACCATCTTGCAAATAACATTTCAGATCCGAGAAACACAGTCCTCATTGTTGGTTACTGTGCACCGACAACTTTGGGAGCAAGAATTGGCAGGGGAGATAAAGAAGTTTCCATTCACGGAACAGTTTATGAAGTAAAAGCTGAAGTGAAAAAAATTGAGTCATTCAGTGGCCATGGCGATTATAAGGAAATGATTGGTTTTCTTGCTTGCCAGGACAAGAGTGCTATCGCTAAGACATTTATCGTTCATGGTGAATATGAAACGCAGAAAAAATATGTCGCTTCACTCCAGAATGAAGGGTATAAAAACATCGAAATTCCTGCTAAAGGTCAGGAATATGAAATGTTGTAGGGAACAGTCGCGACTGTTCCCTACAACAAACGCGACTGTTCCCTACAACAAACTGTATTTCCGTAGATCCTTTCTAACGGCTTTATAATTGGGATAGAGTTCTGATAAAAGTTTATAAAAATACACCCCGTGGTTATGATGTTTGAGATGGCAGAGCTCGTGAATAATAACATACTCAATAAAAAGATCTGATAGTTTAATTAGCTCTGTGCTCAAAGTTATCACTCCTTTATTTGAACAGCTTCCCCAGCGTCTTTTCATCGTCTTGATAATTAATCCTGAAGGCTTAAACATTTGATTGTCATGTTTTTTTAGAACAGTATTTAATATCTCCGGAAAAACAATCATAGCTTCATTCTTATATCCCTGATACAATAAAAATTTTATTGCTTTTGGGTCGTCTGTTTTACTTAATCCGACTTTAATTGTACCAAAATAAAATCGGACTAAGGGTTTCTTAGACTTTTCAATATTTAAAACATATTCATTTCCACGGAAAAGATGAATCTCTCCATTAACATATAACCTGGTAAGTTTGCTCTTCTCTTTTTCTTTATAATTATCCCGGTGTTTAAGTATCCAATCGTATTTTTCTGTTACAATTCTGCTAATGGTTTTTTGAGAAGTAAGATATGGGACTCTCACTATAACTGTTGAATCAGGAAGAATACTTATCGCTAAAGACCTTCTCCGGGAATAGATTACCCTGAATTCTATATCTTTTATATTATGAGTAATTTCACTTTTCAACATCAATAATTTTGAATAAATGTAAATGATTCAGATAATTCCACTTTAACAGATTATAGATATTCTTGTTTTTCAGCTTTTTTGCCCCGGCCCTAAAGGGAGAAAAGCTGAAAAATCAACATGTTCCCTTTAGGGATTTAGGGCAAAAACATGTTGATTTTTAAATCTGTCAAAGTAGAAATAAGTTGGAAATGTAAATATAATTATTGATTTTTATTAAATATTTGATGATTCTCATAACCACGACTTAAAAATTATTCAGATGAAGATCAGAGAAATAATTTCACAGATAGTTGAGGGTAACAATCTGTTTACAAAGTCACACCAAAAGGAATACTACGAAAGTTTCAAGACTGAGCAGCGACCATATATAACTCTGGTAACCTGTTCCGATTCAAGGGTTCCGCTAAACGCTTTAATGAATGATACTTCCAATAAAGTCTTTTCTATTCAGAATATCGGAAATCAGATACTATCAACTGAAGGTTCTGTTGATTATGGTATTTACCACTTAAAGACTCCATTATTAATGTTTATGGGACATTCCGATTGTGGAGCAATAAAAGCATACCTGAAGGGATTTGAAACTGAAACTTATGGGATAAAACATGAACTGGATTTTTTAAGACCAACTATAAACGAACATATTAATTCTGCCGATTTTGATAAAGTTCATGCCACTGTAATAGAGAAAAATCTTGATTATCAGGTAAACATCGCATGTAAAAAATATAAAGATTTAATCCATGCAGGGGAGCTAACAGTAATAGCCGGTTTTTATGATTTCAGAGGTGAATTTGGTAAAGGCCCGGGTACCATTGTTATAGTGAACGTAAATAAAACTAAAGATATTTTAGAAATGCATAATATGGTGGCATTTGCCAATCTGACTCAGAATCAGAAAGAACTTCATATAGGCAGGCTGCCTTAAAAAATGTTAAAAATAGCCTTAAATTCATTTTGATGGAATATTAAGACCTCCATTGTTGTCTATTAATCAGAATTGGTGAAAACATGGTATTTTAAAAAAAAATATTATTCAATCTGGTTAGATACTCATTGGTTAGGTGGTAATTAGACTTGGTAATTAAAACGGGTAGCTCTACATAAAGGCTACCCGTTCTTATTTTGAGAAGTAAATGAAACGATTAAATGATGTACGGTCTTACTCCGGCACTAATGTTATAACCGTTATTTCAGGAGGCATCCATATCCTGAATGGAATTGCCAGAACCCCAAGTCCGCGATTAACGTATTGAAATTGATTTCCGTCTGTGTAAAGTCCATTCCAGTGTGGATAGAAATATTTAGAGGGGCTCCATTTAAACTTTTTTGTAAGAATGCCCATCTGCATACCATGTGTATGGCCGGAAAGCGTTAAACCGATATCTGTTTTCCCGGTAACATCCTTTGCCCATTGATTTGGATCGTGGCTGAGAAGTATTTCAAGATCAACACTATCAAGTCCGGCGATCGCTTTCCGAAGGTCCCCATGAACCATATTCGGATGACGTCCCATTGTGATTACCCCAATCAGGCCTATTTTGGCATCTCCGATGCTGACTTTCGTATATTCATCATTTAGAACTTTGTATCCCGATGCACTTATTAGTTTATTCATCATCAATACATTACTGTCTCTGCCTGCCTGAGTGAAATCCGGATCGTAAGTTCCGAAATCGTGATTGCCCATAACGGCATAATTACCGTATTTGCTTTTTGCCTTTACCAATATTGTGTCATTATTGTCAAATTCA
Source organism: Bacteroidales bacterium (assembly GCA_036508535.1). GTDB lineage: Bacteria > Bacteroidota > Bacteroidia > Bacteroidales > VadinHA17 > LD21. The sequence continues at coordinate 14,226 of DATCHE010000033.1, read as the reverse complement.
CGCCATCCATAGCTTACAAAGTCGCCGGTATTAAGGATCAGATCGGGTTTGATGGCATTTACCTCATCCATAACCTTTTGAAGAACTTTTGGGTGATGATAAAAACCTGCAAGGTGAAGATCAGATAACTGAACGATCTTAAGGCCCTCAAGTTCTTTATTCAGGCCTTTAATCTTTATAGTAACTCTCTCAGTTTTAAAATTAAATCTTCCATGAAGTGTGCCCATGGTTATGATTGTCATAATGAGAATCATAATAATGAAACCGGTGTTTGTTAACCACCTCATTTGACCACCTCTTTTTATGCTTATAAGGCTACCTGTGAAATGGCATAAAGCCAATATTGCTCTTGGAACAGCTATAGCAATGATTGTTGCCGTAAAATTCATCATTAGCCAGATATGCTGTGGTGTATCGAAATAGCTTTTGTAATTTGTCACTTCAAAAAACAGAATCCATATCCATATACTAAGGATGCTATGTATTATTATAGAAATTAAATACTTAATTTTTGATCTAATGTAAAAATGCTGACGTAAGACAATAATTGTCAGAACCTCAGTGATAATTAGAAATATTAATAATCCCATTTTTCAAGATTTTAGCGGGTAAAAGTACTTAATTATTAATTATCCTGATTATGCTTACATTCGCAATTGACAATACAACTATAAAACATGACTGAAGTAAAATTTTACAATCCATTATTTGAGCCGGATACAAAACTGACCTATTCTGTTATATCAGCCAGACATAAGGATAAATGGATATTCGTAAGGCACAATAAACGTACAACATGGGAGATTGCAGGGGGGCATATTGAAGAAGGAGAAACCTCTTTCGAAGCTGCCGGAAGAGAATTAATGGAAGAGACAGGCTCAGAAAAATTTGACCTTGTTTGTATAACAACATACTCGGTTACAAAGGATGGAGAAACAGGCTGGGGGAGACTCTACTTTGCCGACGTTATGGAGCTTGGACCGATACCTGATACCTCTGAGATTGCTGAAATTGTTTTACTTGACAAACTTCCGGATAATCCAACACATCCTGATATCCAACCACATCTCTTCAGGAAAACACTTGATTTTATAGGTTAAGGTTAAGGTTAAGGATCTCTCAACCTAAACCTTAGCCTCAACCTATATGTACTCGAAGGTGACTTTCTTCAGCCACTTCTCTTCCAGCAGTCGGGCTATTCGTTTTACAACTGTCCGGCGGATTTCAAGATCGACCGGCAGGTTAGGATCCTGATGGGCTATATTTATCCTTGTGCCGATAATAAAGTGAATTTCATCACTTTCCATAATAAATCGGACAATTTTATCTGCCGGTCCTTTTCCAAGTTTAACACTGTTGTTATATGTTTTGAGTATCTCATTTACCTTTTGAAGAGTAAGAATTCCTTCAGTTACAAGGTCAATTCCTTCAAGAAAACTTTCCGGAGGCAGCTCCGGATCTTCAAAAATAAGTTCATCTACAATCGCCCGGCCCAGTTCCCGGGCTATAATATCTGCAGTGGTACCTCCGCAAAGAATCACTTTCCCTTTGTATGCCGATACTTTTGAAGATAAGTCTTTGTCTTTATCCTTTTCATAAGGTGGACCGGTACAGATCAGCAATTTGCGGGGATCGCGAAAATAAATTGTTGCACAGCTAATATCGTCTTTGGCTTTATAACTGTCGTTTTTATGTGCCATAGTAACAATTTTTCCGGCAAGCATCATGGCAGAAATTGATGCTTCGCTGGTAACGAGAGAGGCTGCATAGTTTGAAATGTTCTCCCTTTCCCATCCAAAAGGATACTGTTCACTGCCCATGCCGCTTTGCGAAACTCCGTCGGAGCAGAAGATAATCCTGTCTTCCTTTTCAGGCATGAATGTGCATGTCTTAAGTACTTTCCCGGAGTGCTTACCCTTCTCAAGCACCACTTTCTTCCAACCCGGATCAAATATCTGGTTCCCTCGCAGAACAATTGCCGACGGATTGTCATATTCCAGTATTGTTGCCCGGCCGCCACTCTCAATATCAATAATTGTGAAGGTGGAATAACTAATTTTTCTTTCACTACACACAGGCAAGGTATTCATTATTAACTCTGCTATACGATCAACCTCCTTATGCTCCCTGGTGAAATTAAGAGCCATTGTCGACGTAAGTGTTGCGAGAATATTGGCTTTGACGCCATGCCCCATACCATCTGACAACACAGCAATAACCCTGTTTTCTTCTTTTATATACCTGTTTAGGAATACATCACCGCAAATCCTCTCTCCATCGTGGTTTCTTTGCTGGCTGTTAACTTCTATGTAAAAACTTCTATTCAATTAAGGCTGCTTCTTAGTTGTATTAAGACTACTCTTTTTTGATTTATACGACTCTATTATAGAGTTAAGCATCTGTTCTGTTTCCGATGCGCCCTCTCCAAGAAGGAATCCGATCTTTTGAACCATTTCCAGATTCTTCTCAATTACTTCACTAACTCTGATGGTGACCTCTTCGCCTTGTACTTCAGGTGAGTAGAGATCGCGTATTATTGCTCCGCACATCTTGTTCTTTTTTATCGGAAAGATCGAGATATTCAGCATCTTATCTTCGAAATGAACATCCTTGCTTACCACCGGCTCATCTTCTTTGATTACGAAGGTGAACATATTATATATATTGAACGGAATGAGTGTTTTCAGGTCTGCGCCTGCCAGTCCGGGAATTACGTCGGATATTGCTTTGGCATCTTCACCAATAATGTTTATAAAGCTTAGATTGGAATGTAGTATCTTAAGATAATTGTCTACTATAACAACGCCGGAAGGAAGTTTTTCGAGCATGTTATTCATCATATCAGAGGCGCTTTGGGCAATCTCTTTTTCTCTTCGGGCTAGTTCTTCCGATTCTTTAAGAGCTTTTTTTGTCTCGGCAAATTTCCTGTTTGTCTGTCGAAGCGTCTCAATGTATTCCTGTTTATTGCGAAGATTATAAGTGTGGCACATTTCAGGAACTGCAAGTCCTTTTGCAACTGTTGATGCAAAATCGCGGCATGATAGATATCCGCATGCCCCGCAGTTTATTTCTTCATTTGGATTGTCCTTTCCTATAATCTTAAGCACCTCAGCTATTGCCTCTTCCGGTGGATCTGGTATTCGCTGGTCATTGGGTGTAAAGCTTCTGGAAAAATCGAGTTTAGACCATTTATCCATATTTGTTTGCCAGAGAACTTTATCGAGTTTGCTCACCCTCTTTTCAGCATACCTTCGTACGAGGGCTCTTCTTCTGAATCGTTCCTTATGCTGTTGCATACCGGGACCCAAAAGACATCCGTTACAAAAGAAAAGGTTAAAATGATGCTGAATGGTATCTATGTACTTGTCAAAATCATTTATGGCTTCCAGAATTTCCTCCTTACCTGAAGCTGTAATTACATGGCTGGAAACCATATCGCGCTTTATACCTCCTGCCTGAATAATACCCGCAGGAAGAGGGTAAAGAGCTCCCCAGTTTCCGTGAGGCGGATCGAAATCCGACATTTTTACCAGTCTTTCCTGGATCTTAAATTCAATAAAAAGCTGTCTTAATTCTACAAAAGTCAAAACCCCGTCAACAAGCTTCCCTGATCTGTAAATAAGTGATTCATCTTTTGCATCAAGACATGGTCCTATCTGAACAGTAGCAACATCAGGTCCGTACAACTCCTTTACAACCATTGCAGTGGCAATCATTGGGGAGACTAACGGAGCAAGGTTAGGTACCAGTTCGGGGTGAAATTTCTCAATAAGTTTCACAATTGAAGGGCAATTGGCAGTAATCAGATATTTGCCTTCTGCTTTTGAAAAGAGTTTCGCATAGGCGGAGGCTATAAGGTCAACACCAAAGGAAACCTCATGAATATAATTAAAACCCAGCGCCCTTATCATTGCTACAAACTTCCTGTAATCAGTTATATCATCAAATTCAGAAGCAATGCTGGGTTCAATAAGGGCAGCAACTTTCCTTCCGGACGATATCAGCTTCATTACATCTGATTTGGAATCGCGGAATTCTATCGCTCCTGGAGTGCACGATATATAGCACAACCCGCATCCTATGCACCTTTCCGAAAGAATATTCGGATGGGCTTTCTGAGGCTTAACTTCGATGGCATTTACAGGACAGACTCGTACACATGAGTACGAATTTCTGCACTTTTCGTCATTTATATAAAGAACAGGTTTTGTTTCTGTCATACGAACTCTTATAACGTATTAATTCGTTTGTTCTATTGTTCTATTGTTCGCCCCCTTCCCCCTAAAGGGGGTTCATTAACAACCTTATTATCAAGAAGTCCCCTTTAGGGAATTTAGGGGCCAAGTTCTTTTTCCAGTATACCCTCAATTTTCGTTATTGTCACCCCCTCAATTGTTATTCCATTAACATTAAGATTCGGACCGTTGCTGCAATGACCCATACAACGTGCTCCCTTAAAAATAACTTTGTCTTCAAGATGATTCTTTCTGAGGTATTCCCTGATAAACATTACCACATCCTTATTGCCTCTTGAAAAGCAGGAACTGCCAAGACAAATTTGCATTTCAATTCTCTGAGCCATACTTTTTACTGTTCATAAATAAACAATAACGTCAAAAGTACTATATTTTTCTATGCTAAATCAATCTCTTTTAATCTAAAATTCACACTATTATGGTAGCGTTTTTTATGTGGTTTTTATGTGTCAGTTTATTGAAGCGAAGCGGAACTCGACGAAGTCAAAATCAATGGGTCATCATGCTTGATTTAGGATACTCATATTATATTATCATCAAATCTGGTTTTTTTATTCTATTGTTAATTAAATAACAATGTTTATTTATTAACAATAAAAACATTTATCTTTGTTGTAATTATTATACTTTATTAAATCTTAATGAGCACAGACGTAGGCACAATTCTGAAAAACTATAAGCACGGTAAAAGAGAGGATCTTATACCTATACTTCAGGCAATACAGGAAGATTTGGGTTATCTCTCTGAAGAAACAATTGTAATGGTCGGTAGTTTTTTAGGATTGAGCACAACAAAAATCTATGGTCTGGCTACTTTTTACGACAGGTTCCGGTTCATTCCCTCAGGGAAAATTAATATCAGGATTTGTCATGGTACTTCATGCTTCCTTAATGGTTCCCAGGCAATAATTAATAAAATTAAGGAAGAGACTGGAGTTGTGTCCGGACAAACTACCAGAGATGGAAATTTCAGCTACGAGATAGTCTCCTGTATGGGTGGTTGTCACAATGGTCCGCTTATAAATGTGAATGGGGAATATCATATCCATGTTAAAGCCGAACAGCTCCCTGAACTGATTAAGAAATTAAAATACATTATTGAAAACGATTAATTTTATTAACTATCCCGGATGGAAGATTTAAAGTCCTTCCTTATTGAAAAGGTACTGTTATTTGAATCCGATACATTGTCGCCGGAAACAGAAAAGGTATTACAGAAAGTAAGAAGGGAAAAACCCGATCATCCTGTAATCTTTGTTTCATCCGGAACAAGCAGTGTAATTGCCGGTTCGGAGAAAACTCATTCCTCAATTGAATCATATATAATTGAAAATCTGCCGAACGCAGAACTAGTGAGTGTCGGATGTACGGGTCCTTCTAATTTTGAGCCCCTGGTCTGTATTCATATTCCCGGAAAGAATAAATTGTTTTACAGAAACATAACCGAGGAGAAAGTAGAGCCTCTTCTTAACGGGGTATTTCATAACGAGATAAATGAGGAAGATCTTGCTGGTCAGTCGGGCACTAAAGGTTTTGAGCTCTGGACGGGAATTCCTTTTATGGATGAGCTGCCATTCTTTGCTCACCAGAAAAGGGTTGTTCTGAGTAATTGCGGATGTTACGATCCTGAAAATATTGAAGAATACATTGCAAGGGGAGGCTATCGTTCTTATATAAAGGCAATCAGACATTATACTTTTGAAGAGGTATGTGATATTATTGAGAAAAGTGGTTTAAGAGGCAGAAGTGGTGGTGGATACCTCACAGGATTAAAATGGAAACATGCACTTAATACTACTTCAAATGCCAGGTATCTGATCTGTAATGCGAAGGAGAGTGATCCTGGTGCCTTTACTGACAGAACTATTCTTGAAAGCGACCCGCACCGGCTTATTGAAGGAATTGCGATTGCTTCGTATGCTATTGGCGCTTCAAATGCCATAGTTTTTATGCGCTCAGGTTCTGATCATGCCCTCAACAGGCTTCAGAAAGCAATCGACAGGGCCAGAGAATATGGTCTGTTCGGACATAATGTTTTCTCAAGTGGCTACAATCTCGATATTAAAATTCGGAAAGAACCGGGTGCTTTTGTATGCGGTGAAGAAACTGCACTCATTAATACTCTTGAGGGAAAAAGGGGAATGCCACAGCTTAAACCTCCATATCCGACCACTTCAGGATTATTTGGAAAACCAACAGTTATAAACAACGTCGAAACTCTTATAAATGTTCCGCTTATTATGCAGAACGGACCTGAGTGGTTCCGGTCTATGGGCACGGAAAACAGTCCGGGTACCAAAGTTTTTGCTGTGGCAGGTAAAGGCAGAATGTCCGGAGTAGTCGAGATTGAAATGGGGACAAAAATCAGGACTATACTTGATGATATAGCAGACGGAATACGTGAGGGAAAAGAGTTTAAAGCAATACAACTGGGTGGTTCCTCAGGCTCTTTTATAACAAGTGAAAATCTCGATATAACAATCGATTATGAGGACCTCCGGGCAAATGGTATTGGGATGGGGGCCGGAGGATTTGTAATTATCGATGAAAACACTTGTATGGTGGACCTCGTTAGATATTATATGGAATTTATCAGGAATGAGAGCTGCGGCAAATGTATTCCATGCCGTGAAGGTACCGGCAGAATGCTCGAAATCCTTGAAAGTGTTATAAGAAAGCCTTTAAATGAAGAGTCTGGCACGACTCTCGAAAGATTTAAGGGGGTAATGCAGCTCGAGACTATTGCATCAGTAATGAAAGATACTTCTCTTTGTGGACTTGGCCAGACCGCTCCTAACCCTTTCATAAGCGCTCTCAAAAACTTTAGGGATGAGTTTGAGGAGCATATATTCGACAGGAAATGCAGGGCCAATGTATGCAGGGGATTAAGATTATTTTCAATTGATGTAGATAAGTGCACAGGATGTACCGCCTGTGCAGCCAAATGTCCGGTTAACGCTATTTACGGAACACGATTACAACCTTTCTTCATCGTAGAGGAAAAATGTATCGGTTGTGGAATCTGTTTTGATATATGTAAGTTCAGCGCAATTAATGTTAAATAGCCTATATGCTTTTTACAATTCAGGTAAATAACAAAAAGATCAAGGCCGAAAAGGGCGAGACAATTCTCTCTGCTCTTAATCGTAACGGAATAATCATTCCTACACTATGCAGAATGAAAGAATTTACTCCAACCGGAGCCTGCAGAATGTGTGTTGTTGAAGTAGACGGTCATGACCGTCTGGTTACTGCCTGCTCTCAGCCCGTTGAAGAATGGATGAAAATAAAGACTCACTCTCCGAGGGTGATTATGGCAAGGAAAACTATCGTTGAACTATTGCTCTCTAACCATCCCGATGATTGTCTTTATTGCGACAGGAACTTAAACTGCGAGTTGCAGCGACTTTCAGAAGAGTTGAATATCAGAGAACGACGGATTCGCGGTAAGAAAATTAAACCGCGTCTTGATCAGTCGAGCCCTGCAATTGTTAGAGAACTGTCTAAATGTATTTTGTGCGGGAGATGTGTCAGAGTCTGTGAAGAAGTAGTCACCTCAACATCTCTTGATTTTATAAATAAAGGACGCGAGACACATATTGGTGCTGCAATGGACAGGGATTTCAACTTTTCAAGCTGTATCCACTGTGGTCAATGTGTTCTTGTTTGTCCAACCGGGGCGCTTCATGAAAAACATAACATAACCGAAGTTCAGGATTATCTGAATAAACCTGAAATAATAAAGGTTATTCAGTACTCTTCAATGGTCGTTTACGGAATAGCTGATGAACTTGGAATGAGGTATACAAAGGATTTTGACAAGATATTGAACGCAATCCTTCGTAAAATTGGATTCGATAAGGTTTTTAAAACAGGCACAGGCACAGATGTTTGTATAACCGAAATCACTAATCAGTTATCCGACAGAATTGAAAATAAGGTAGTTAATCCCTTATATATTACTGCCTGCCCTGCATGGGTCAAGTATGCTGAGCAGTTTATGCCTGCATTAATTCCCGATCTCTCAACTGTAAAATCCCCGCAACAAATTACCGGAGTATTGATTAAGACCCTGGTGGCCGGTCAGCTGGGAGTAAAACCTGAAGAGATTTTTTCCGTTTCTGCAACACCTTGTATGGCAATGAAATTTGAGGCCCGCCGCGACGGTATGATGCGGAAAGGTATAAGTGATGTTGATTCCGTCCTTACGGTAAGGGAACTTGCCAGACTTATCAGATTGTATGGTATTGACACTTCAAATATTGAACAGGAACCTGCCGACGAACCAATGGCTGGCAGAAGTTCTGCCGCTATTATGGCAGAAGTATCAGGGGGAATGGCTGAAGGGGTTATAAGGTCGTTACATTTTTTGAAGCTTAAGAAGGAACCGGAAAAACTGCTGTTTAAAAAGCTCCGGTCAGGTGGTACATTCAGAGAAACGACATTTCAGATCGGGGATCTGGAATTAAATGTAGCTGTTGTGGATGGACTCACCGGACTTGAAAAGCTTAAAACTTCAATAGAGTCTGGTAAAAAATATAATCTGGTAGAAGTGATGACTTGTCCGGGTGGATGTGTTCACGGAGCCGGGTTATCTTTCAGCAGTTCAAAGGATGAGATTAAAAGCCGATCGAAGTTAATATATCATTCTGATGATACTGAAGCTATTAATCTTCCATGTAAATCACCTTCACTCATTAATTTGTATGAGAAGTATGTTAAGGAAAATACCGATATTGCAGATAAAAAAATATTCTATACACATTTTGAGAAGCGAAATGTGCTCTTATAATTAACATTCTGAGATAATATGTTGGTTTACACTATAAAAGAACTTTGCCGTACATGTTATACCTGCGTAAGGGAATGCCCTGCCAAGGCTATCCGAATTGTTGGGGGGCAGGCTGAAGTTATAGATGAAAGATGTATTGCCTGTGGTAACTGTACAAAAGTGTGCAGTCAGGGTGCAAAGGTCTTTTTAAACACAACCGACAGGGTAACGAAACTGCTTGAAACTGATTCAAAGATTGCTGCAATAGTTGCTCCCAGTTTTCCGGCAGAATTTTCGGATATTCCCGATCATCATGTACTTACCGGAATGATAAAGGCGCTCGGATTTGAGTATGTGGCAGAGGTCTCTTTTGGCGCTGATCTTGTTGCTGACAGGTACAAAAGGCTTGTTTCGGAAGGTAAGAATTTTTATATTTCTTCTGATTGTCCTTCGATAGTAAACTATGTAAAGTATTACCATCCTGATCTTGTTGACAATCTTGCGCCAATTGTTTCTCCTATGGTAGCCATGAGCAGGGTTGTACGCGAAAAATACGGGAAGGATACACGAATTGTATTTATTGGCCCATGCATTGCCAAGAAAGCTGAAAGCTCTGAAATAGATGAGGCAATAACATTTACTGAACTAAGAGAAATGTTTGCTGAAAAAGGTATCACAACTGAAAATTGTAAGATTGTAGATTTTGACCAGCCTGTTGGAGGAAGAGGCGCCATCTTCCCAGTTGCCAGAGGGTTGCTTCAGACAGCAAAAATCAGCGATAATGCTATTACCGGAAATATTATTGCTGCTGAGGGCAGAATTGATTTTCAGGGAGCTTTAAAGGAATTTGAAGCTGGATTAATAAAAAACCAGCACATGGAACTGCTTTGTTGCGAGGGATGTATAATGGGTCCTGGATTATCGAAAAACGGTAAGCAGTATAACCGGCGATCGCTTGTTAGTTCTTATGCAAACAGTAAAATGCAGAATATAGATTCTGATAACTGGCAGAAATCATTCGATGAGTTTGCAGATCTCGATCTTTCCATTCTTCATAAACCGGTCGATCCATGGATTGAAACTCTTAATGAGGATGATGTAAACGATATTCTTGTTAAGATGGGCAAGAGAACTAAAAAAGACCAGCTCGATTGCGGAGCATGTGGTTACGAAAGCTGTGTGGAACATGCAATCGCAATTAAAAAGGGTCTTGCGGAGGTTGAGATGTGTCTGCCATATACTATCGAAAAGCTTCATAAATCTGTAAATGATCTGGCTTTGTCGAATGAGAAATTATCCTCCATGAGACAGGCTTTGAAACAATCGGAAAAATTAGCTCATATGGGTCAGCTCTCTGCCGGTATCGCACATGAGCTGAATAACCCGCTGGGTGTTGTGATAATGTATAGTAACATTCTTTTGGAAGAATCTACTGCTGACGATCCTGTAAGAGAAGATCTGAAATTGATTGTGGAACAGGCAGGCCGATGTAAAAAAATAGTTGCAGGACTTCTTAATTTTGCAAGAAAGAACCAGGTGAACCATCAGGTGGTAATCTTAAAAGAATTTGTTAATCACAGCCTCGAAAGTCTGATAATTCCTGAGAAAGTTAAAATCAATATTTCTGATTTGACGACCAATCCTGAAGCAATGCTTGACCCGGAGCAGATGATGCAGGTATTGACCAATCTGATCAAAAATGCCATCGACGCCATGCCAACAGGAGGAACCATTGACATCGTTTTGGAAGATACTCTGAGTGATATTATTATAATTATTAGTGATACAGGTACCGGAATTAAGGAAGAAGACAGAGCCAAAATCTTCGAACCCTTTTTTACTACAAAGGGGATCGGTCACGGCACAGGTCTGGGGTTGGCAACTGCATACGGCGTTGTAAAGATGCATAAAGGACAGATTACCGCAGAATCGAATAACAATCCCGAAAAAGGACCCACGGGAACGAGCTTTAAGATTATTTTACCAAGGCGGAAGGAGTAGAGACGCAATATTTTGCGTCTCAGTATTCAGTAGACAGTGAACTGTAGAGACGCAAAATTTTGCGTCTCCATAAATGGCGAATAATAACAATAACACAGAAACCGGTACCAATGTTAATATTTTAACAATAAGTCATATTTATCATATTAACTGTTTGATTTAAAGAAATTTTAGAAATTTGTGGAAAGATGAAGAAGAGTGATATCACAATACTGGTAGCTGATGATGATCCGGATTATCTTTTTCAGACAGTATTTAATCTTGAAAAAGCAGGATATAAAACTGTTGCAGTGGTAAGCCAGGCTGAAGCGGAATCTGTAATAGCAAGATTTAAACCTCATCTGGCAATTTTTGACCTTATGATGGAAAGTGACGACAGTGGCTTCATTTTGTGTTACAAAATAAAGAGAAAATACCCTGATGTACCAGTAATACTGGCCACAGCTGTATCGCACGAGACAGGATTATCATTTAGTATAGATTCGGACCAGGAAAAGTCGTGGATAAGAGCCGATAAATATCTTGAAAAAGGTATCAGACCTGAACAACTTGATATTGAAATTATGAAACTATTAAAACTTTAGCATGGCTGTTTTAAAAGTTCTTGTTATTGATGATGAGCCGGGCATTCGTTCAGGTGTTTCCCGTATATTGAACAACTTTCATGTTACTTATCCTTTTATGGATGAGGATTATACATTTGAAGTAACCGAAGCCGGTACAGGTGAGGATGGCATCGCAATTCTTGAACGTGATATGCCTGATATTCTTTTACTCGATAATAAGCTGCCCGGAATTCAGGGAGTGGAGGTTCTTGAGTATATAAGGAAAAGAAACTACGATATTGTTGTTGCAATGATCACATCTTATGCTTCGCTTGATGTTGCAATAAGGGCCACCCGAGATGGCGCCATTGATTTCATACCAAAACCATTTACTCCTCAGGAGCTTAAATCGAGTATTGAAAATATTACAAAGCAACAGTATCTGAAAAGGATAACCCACAAAATGAAGCAGGAAGGGAAGAAGGTCAGATACCAGTTTCTATCCGTCCTTTCGCACGAGTTAAAGGCTCCACTTAATGCTTTGGAAGGTTACCTCAGAATGATGCAGGAGAAGCAGGCAGGTGATAGAATTGAGGATTATACCACACCTATTGAAAGATCGCTTCAAAGGATTCAGGGCATGAGAAGCCTGATAATGGATCTTCTCGATTTCACGAAAATAAGGCTTGAAAGAAAAGAAGAGAAGATTCAGGAAGTAAATCTTGCTGAAGTAGCTTCGGAAGCTATAATAACCGTGCAACCATATGCAATTCAGATGGATGTGAGTATCAACCTTGATGTAAAATCTGACGTCATTATCATGGCTGATCCTGATGATATTGAAATTGTTTTTAATAATCTTATTTCAAATGCCGTAAAATACAATAAAATAGGAGGTAAAACTGAAATTATCATTGATAGTTCTGATAATGAGGCAATTATTATCTTTTCTGATACAGGAATAGGCATTACAAAAGATGATACCGAAAACCTTTTTACTGAGTTTGTAAGGATTAAAAATGAAAAGACTAGGAATATTTCTGGTAGCGGACTCGGACTTTCAATAGTTAAGAAAGTTATTGAACTATATCATGGAACAATTAAAGTTGATAGCACTCCTGATGTAGGGACAGTATTTACTATAAGATTACCAAAGAAACCAGTCGCCATAACCTGATAAATAATTTGGATTTGTAAAAAGCTCTCTTGAAAATCCTTATACTATAAAAATTAATTATTCTATGATGAAATTACCAGGAAAAACCGTAGAAAGGCTTAGTGAGTACAGAAGGACACTTCTGGAATGCCTTATTGAAAAAAGGAACTTTATTTTTTCACACGATCTGGCTGCACGTCTTCATATTACAGCCGTTCAGGTCAGGCGCGACCTGATGCTGATAGGATATTCGAGCGTCCTCAGAAAAGGTTATGACGTAAGGGAACTCATTGATACTATTGGAAAAATTATTGATTCAGAAGTAATTGTGAATGTAGCAGTTATAGGAATAGGAAACCTGGGAAGGGCTGTTGCCGGCTATTTTAAAGGAAAACGGTCAAAGCTAAATCTGGTAGCCTCATTCGATAACGATCCACAAAAAGTCAATAAGGTTATCTCAGGAGTTAAATGTTATCCATACAATGATATCGAAAGGATAATGAAAGAGCTTGATATCAGGATAGCCATTCTTACAGTTCCTCCCGATTTCGCAAGGGAAATTGCGGAAGAAACAGTCCGTTTTGGAATAAAGGGTATCCTTAATTTTACCACGATACCATTAAATGTCCCGTCGGATGTTTACCTGGAAGAATATGATATGATAACCTCCATTGAAAAGGTAGCTTATTTTGTGAAGGAGAATAAAATCTAGTATTCTGGTTGCTACATGAAGATTTTTAGAAACTTTGAAGACGCAAAGATCATTAGAAATTCTGTTGTAACGACTGGATCATTCGATGGTGTCCATATTGGTCATAAAACAATCCTCAACCGGCTTAAAATGCTTGCAGATAAGCACAACGGTGAGTCGGTGCTTATTACATTTGATCCACATCCCAGAAAGGTTCTTTATCCCGAGACAACAGGGAAAGATCTTAAACTTATAAATTCTCAGGAAGAAAAACTGGAACTTCTTGAAAAGGCCGGCCTCAACAATGTTATCATCATAGAATTCACCCTGGGGTTTTCAAAAGTGACAAGTGAGCAGTTTGTAAGGGATTTCCTTTCTGGTATATTAAATGCAAAAGTAGTAGTAGCAGGTTTTAATCATCACTTTGGATTTAATAAGGAGGGCAACTATAAGCAGTTATGGGAGTGGCAGGAAAAATATAATTTTGAAGCGGAAGAAATTCCGGAACAGGAAGTTGAGCATGAAACGGTGAGTTCAACGAAGATTCGTAATGCAATTAGTGAAGGTTATATTCAAAGGGCTAACGCCTACCTCGATCATTACTATATTATTATGGGAAAGCCTGAAATATTTCTTCATAAAAACTCTGCATCCCTTCCTATTCTGGTGAAAATTCTGATTACTGAAGAATTTAAACTTCTTCCCTCTCCCGGGATCTATGCAGTTTCAGTTGAGTCGGGCCTTGTCTTTTCAAAAGGAATGGCAATTATTCACACCAGGCCTGAAGAAAAAGCTGAAGTTCTGGT
>DATCHE010000032.1:0-14606 GCA_036508535.1 Bacteroidales bacterium | reverse complement strand
CAGTTCAACCAGCAATCCATCCAGAACAGGATGAACAAACCCCATTGCTATCAAAACGAAATCAGTTTCAATTATCCTGGCTGATCCTTCAACAGGTTTCATTGTGTAATTGCCATCAATGTTTGTCCATTCCACATCTTCCACTTCAACTCCTGTTAAGTGGTTTGATTCTCCAATAAATCGTTTCGTAGAGATACCCCAGAATCTTTCACAACCTTCCTCGTGCGAAGTGGATGATTTAAGCACTTTTCCATAGTATGGCCATGGATTATTTTCAGCCCTCAAATCCGGAGGTTTTGGAAGTATTTCAATCTGCGTAACGCTTAAGGCCTTTTGTCTTATTGAAGTGCCCACACAATCTGATCCTGTATCACCACCACCGATTACGAGAACTTTTTTACCCTCAGCATTTATCCGGTTTTCGCCTGATGTAATTGTGCCGGAATTTACCCTGTTCTGCTCAGTAAGAAAATTCATTGCATAATTAATACCCCAGAGTTCTCTTCCTTCAACTACAAGGTCACGGGGATGTGTTGCCCCTACAGCTAAACAGACAGCATCAAACTGATTAATGAGTTCTTTTCCCGAAATATCCGTGCCAATATTTATTCCTGTTTTCACAATCAGTCCTTCGTCAATCATGAGTTTCAACCGGCGGTCGATTATTGCTTTGCTAAGTTTAAAGTCGGGAATCCCATATCTGAGCAGTCCGCCTGCCTTTTCGTCTTTCTCAAACAAAGTTACAAGATGACCTGCTTTATTTAACAGATCGGCTGCGGCCAGTCCGGAGGGACCACTGCCAATAATGGCAACAGTTTTTCCGGTACGGTACTTAGGCGGATTCGGTTTAATGTAACCTTCAGAAAATGCTTTCTCAACAATTGCTACTTCATTTTCCCTGATCGTTACAGGTTCCATATTGATATTAAGCACACATGAATGTTCACAAAGAGCAGGACATATCCTACCTGTAAATTCAGGGAAGTTATTTGTCGCTGCCAGTCTTTGGTATGCTGCTTTCCAGTCGCCTTTGTAAAGAAGATCATTCCACTCGGGAATAAGATTATCTACCGGGCAACTCCAATGACAAAAAGGAATTCCACAATCCATACATCTGGAAGCCTGCAGCATCCTGTCTTCGCTGTTTAGTACCTGTTCAACCTCACTGTGGTCGCAGATCCTTTCATTCATAGGTCTGTTCCCAGCTTCCTTTCTTTTTATTTTTAAAAATCCGGTTACATCGGCCATAATATTATTTTATAAAATGTTGTAATTCAATATTTTCTGTTTGTAGAGACGCAAAATATTGCGTCTCTACGGTTTACGTTTTTTGCCCCCTGGCATTGCTCCTTAACTTGCACTTATCTCCAAATCAATTTCAACATCAGCTCTTTTCTTCCTGATCTCCTCCAGTTTCAGTTCCTGAAGCACCATTTTATAGTCATATGGTATAACTTTTATGAACATGGGAAGATATTTTGTTAAGTTATCAAGTATCATTTTGGCTTTTTTACTTTTTGTGTAAAGATAATGTCTTGAAATCAGGTCAGTGAGTTCATTCACGTCACTGAAGTCTTCAACGAGCGATAACTCCACCATTCCCATGTTGCAGTAATAATCAAAATCTCCGTTTTCATTAAAAACGTAAGCAACACCTCCACTCATACCGGCAGCAAAGTTACTGCCTGTGGTTCCGAGCACGACAATCCGTCCTCCTGTCATATACTCACAACAATGATTTCCGACGCCCTCAACAACTGCAATTGCGCCACTGTTGCGCACACCAAAACGTTCACCGGCAACACCGCTAATGAAAATTTCACCTCTGGTGGCACCGTATAGAACCGTATTCCCTATTATAATGTTTTTATCCGGTTCGAAAGTAGAACCTGTCGGTGGGACAACAATAATTCTTCCCCCCGAAAGGCCTTTTCCGAGGTAATCATTAGACTCACCTTCGAGGTAAAGTTCGATACCCGGCGACAGGAAGGCGCCGAAGCTCTGTCCGGCCGACCCGTTGAAACGGCAACTAATTGTACCCTCAGGTAACCCGGCTGGACCATAGAGCTTTGTTATCTTTCCGGAAAGCATAGCCCCGATAGTACGGTCAGTATTATGTATAGCTCTCTGAATAGTTACCGGCTGCTTATTGAGGATCGCGTTTTCAGCTTCAGCAATAAGTCCATGATCAAGTACCTTATCTATTTTATGATCCTGTACATCACAACAATGCATTGGAGTAAGATTAGACTCTTCAGGCATGGAAAGCAGACCGCTTAGGTCAAGATTTTTTATTTTCCAGTGATTGACTTCCGGGTTTCGTTCCAGGAGGTCAAACCGGCCTATAATGTCATCCATCTTTTTGTAGCCCAGCTCTGCCAGATATTCGCGTACCTCTTCAGCTAAAAAGCGGAAGAAAGTAACGACATTATCAGCTTTTCCCATAAACCTTTTCCGGAGTTCGGCATTCTGCGTTGCCACACCAACAGGACATGTATTAAGGTGACATTTACGCATCATCACACATCCAAGTACGATAAGTGCACTTGTCGAAAATCCGAACTCCTCGGCACCCATCAGCGCAGTGATAATTATGTCTTTGCCGCTCTTTAACTGACCATCGGCCTGGAGCATCACCTTCCTTCGAAGGTTATTCATTACCAGTGTTTGCTGTGTTTCTGCCAGACCCAGTTCGAGAGGCAAACCGGCATGTTTGATAGATGATGATGGGCTGGCACCTGTTCCCCCTTCGTACCCACTTATTGTAATCAGGTCGGCTCCGGCCTTGGTAACACCTGCGGCTATGGTCCCAACACCACTTTCAGATACCAGTTTCACACTTATCCTGGCATTTGGATTAACATTTTTAAGATCGAAAATAAGTTGAGAAAGATCTTCAATTGAGTAGATGTCGTGATGGGGTGGAGGAGATATAAGAGTTATACCGGGTATAGAATATCTTGTTTTGGCAATAATCTTATCCACTTTATGTCCGGGCAGCTGTCCACCTTCCCCGGGTTTTGCCCCCTGAGCAACTTTAATCTGTATTTCATCTGCATTAACCAGATATTCAGTTGTTACGCCAAAACGACCACTTGCCACCTGTTTAATTGCACTTCTTACGCTGTCGCCGTTTTCAAGAGGTTTGAAGCGTTCCGGATCTTCTCCACCCTCGCCGGTGTTACTTCTGCCACCGATTCGGTTCATAGCAATAGCTAAAGTTTCATGAGCTTCGCGACTAATTGATCCATAGGACATTGCGCCCGTAACAAACCGTTTCATAATCTGTTCAATCGGCTCCACTTCCTCAATCGGTATCGGGTTTCTTTTTATCCGCAATAGCCCACGGATAAATCCCGGTCTCGCAGTATCAGCATCAACCTTGCTACTGTATTCCTTGAATTTTTTGTAGTCAGCGGTTTTTGTGCTCCACTGAAGCAGGGAGATAGTCTCAGGATTCCATGCGTGATGTTCCCCCAATTTCCTGTACGAATATACTCCCTCTGTAAGAATTTTTGGTTGGATTTCTTCAATAAAAGCTTTTCGGTGAGGGATCAGAACCTCTTCAGCGATTTCGTTCATTCCGATACCTCCGATTCTTGATATCGTTCCTTCAAAGTACTTATTAATCACATCAGGATGGATGCCGACTGCTTCGAAAATCTGGGAAGAGCGATAACTCCGGAGAGTACTTATTCCCATCTTCGACATTATTTTCAGAATCCCCTTATTGATTGCATTTATGTAATTAGCTTCAGCTTTCTGATAATCGAGCTGAATGGCTTTTACTTTAACCAGGTTGTCGATTACTGCCAGACTCATGTATGGATTGATAATACTTGCCCCATATCCGAAAAGAAGAGCAAAATGCATTACTTCCCGCGGTCCTGCAGATTCAACAACAATATCGATCTGCATTCTTTTGCGTTTTTTTATGAGGTGATGATGAACGGCAGATACAGCCAGCAGAGATGGTATCGGAGCAAGATTCTCACTTATCCCACGGTCGGACAGGATGATATAGTTTTTACCTTCATCAACTGCTTTTTCCGCATCGTTACATAGTTGTTCTACAGCGTTTTGTAGCCCTTCCGCTCCTTTTGAAGCATCAAAATGAAGCAAAAGATTAGCAGCCGAGAAACCTTTATACCTTAAGTTTTTAACGAGCTGAAAAACGGTATTATTTATTACCGGATTTCTGAACCTTACCATTTTAACATGATTCGGTGAGGTTTCGAGAAGGTCTTCCTGCAGCGATCCCAGATAACCTGAGAGAGTCATCACAAGTTCTTCGCGGATCGGATCGATGGGAGGGTTTGTAACCTGAGCGAACAACTGCCTAAAGTAATTAAAGAGTCTATAGGGTTTCTGAGACAGGACAGCTATTGGTACATCATTACCCATAGAACTGATTGGCTCCTTACCTGTAGCTGCCATTTCTTTTATTATCCTGTCGGTATCTTCAAGTGAGTAATTAAATGAGGTGATGTATTTATTATACTCATTACCCATCTCAGTTGTTTCAATATGTCCAGTCTCGATTTTTTCGAGCTTAACCATGTTTTGCTGAATCCATTCGCCATAAGGATATTCACCGGCCAGTTTGGCTTTTAATTCCTTATCATAATAGATCTTGCCGGCTTCGGTATCTACAAGCAGCATTTTTCCTGCTTTGAGACGGCCTTTTTCTCTGATCTCTTCGGGTGCAAATGTCAGTACGCCGGCTTCCGATCCCAGAACGATAAGATCATTTGTTGTTATCACATATCTGGATGGTCTGAGTCCGTTCCTGTCGAGCATCCCGCCAATGTACCTTCCGTCAGAAAAGATAAGCGATGCAGGGCCGTCCCATGGTTCCATGAAGGTAGAGTGGTATTTATAGAAAGCTTTTAATTCCGGGGAAATGGGATTCTTGTCATTTATGGATTCCGGAATCAGTATCGACATTGCGTATGGCAGTGATTTCCCGCTCATTATTAGAAATTCCAGAACGTTATCAAGCGAGGCAGAATCGCTTTTATCCGGTTCAATTATCGGGTATAACCTTGCAAGGTCTCCCAATTTGTCGGATTTCAGAATTGATTCCCGTGCTTCCATCCAGAAGCGATTACCCTTAATAGTGTTGATCTCACCATTATGTCCAAGCATCCTGAATGGCTGGGCAAGATCCCAACTTGGAAAAGTGTTGGTGCTAAAGCGTGAATGTACAAGCGCTATAGCGCTTTGTAACCGCTCATCCTTCAGATCGAGAAAGTATTCTTCGAGCTGTGTGGAGATGAGCATACCTTTATATATAAGTACTTTGGTGGAAAGACTTGGTATGTAAAAGAACCCTTTCTCTTTAATATCTGATTTCCGGATAGCATTTTCAGTAAGTTTCCTGATAATGTAAAGTTTTCGCTCAAGGTCATCCTGATTCATATCAGCGCCAAGGAGAATTTGAATTATTTCTGGTTCGGCAGCTCTCGATATCTCACCAATTACTGTGTTATCACGTGGCACATCCCGAAAACCGATTAAATCGACACCTTCATCTTTTACTATATTAACCAGAATTTCACGGCATTTTGCTGCATCAGAGGTATCCTGAGGAAGAAACAGCAATCCAGTTCCAAATTGACCTTCGGGAGGAAGAGAATAACCCTGAATAAGGTAAAAATCACGTGGAACCTGAATAAGAACACCCGCACCATCACCCGTTTTACTATCAGCTCCTTCTGCACCCCTGTGAGTCATATTCGTCAGAATGTCAAGCCCCTGCCTTATAATAGAATGAGATTTTTTCCCCTTAAGGTGTGCAACAAATCCGATTCCGCAACTACCATGCTCAAATTCCTGATGGTATAACCCCTGCTCTCGTGGCCGTTCTTTTTTCATAATATGCCTAATTTCTTTATTTGTTTTAAACAAAAAACCGTCCTCTGATTTTTGAGAGAACGGTCATCCTTAATCCGATACCAAACACCATTCTCAGTCAGTTCCAATTAACCTTTTAATGAGGCGAAATGATATAATGGATTTATACAAAATCATTTATGCTTATGTTTGCGTACAAATATAGTGCTTATTCTTACGAATTATCACAAATGACAATAAAAATATTAATAACTAATTAAAATAATGTTGAAAAGTTATAAACTTATAAATTAACAATCAGAAAATGTGATAAATCAATAATCAATATATAATAAAACAATTTAGGATTACTTTTGTTACCTTGTAATTCTAATCATATTCTGTTTTAAATCAAAATTATGTTGATCTTATTGAACCTGTTTATATGGAAAATCCAAAAAACTTAATAATCGTAA
Organism: Bacteroidales bacterium; assembly: GCA_036508535.1. Classification (GTDB taxonomy): domain Bacteria; phylum Bacteroidota; class Bacteroidia; order Bacteroidales; family VadinHA17; genus LD21. The sequence goes on along the minus strand of DATCHE010000032.1, from coordinate 8,295 downwards.
TTTTTGGAGCTTCCGGAGACCTTACTGCGAGGAAGCTTATTCCGGCAATATATTCTTTGAAATTACAAAAACTAATGCCTGAGAAATATGCGATTCTGGGTATAGGAAGGTCGAAGATAACAACAGAGGAATTCAGGAAGAAAATGTGTGCAGCTATTGTCTCATTCTCAGAGGATAAGATTACTGAAAATAATCTTGTTAATTCTTTTTGTGAGGATTTACATTATCTTTCAATGGATAATTATTCATCCGGCAGTGAATCACCATGGGAAGTCCCGGTTTATTTGAAGGAGCTTGGAAACAAATATGGAATTGAAGAAAACTATATTTTTTATATGGCAACTCCTCCAAGTTTATACGAGGTTATTGCAGTTAGTATAGCAAAGACGGGACTGAGTAATCAGCAAAATGGTTTCAAACGATTAATTATTGAAAAACCTTTTGGTTATGATCTTGAATCAGGACGAAAACTTAATAAAACCTTACATGAACTGATAACAGAGGATCAGATTTTTAGAATTGATCACTATCTTGGAAAGGAAACAGTTCAGAACCTGCTTGTTACAAGATTTGCAAATGGTATGTTTGAACCGCTATGGAACAGAAATTATATTGACAGAATTGAAATTACCTCTGCGGAAAGTATCGGAGTTGAGGATAGGGGTGGATACTATGATTCTTCCGGTGCTCTCAGAGACATGGTTCAAAACCACCTGCTACAGATGGTAGGACTTGCAGCCATGGAACCTCCATCATCTCTTGGTGCGGATGCAATCCGTAACGAAGTTTTAAAGGTCTTTCAGTCATTGCAGCCAATAAGGGAGGAAGATGTATATAAACAGGTAATCAGAGGGCAATATACCGGATCCGTAATTCGTGGTGAATGTATTACTGGGTACAGGTACGAAAAGGGTGTCGCAGTAGATTCACGTACAGAGACATATGTTGCAATTAAATTCTTTATTAACAACTGGAGGTGGGGTGGTGTTCCATTTTATATCCGCACAGGTAAAAGACTTCCAACGCGTGTAACAGAAGTAGTAATCCATTTTAAGCAAACACCTCATCACCTGTTTTTGAGGGAATCAGGTAAGTTACCCTCTAATCAGCTTATCATACGTATTCAGCCCGATGAAGGGATGTTGCTTAAGTTTGATATGAAAGAACCCGGAGCCGGTTTTAATGTTAAGAATGTAAATATGGATTTCCACTATAAAGATCTGGCCGACATAAGAGTTCCCTCTGCCTACGAAAGGTTGTTACATGATGTGATGATGGACGACTCCACACTTTTTTCCCGGGATGATGAAGTTGAAACTGCCTGGAAATTCCTTGAGCCAATTCAAAAAGCATGGGCAAATAATCCGGAAATAAAAGTGTTTGGATACCCCGCAGGAACCTGGGGCCCGGAACATGCGAATGAACTGATTGAAGGAGATGAACTTACATGGCGTTATCCTTGTAAGAACCTGGCGGATGATGGGTTGTATTGTGAATTGTAAGGGTATAAAACAACGATAATCCGATGGATAAATACATTAATATATTCAAATCACCTGCTGAACTGGCTGAGAAATTAGCTGAGGAAATTGTATTGAGGATAAACGAGTCGGCTCGCAGAAAGAAAACTTTCACCATTGCTTTATCCGGAGGATCCACTCCTGAGATATTGTTCTCAAAACTTGGCGATAATTATTCAAAATCAGCACATTGGGAATATGTCCATTTTTTCTGGGTCGATGAAAGATGTGTCCCTCCCGAAAGTATTGAAAGTAATTACCGAATGGCAAATGAGAATTTGTTAAGCAAGATAGATATCCCTCTGTGTAATATACATCGGATCAGAGGGGAACGGATTCCTGAAAAAGAAGCTTATGGTTATTCGGAAGAGATATCAGAATTTACAAATAGCAGGGATGGTATTCCTCTGGTTGATGTTATATTACTCGGGGTAGGAGAAGATGGACATACTGCATCGATTTTCCCCGGGAATTTAAAATTACTAAATTCAGACAAGATTTGTGAAGTTGCCATTCATCCTTCAACAGGCCAAAAACGAATCACTATTACCGGGAAAGTGATTAATAACGCAGATTTAATTTATTTTCTGGTAACAGGTAAAAAGAAGGCCGCAATCGTCGAAGAAATATTTAAAAAGACAAAATCATCACAAAACCTTCCTGCATCTTTCATTCTTCCTTTGAATGGTAAATTACGCTGGTTTATCGATGAAGAGGCGGGCAGTTATATTAACTCTTAGTGAATATCAAAGTCTGTTGATCTTGCAGAGAATTGAAGGATTATTTCTATATTTGGATTACCATTTTATTAACTTAAAATTAATAACCATGTCACACGAAAAAGCCAAAGAACAGACAAATAACAAGAAAGAGCCGACGAAAAACCTGAAAGAAAAGCGTGCTGCTAAAAAAGCTAAGAAAGAAGAGAAAAAGAGACAATAGACCTCCTGGTCTTTATGTTTTGAAGTTTGATTGACTTATCTGAATTGAAAATTTAAGTCATTTGATGAATAAAAAAAGTCCCGCTTTCGGCGGGACTTTAATTTTAAACCTTTATGGATTAATTAAGCCAATCTTACATCTACAGCATTAATTCCTTTTTTGCCTTCCTGAAGTTCAAATGTTACTTCATCGTTTTCTTTAATCTGATCTTTCAAACCAGATACATGTACAAAATATTCATTATCCGAATCTGCGTCTTTAATGAATCCGAATCCTTTTGATACGTTGAAAAATTTTACTGTTCCTTTGTTCATTTTATTGTATTTTTAAATTAATGGCGCAATTTAGGAATTTATTTTGAAATAAACTAACTTATTAGCAAATTTTTGTTTGTTACCCGATAAATTCGGAAATAATAATTTAAAATATTCTGAGTATAGGAATAAATAATAATTGAATTGGAACTAAACCAAAATATCAAAATTGGTGAAGGAGATTACCTTTCGGAATCTCATAAACTACCCAGAACGGACCTGTGAATGGGGTTGGTGTCAGGTATAATGGTCAGTTACTCGATTTGAACCGCGATGCAATGAAAGCCGAATCACCTGAAGTGAAAGGGGTAATAAAAAATGTGTTTAATCGTTGGGATCCTTCTGTTTATATGGATTGCCATACTACGGATGGTTCGTTTCATGTAGAACCGGTAACATTTACATGGATGGTAAATCCTAATGGCAATAACTCATTAATATCGTATATGCGCGACAGGATGATGCCGGAAATGTCGAAAACACTTTTTAGCAGGTATAACGTTGAAAACTGTTTTTATGGTGAGTTCTTCGATATGATGGATCCGGAAAGAGGCTGGTTCCTTGAAGGTTATGAACCCCGATACATGGTTAACTATTACGGAATCAGGAACCGTCTGGCCATTCTCAATGAAAACTATATATATGCAGATTTCAGATCGCGGGTTCTTGGATGCTATTCTTCCTTTCAATCCGGTTATTTCAAACCTTTCAACGTCAAGCCTGGAATCATGTATCAGTTTTTCTAATTCCTGCTCGAACCGCAGTCGAATGACGGCCTTGTGACATGGAACTTCTTTGACCGTTACCTTGTGCCTCAATGGGGTATGAGTTATAATGTGTTTCCTGTTTATAAAATAATGAAGGAAATTGATCTGAAAACCCAACCTATAAATTAGCATCTGATAATGAGGCTGGCTCAAAAGCTGTTTTTGCCCCCTGCCCCCTAAAGGGGGTTCTTTAATATGTTGATTATCTTAAAGTCCCCTTTAGGGGATTTAGGGGCTAATAAAAACAGGGACTTTCGATATGGCTTCATACCTTAATCATTTATCCCGTATATAAATCCGATTTCTATACTGATTTTGAAGTTATTTTAATAACATTGTAAAAAAATAAATTATTTCTGCTCTTTACGGTTTATTCACAAAAGCAAACTAACTGAAAATGAGAAAATGGCGAGTTGAAGATTCAGCTGAATTATATAACATTAAAGGATGGGGTGTTGATTACTTTTCTATTAATGAGAAAGGAAATGTAATTGTGACCCCTCAAAAGAACGGTGCGACTGTTGATCTGAAAGATTTACTGGATGAACTTAGCCTGTCAGATGTATCAACACCTGTCCTGGTCAGGTTTCCTGATATTCTGGATGACCGTATTATAAGCATATCAAATTGTTTTAAATCTGCTTCTGAAGAATATGGTTATAAGGCTCAAAACTTCATTATTTATCCTATTAAAGTCAACCAGATGCGACCTGTGGTTGAGGAGATTGTAAGTCATGGAAAAAAATTCAATATCGGTCTTGAAGCAGGCTCTAAGCCTGAACTTCACGCTGTAATTGCGATAAATACAGATCCTGAATCGCTTATTATCTGCAATGGGTATAAAGATGAGGATTATATTGAACTTGCACTTCTTGCCCAGAAAATGGGGAAACGTATATTTCTTGTTGTTGAAAAGCTTAATGAATTAAAGCTTATAGCATCCATTGCAAAACGTCTGAAGGTTAAACCAAATCTTGGTATTAGGATAAAACTTGCGAGTCTGGGAAGCGGTAAATGGGAAGATTCAGGAGGCGATATCAGTAAATTTGGTCTTACATCCAGCGAACTGCTTGAAGCAATAGATTTTATAGAGAAAAATAAGTTGAGAGATTGTCTGAAACTAATTCATTTTCATATCGGAAGTCAGGTAACAAAAATACGCCGGATTAAAATTGCACTACGCGAAGCATCGCAGTTTTATGTTCAGCTTCGCTCACTGGGCTTTAATGTCGAATTTGTGGATATAGGTGGTGGACTCGGAGTCGATTATGATGGTACCGGATCGTCAAATAGCGAAAGCAGCGTTAATTATACCATTCAGGAATATGTAAATGACTCTATAAGCACCTTTGTTGATGCAAGTAACAAGAATAACATTCCCCACCCAAATATTATAACCGAATCGGGCCGGTCACTTACAGCCCATCATTCTGTTTTGATAATTGAGGTTCTGGAGACTACTACACTTCCTTCGTGGGATACTGAAGAAGCAATAAATGAACGCGACCATGAACTCGTAAAAGAGCTTTTCCTTCTATGGGATAATTTCAATCAGACAAGAATGCTTGAGACCTGGCATGATGCGCAACAAATCAGAGAAGAGGCTCTTGATAGATTTAGTTTTGGACTAATTGATCTGAAGACACGGGCTCAGATTGAAAGACTGTTCTGGTCTATAGCACGTAAGGTTTATCAGATGGCTAATGTAACTAAGCATGTTCCTGAAGAGTTACGTCAGATATCAAGAATTCTTTCTGACAAATACTTCTGTAATTTTTCGCTTTTCCAATCACTGCCTGATGCCTGGGCTATTGACCAGATATTTCCAATAATGCCGATTCACAGACTTAATGAAGAGCCATCACGCACTGCTACAATACAGGATATGACCTGCGATTCTGATGGTAAGATTGATAATTTTATTTCAACAAGGAATTCTTCGCATCATCTCCCTGTACACCCTTTGAAAGGGAAAGAGAGATATTATCTTGGTGTATTTCTGGTAGGCGCATATCAGGAGATACTTGGTGACCTTCATAACCTTTTTGGAGACACTAATGCGGTACACGTTTCGGTAGATGAAAATGGATATAAGATTGACCAGATAATAGACGGAGAAACAGTTGCTGAAGTACTGGATTATGTACAGTACAACTCCAAAAAAATGGTACGAACTGTTGAGTCATGGGTTACAACTTCTGTTAAGGCAGGTATTATAACACTTGAGGAGGGCAAAGAATTTCTTTCAAATTACCGGTCTGGTTTGTATGGTTATACTTATCTTGAATAGAATTTGAGAATTATTATATATAATTGTGTCAGAACTTAAAAAGGTATAATTATGAAATTATCAGTTGTGATTTTGTCTTTGATCTTATGTACAGGAATAAACGCCCAGAAGGGAAACCTTCTATGCAAATGGAATGAAGATGGGGCTAATGAAAAAGTTATCCCTTCAGGTGAATATACTTTTTTCAAAAAGAGTAACTTATTCTATTTTCTTTCAAACGACAATACGAATATCTATATCGACGTCAAGATTGAAGATACGGGTGTACAGAACAGGATTCTGAAACAAGGAATGGTAATCTGGATTAATATGGGCACCAAAGTTGATAAGAAGTTAGGTGTTCATTTTCCTATAGGCTCTCAGAATACAGGAGGCCGCAGAAGATCAAATATATCTGAACCAAAAATTAATGAAGATGGAAGCCCTGTTACACCGCTTTCTCAGGCAAATACCATTGAACTTGTTGGTTTTACTAACGAGCAGGAAAGGCGCTTCCCGGCTGATAATGCAAACAGTTTCAAAGGGTCAGTAAAATATGATTCCGAGGGTATTTTGCATTACAAAATGATGATGCCAATTGAAAAGCTTCCTATCAGAAACTCTAAAGATGGTGTTGGTGCAATGCCTTTTACATTTGGTATTGAGTATGGCGAAGAGCCATTATTGAATAGTCAGGGTGGTAATATGCGTACATCATCAGGCTTCGAAGCTCCAGCAGGCGGTTCCAGGGGTGGTGGCGGCAGGTCAGGAGGAGGTGGTGGCAGATCAGGAGGTGCTGGACAAAGTGGCCCTCCTCCGGGAGCCGGCTCTGTGGCGTCAGAAGAAGTTGTGCCACCGGTTATAATGTGGATAAAGGACATTCAGCTTGCTAACCAAAAATAATATTATGAGTTCACGTCGTCAGTTTTTTAAGTTAGCCGGTACAGGTGTACTCGCAACAGGTTTTTCATCTGTTTACGCTTCATCCGGATTTCCATCTTTGATCGGGAATGCAGCGAACACTTTCTCTCTTGGTATGGCGGGATATTCCTTTAAAGAATTTACTGTTGAGAAAACCATTGAAATGATGAAGAGGATCGGAGTTACCAGGATGTCTCTGAAAGAATTTCATATGCCAATGAACAGTACACAGGAGCAGATTACGGCTGTTCTTGATAAATTTAAAGCGGCAGATATTAATGTTTATACCGTTGGTGTGGTTTATATGAAAACGCCGGAGGCAGTCGATCAGGCTTTTGAATATGCAAAAATGGCAGGAGTAAAGCTTATAGTTGGAGCGCCAAATTATGAACTGTTGCCTTATGTGGAAAAAAAGATAAAATCATACGACTTTAGAATGGCAATTCATAATCATGGACCTGACAATCCACTATATCCGAATGCAACAGATATATGGGATCATATAAAGGACCTTGATCCGCGAATCGGGATCTGTATCGATATCGGCCACACTACCCGCGACGGACAGGATCCTTCTGTTGATATTGAAAGATATAGCAAAAGAATCTACGACATTCATATTAAGGATGTTAGCAAGGCAACAAAGGAAGGTAAAACAGTTGAAATGGGTAGAGGAATAATCGATATCCCAAAAGTTGTTGCCACCCTCAGAAAGATAAAATATAGTGGCAGCTGCAGCCTTGAATTTGAAAAGGATATGAAAGATCCTCTTCCCGGAATTGCCGAATCAATAGGCTATTTCAAAGGGGTGATGGCCTGCTGAAGGCACAGAGCACAAAGCACAGGGCGCCGTGGCGTAGAAAACTTACGAATGGAATGAAGGTAAATATTAAAGTTGGATTCACTCAGAAGGCCTCCACTTTTTTATGTCTTTGTATATTCCTGATTATTGATCTCAATTGTTTTGCACAGGACAGTCTCAGCATTAAGGGTCAGCTATCGGGTTGGGTAAATTACAACGGTGGTAACAAACTTCCTATCTACACCGGAGTCAGATATATACCCCAGGTAAATTATAACTTGTCTCTCAAAAAAAGCAGTCACATCGATTTTGAGGCTTCATTAAACATTAATTGCAACGCAGGAATACATCCGTTCGACTCGATCATAACCTCCGGACAGTTAAAGCCCTACAGGTTATGGGCCAGGTACTCCTCGCAACAATTCGAAGTTCGGATAGGTTTGCAGAAAATTAATTTTGGTTCAGCTTCGCTTTTGAGACCACTGATGTGGTTCGACCAGATTGATCCCCGCGATCCTTTAAAACTAACAGATGGAGTATGGGGTGTATTGGGAAGATACTACTTCCTGAATAATGCAAATATATGGCTGTGGAGTCTCTATGGTAACAAAAACCCAAAGGGATGGGAGATGTTCGGGACAAACAATAACTACCCTGAAACGGGAGGCAGGATTCAAATACCGGTTCCTGCCGGTGAAGCAGCCTTGTCATATCATCACCGTGTTGCGGATACAAGAAACCCTGCCGGAATTACTGCTCC
>DATCHE010000031.1:0-8119 GCA_036508535.1 Bacteroidales bacterium | reverse complement strand
TTGGATAGACATTAAATGCTGCTGTGGGGTTCTGATATACAGTTATTGATCCGGTATGAGATGATCTGCCTGTAATATTGGTTACTGTAAGCTTTACTATATAATTACCAGGTTCATCATAAGTATGCGACGGATTCTTTTCACTTGAACCTGTTTTGTCTCCAAAATTCCACGAATACGATTCACCGTACATACTCAGATTCCTGAAATGAACTAAAAGTGGTGAACACCCCACTGTATCAGGTTCGTAATTTGCCACAGGTTCAGATGGCATTATAACTTTAATATGAATTGTATCCGTTCCAATACATCCGTATTTGTCCGGTAGTGTTTGATATTTAATCACATGTATCCCCACTCCGGCGGAATCGGGATAAAATTTATTGTTGATAATTCCATTCCCAGTTAAGTTTCCGCCGGGTGGAAAAGTTGTTAATTCTGCAGGCGGATCGTTAATGTACAGAGTTTTTACCGGATTAATATTTGCAACAGGAGATGGCATAACTGTAACGGTTATCTGGTCGGAATCACTGCATCCGTTAGCATCCGTAATATCATATCGGACTACATGATTTCCAGTGCCTGCCAAACCTGGATCAAATGAATTATTCGAGACACCAACACCTGACCATGTGCCACCAGGGTCGTGAGCCTTTAATGTAACCGGGTTACTTTCAATACATAAAGTGTCGATGGGTGTTATTGTTGCATTGGGATCCGGTACTATCAGTATAATTGCAGTAGTTACAACAGGAGGGTGATCTCCGTTAACGGGATCTGCCGGAGGCCCTGGAATATTAGGATCATCATATGGATTGCAGTAATTCCAGTTGCGAAGAGTTACCTGAAAATATTGCCCGATCAGCTTATCATTAGCCACATTTATCATATCTGAATATACACCGGAACCTGTGACTGGTCCCGGAAGAGTTATAATTGGTCCTGAAAACGGGAAAGTTCTTAGAATGCCGTTAATTGTTACCGGGAGACCTGTCATGGTAATGTCGGTTCCATATTTCCATTGAACCCACCTTGTAAACAGATTAGGAACATCATTTTCCTGGGGAGGAACACAGTTGAACTGAGTCAGATCCTGAAACCTGACATTGGCGCTGTTTCCGAAACATACAGGATAAACAGTTGGGGAAATATGCATATGACCACTATTATGATCATCATTATCCCACACTGTAACTATTTGTTCCTGAGTAGAAGAGGTGCAAAGAACTCCATTTACGACTAAGGTTCCCTTTGGCCTGTAATTGCATTTATCGCCGGTAGAAACATATATATGATTTGCAGTGGCCTGAAACATTCCCGACCCCAAATTTACTGCAGCTATAGTATTTATTGTGCCATCATCCCAATCATATCTGATCTGAACAGTTTTACCAGCATCATTCACTCCTGTGTAACTTACTTTCCAGTTAACGGATAATGGAGAACATAATTTATCAGGAGCAATAATATTTGCTTTTGACAATATATTACAATCCTGTCCATTAATATTTAATGAGATAAGTATTAGAAATGATGAAATAAAGAAAACCCTCATTTTTCTTCTTATCCAATAAAATTGAATTGTGTTCAAACACGCTGACCATCCCTTTCGTGATATTATACGATTATACTCTGCTTAATGTTGCATATTTTGTACATCTTCTTTAGAAATAAGAAAATGACCGGTTTTGCCGGGTATGTGGTCATTTTAGTAGCTTTTCATAGGAAATCATTTCCTCCAGCTTCTTTTTTTCAGGTGAATTGGGCCAATCAACAGGCACACCCAAAGGTGTAATACATACTCTTGTATAACTATCAGGGATTTGCAGAACTTCCTTAGTTACGCTTTCCGGTATGGCATCAGTAATAAAAACTGTTCCGTATCCGAGGGCTCTTGAAGCCAGCATGAGGTACCCGGCAGCAAGCGGACCATCAAAGTGGTTGTAATCAGGATATGTTGAGCTATTATCTGTTAGAACTACAATGTATACCGGAGCTGAAAAATATCCTTCCATTCTTCCTGCTACTCTTTTCTGGAACTGATCACGTGTTTCTGAGTTATTACTGGTTTTGTCGAACCTGTCCAAAGAAATTTTCATACAGGTTTCCTTCATCTGATTAATTTTATTTTTGTCGCGAATTACAAGAAATTTCCAGGGTTGCTGATTCCCTGATGTTGGGGCCATACGGGCAGCATCAATTATTTTAAGAATGTCTTTTTCAGGAATGCTGTCTGATTTGAAATTTCTTACTGACCGGCGATTCATGAATACTTCCCAGATATTTGACTCCGGGATTGCCGAACTTACTTTTATTCCCATAGTTTTGGAATCACTAACCTGTGGTTTCACTTGAGCAGATAACAAAGAGCTTGTTATCAGACAAATACCTAGTATCAGTTTTTTCATGGCATTTTTTTTAATTGTTAATATGATTCAATCGTTTTAAACTATCAATTAATAAATCCACTCTTGCCCAGTAAATATTACTTTTTTCACCAGGTTCGTCATAACGGCTGAAGAAGATGTATTTACTGTCGGGAGAAAGAGAAGCGCATGTTTCACCATAATTTGTATTGATCTTATCACCCATATTTATTGGTTTCTCCCAGCTTCCATTCTCATTCCTGAAAACAATGAATATATCGTTTTTGCCATTGCCTGCATATTGATTGGAATTGAACATAAAGAGGCTTTCATCAGGAGCGACCGACGGATGAGTACCCTTAAAACCAAGGTTTTCTATCTCAGTGTATTTACCAGCAACCGGTCTGGCCCGGTGAATTTGAAAGTTTTCGTTATTCCCATAATACATGGTTTCATCCCTTGTAAATGTGCACCACATTCCTGGGAAATTATTTATTGGCGAATCCAGGTATCTGGCTTTGCTCCAGCCGTTTTTACCTTTCTCCATACACCAAAACTTCGATAGGTTATTAGTGTCCGAAGTGAAATAAAGCTTTTTCCCTTCATTGGCGAAGAAAGCCTCAAATTCCCAACTATGGTTACCTCTTAAATTTGCGGTTTGGGGTTCAGTCCATTTCCCATATACACGTTTAATAAAGGTCAGTCCATCACCTGGTGAGTCAGCTGTAAAATATATTTCATTCCCATCTGGCGAGACTGATAATCCATATTCATAACGTCCGTTGACAGATACAATACCGGGAGCAAAAACTACAGGAGTATCTCCAGGAGGGGTTTGGCCTAAATAGTCTCCTTTTAAAACAGGAAATTCCTGTGCATTTTGTGCATAGATAAAACCGTTAAAACCTAACAGTAATAAAATAAACAGCTTTTTCATTTTTGTATGTTTTTGAATTTCAACTAACCGCTTTTCCGGTTATTATATCCTTGGCTTTGTCCGGTGTTTTTCCTGGTTACCAATTTATTTAATTCGTTTCTTAATGATTTATCTGATAAGCAACTTTTGTTGGCGTATTTATCTGTAGGTAAATTTAGCTGCTCTTACTCAGTAAATATTGCATTTCTCGTCAGGTTCATCATACCTTGCAAAAAAGAAATAGTAAGTTTTTTTATTTGACTTTTCTAATTAGTTATGATTTTTTCATACGAATAAATCCATTTTAAACCCTCATAGATAGTCGGGTAGGGAACATGCCCTTCTTCTTCGTACACCTTGCACTTCAGCATAACACTTGATGGTACTGTCTGTTTAAGCAATTCCAGAAAGTGATCTCCTCGTTTTGTTATTGTTCCATCAGGATCGTACTTATCCAGTTTTCCGTTTCCTACAAATAAATATTTTGTTCCAATCGATTTAAGGTCGCTGTTTCTTTTCAGTTCATTCTCAAAAAGTACAGCCAGACTCTCTTTATAAAATCCAAAACTACCGAGAATATAGGCATCAAATAAATCAGGTTTTTCCAGAAAAGAATAGAGTGCAAAGAGAGAACTCAATGATTGACCACACAGGATTCTGAAACCATTGGTCCGGTAATTCTTGTTGATGAATGGGATTAGTTCAGACTGAATAAATTGAATGAAGCTGTTAGCTTTTTGATCGGGCAACATATCTCGATTTCTATCGGTGTTCTCAATTCCAATGATGATCGGATCGGGAGCATTGTCTGTCATATCAGAGAGGTAATAAACAGCTGCAAATGTCTGCAAGAAGTTCCCTTTATCACCGTCAAGTTTAATAAGTACAGGATATGTTTTATCCGACTTGCTGTAGTCTTCAGGCAGACGAACAATCAAGATCCGTTCTTCATGCAGCACATCTGAGTAAATCTTATGGTAGTTTCCGCTTATAACGGAAGTGTTGTCGCTTTGAGCTGAAATCAGTATTGATGTATATAACAATGCTAATGAAACCAGAGCTTTTTTCATAGTTTTAATATCTAAAATGTGCAATAAATATACACATTTCCTATGTTTATAGCTGCTTCAAATCGTATGCCATTAGAACCTTGCCATGTCTGTTGCGAACTATTACGCCGTTATTTTATGTATTCAATCTTCATATCATAGTCCCATTTATCGAAATATAGATTTCTTTCTTTCCATTCTACCTCTCCTCTCTGGAAATCGTAAGGTTCGCTTCTCAAAAATTTCTTTTCCGGATGAAGAGGCCCTGATACTCCATCATTCACTATAAGTCTGTATGAATCAATGCCTGAAAGATAGAAATCTTTTATAAACTGATTTTCTGATCTCATGAGATCATATGTAATACTCACAGGTATCCAGCCTGTTCCTTCATAATATACTTCACACCAGTCATCCATGCTTTCAGCAGAGGGAGGTACCATCCATCCGCTTTGCCACCTTACAGGAATCCCCTTATATCGTAGCATTGACATAAAAAGAAATGTCTGCATACCGCAATCGCCTCTTCTGTTGGAAATTACATATTCAGGTATATTGGGGATAATAGAATATTCAAGTGCTACTGTCCATGGGATATTTTCCTTAAACCAGTAATAAATTTTTCTGACAACACTAACAGGATTATCATCATTTCCACAAATACTATCCGCCAAATGTTTTATATCATCATTAAAACAGATATGGGGAAGCTGTTCTGAAGTGAATTTCTGATAATTGTACGATTTTTTATCATATGGCTGTATTTTAATATTTGATGGATTAAAATAGCTTGCATATGAAGTATATGCAAAGGAGATCTGAAAAATGACAGGTACTCCCTTTTCAGAGATTTCCTCCATATATATTGTACGATGAATTGCGGTGTCAGGAGCAATGAGATAACGGGGATTTGAAGTGGTTAACAGTTTAATGTCTTTCTGTCGGGGATAGTCCTCTTTTGGCCATGGCAACCAGCAACGGATCATCTCACCTGCAGGTACAACGTCAGGATGGATTGTGATCGAATAAGTTATTTTCATACTTACAGGAAGTACCGGATCACTTTGAGTGTCGGAATATTTATATACATCTTCAACATGTTTTAAACGGAAGACTATATCAGGTTTTCTCGATAATTCCAGTAGTCTTTCTTCCTTGTTTTCACGAAACTTTTTTAACAACAGAAGATTTGATACAGCCCTTTTAAAATATCTTTTGTAGCCGTCGATCATTCTACATTCAAGCATTCCATTCTTTTCCCAGTCGGATCTTTGTACAGGTGAAACTGGGCCAATCAACTTTTCAATCTGAGTATCTGCCTGGGTTTCCGTGACAGCAAAGTCAATATTGATTCTTTCAGCAATCTGTCGCAGGGAATCTGTGATATGAAGAGTATTTTTATTTTCGGTGCCAAGTTTCTTAATTGAGTCAGCTATCTGGATGACAGTGCTCAGATTACCTAGTTCAAGGTTTTCCTGCATATCTTCTAAAACCTGATTGAAATCAGAAGGAGCTTTGCAGCTAAAGAGAAGGATAATAAGTGATGGGATAATGAACCTGATGATTTTCATTCGCGGGAATTTCATATGATCAAAGTTAATTAAACTTTGGATCTTAGAGACTCACAGAGAAAATCCAACAATGAAAACTAAATTCTAATTGATTATTTTATATTTCTTCAGGATCTGTGATGTTGTCATCATGAAATCCATGTATTGCGCACGATGATAAGGCAACTTGTTTTCTGATTTCATTTTTGATAGTTTTCCTCTGAAACTATCAATCGTGTTATGATTTTTGGAATCCATCCATTTTTCAATTTCAAGTAAAATTGAACTTATAACCTCAATCTGATTTAAATATACTGTACTTACAATCTGAACACAGTCAGCTCCGGCAAGTATCATTTTGATTACGTCAGAACCGCTCATTATTCCTGAGTTGGCACATATTGATGCTGTCGTATTACCATATAATAATCCGGCGAAACGTAAAGGAAGTCTGTTGTCTTCTTTATTGCTGAGACTATATGGGAAAAGATGTTCTTCCGTATGGATATCAATATCAGGCTGAAAGAGCCGGTTAAAGAGGACAAATGCATCAGCTCCTGCTTTATCAAGTTCGGAAATGTGTTTAAGCGGATTGGTATAGTAAGGACTCAGTTTTACTGAAACCGGGATTTTTACGGATGATTTGACAAGAGAGAGAGTTTCAATCTGTTTCTTCTCTATATCTTCAAATTCCTTATCATCTTTTTCCGGCAAAGAATAGAAGTTAAGTTCCAGTCCGTCAATACCCGTCTCCTCAATTTTTTTTGCGTATTCCACCCATGTTTCATTATTAACTGCATTTATACTTGCAAAGACAGGAATACTCACTGATTCTTTTGCCTTTTTAAGTGCAATCAAATGTCCTTCTATATCCGAATCTCCTGATTTTGATTCAGGATACAGACTAACCATTTCTGCATTCCTTTCAGAATATTCTGTTTTACGTTCAGAAAGTTCAAGGTCTTCGAGTTGAATCTGTTCTTCAAACAGTGATTTATATACAATTGCAGCTGCACCTGCCTTTTCAATTCTTTTAAGGTTATCAATATCAGTTACTAAATTGCTTGCACCGATAATTACAGGATTTTTCAATTCCAATCCCATATAATATGTTTTCAAATTTGCCATAGTCTTTCTTTTTGTTTTGAAAATGTAATGAGTGTTAGTAAAAAGTACTGAAACTGATATTTAAAAAGTCGGAAGTCCGACTCTTTCTTAAACAACACCAACCCGAAAAGGTTTTCGAATTCTAATAAGATATTATTGAATGAGTGAATATTTCCGGGTAATTTATAAATTTGGCCATCATTTGAATTAAAATAATTTTACACAGCAGATATGAAAAAATCGGGATTTTTGCTCTTGCTTTTCTTTTCATTTTTTAAAATTCAAGGTCAGGATGAAAAAATGAATCTGTTCATCAATGATCTGATGAATAAAATGACTATTGAAGAGAAAATCGGACAACTAAATCTTCTTACTGCAGGAGGATTTGTTACCGGTTCAGCGGTAAATCAACAAACTCATCAGAAAATTCAATCAGGACAGATTGGTGGTACACTTAACGGTTTCTCAATGCCTTCAATGAAAGCTTTCCAGGATATTGCAGTAAAGGAATCTCCAAATCATATTCCTATCCTGTTTGGAATGGATGTTATCCACGGATATCGTACAATTTTTCCTATACCATTAGCTATGAGTTGTATGTGGGATATGTCGCTGGTTGAAAGAAGTGCGCGGATAGCTGCTCAGGAAGCCACGGCCAACGGGATTGCCTGGACCTATTCCCCGATGGTAGATATTGCACGTGATCCACGATGGGGAAGGATTGCTGAGGGGGCCGGTGAGGATCCATGGCTGGGTTCACAGGTTGCAAAAGCCCTGGTAAAAGGCTATCAGGGGAATGATCTTTCGCTGAGCAATACGATGATGGCATGCGTGAAACACTTTGCACTCTATGGCGCATCTGAAGCGGGACGCGATTACAATACCGTGGATATGAGCAGGATAACTATGTACAACGATTTTCTTCCGCCTTATAAAGCTGCAGTTGAAGCGGGAGCAGGTAGTGTAATGACTTCCTTTAATGTGGTGGACTGTATTCCATCAACCGGAAATCACTGGCTCCTGACTGAATTGTTGAGAAATCAATGGGGTTTCAAAGGATTTGTAGTTACAGACTATACAGCCATAAACGAAATGATTAACCATGGTATGGGAAACTTACAATCAGTGTCA
>DATCHE010000030.1:0-20131 GCA_036508535.1 Bacteroidales bacterium | reverse complement strand
TACTTCTCCGGCACAAAGGTCTGATCTGTTACTGGAGGTCTGACATAAGCTAAATCATGTTTTAAAGGAGGAAGCTTAAATGGTTTAGGAGTAAGGTCTTCATAAGGAATCATAGAAAGAAGATGTGTGATACAATTGAGTCGTGCCCTCTTTTTATCGTCGGCATGAACTACGTACCATGGAGATTGCTTTGTATCGGTAAAAGAGAACATTTTATCTTTAGCCATTGAATATTCGACCCACTTATCCCGCGATTCAACATCCATTGGACTGATTTTCCAACGTTTTGTAGGGTCTGTAATTCTATCCTGAAAACGCTTTTCCTGTTCGTGGTCACTTACCGAAAACCAATACTTAATCAGAATAGTACCCGAACGAATCAACATCCTTTCGAATTCAGGGCAAGATCTGAGAAACTCTTCATATTCATCATTTGTGCAATAACCCATCACCTTTTCAACTCCGGCTCTGTTATACCAGCTCCTGTCGAATAGAACGATCTCCCCACCTGCCGGTAACTGAGATGCATATTTCTGAAAATACCATTGAGATTTTTCCTTTTCTGTGGGTACACCAAGGGCAACTATTCTGCATATTCTTGGATTAAGGCACCCTGAGATAGTTTTTATTACGCCACCCTTTCCAGCCGCATCTCTTCCTTCAAAAACAACTACAACCTTAAGTTTTTTTGCCTTGACCCACTCTTGTAGTTTGATCAGTTCAATCTCAAGGTTAAGAAGTTGCTTATCGAATTCTTTACGGTCAATTTTTTCTTTTTTTACCTGTTCGATATCATGATAATTATCGTCATTCTCTTCAACTTTTCCTTTGGCTTTTTTCTTTTCTTTAATTTTTGCCATGTCTTGAGGTTTTATATGAAAAAGAAAATTAGCAAAAATTAATGTAATGCTGAAATAATTCAGAAAAAAAGAATGCTTTACATTGTAAATTGCGGATTGCGTATCTATTACTGTATAAACGGAATCGAAAGAGGGTACGTAAATAATTCGCCTTTTGAAGCTTTTACGCTTGCTATGATTAAGCATATTATCTTAAGAGTTCCAAGCAAGAAGATAATAGGGAACCCGATAATAATGAAGCATAAAGGGATAGCAAGTACGATATATAGAAGTATTGATAACTCGAAGTTAAGTGAATTTCTTCCGTTTATGTTTACCCAGGCTGATTCATCTTTTCTTGATAACCAACAGATAAGCGGACCAATTATCCCTCCGAATGGGAAAAAGAATCCGGCGAAAGCTGATAAGTGGCATAACATTGCCCAGTTTCTTTCAGTTTCTGATAATATCTTGTTTTCTTCCATGACAAACTCTATTTATTAAAAAGACGGATCTGTTTTTATATTGATGCATCATCATCACTTTTCGAGCCGTTTAAGGTCAGCAGGAAGTAACCCATTCGGGTTGTTTTTGTCAATAATGTGCTGGTTATAATAGTACATGTTTGAATCATCGGTACCGATCAGCATTTTAAAACAATAAGCCGAATTTTTATTCCCTATTGGACCAACCTTATGAAGTATCAGTGTGTTAGGAGATTTGTTTTCAATTGCCTTAATAATAACATCTTCGGTTACTATTTCAATTTGATTAGAATAAATTGATTTTATCTTATCTATAGTTGCTATTTCAGGAGCAAGATCCTCTTTTTTAACAAGAATGATTTTATTATGAACCTCAGGAATATATTTATTATAATACTTGAGATATTTTCTTCCTGTTAAAGAGGGATCATCAGAAATCATCTGCGCATGTTTTTGAATAAATGCAAGGATCGCTCCCAGTTTATAACTGTAATCAATATCATCTTCTCCTGCAGAAGAAAGGGCTATTGCGCAAATTTCAGGCATTTCTCCCAGTTTTTTGACATTCTTTCCCTGAAGAAGATTAATAAAATTAAACATCGAATTTGTTTTATCCTTGTCAAAACCAGTTTGGGTGAGTACTATAAATGAATATGCCGGGTTCAACCTTCTGACATTAAATTCAGGTACACTGATAAACTCAAAGGGAGTAATTTTCCAAAAGGAGTTCACTCCGTTTTTAATGTAGACGTTATAGGAAGAAAATGGTTCATCTTCGAGTACAACACAGGTTTTTGAAGCACTAAATTGCTTAATTTCATCTTTACTAGGAAAGGGAGCCTGCCCTTTCAATAATATTATGGAAAAAAACAATATGATTGCAGTTAAAGTCGATTTTTTCATAATATAATTGAGATTAATGGTTAAATGAAAATCTTAGGTTCGGTAACAGGTTCATCTTGATAATATTATTGTATAGGTATATACAATGGATTTTTTTCGTTATACTTACGAATATAAACAAACATAAGGTCCTTTTTCTTTTTCCTTGAAAGCTGTATATACTCATCGTAAAGTGCGGTATCCTTCATCAAAAGTAATGCAGTATTTTCAACATCAAATTCCAGAAGTTTTCCGCTTTCAAAATCGATTAAATACTGTTTCAGTTCAGTTCTGGGCATACTTGATTGTCTGTAGGGTGAGCCATATGAGCTATAGGGAGAGTAATAATTACTGTATCCATAGGGAGAATAATATGGATCATAGTAGCCATAGGGAGAATTTGAATAGCCGGAATCATAAGTCGTTACATCTGCCACAAAATGACAGATGCTTCCAACGAAGGTTATTCTGTTAAAGGTTTCCTGTACCTGAATGTACAACACCCCGTTACGAGCATAACCCCAAATTGTATTTTTCGCAAATTCCTTTCTTATCCCCATATTATCATAAAAATATATTTTGTCTCCCATTAGAAGTTTTTTAAAGAATTCTCTATCATTATATTCAATTGAGGTAAGCAACTTTGCTTTTGGTATTGGGTTATTCAATTTTACCTGATCAAAATTCAGGTAAATGCCATCGTTGAATTTGAAATCAGAAGAATATTTTGCCATTCCTTCTTTTTCCTGTCCATACAGAGGAAGAAGAAAATATGCTGGTATAATTAAATTTATCAGAAAAAATAATCTTAATACTTTCGCCATTATAATCAGAGTTTTACTTTTCAATTTCAAATATCATACCATAGAGCAAATTTAGCGTTTTCCTACGAAGGATATTAATTTCAGTTAGTGTATATTTATTACTAATTTTATTTAAATTTACAAATCCTCATATAAGAATACGATTTATGATTAACGAAACCGATAAGAGTGAGATTAAGAATGGTTTGGATAAGTCTTCTGAGGAATTTATTAAAAATAAGAGGAAGCATATTGAAACATTTTCAATTATTGCGCTATTCTGCCTGGTAGCTGCCTTACTCCTTTATTCTTTTAATCAGAAAATTTTTGGAGGACTAATACTAATTGCCGGTTTAATCATTGGCGTAATCATTGCCAGAAAATCCTCGGTTCTGAATAAAAACCTTCAAGAATCACTGTCGGGTATTTCATCATTGAACGAAAAAAAAGATGAAGTCATAAAAAATTTCTCGCACAAGATAAGGGGACCGTTAACAAGTCTGGTATTAATTGTTGACATGATTATGGATTCTGATCTCAAAAAAGAACAAAAAGAGCTGATTGAATCCTTTATAACGACAACAAATAATATGGTTACTACTGTTAATGAGTTGACCATGCAGTCGGCCGGAAATATGAGTTATGAGCACCGGAAGTCTATCATATTTAACTTATTATCAACCATCCAAAACACTATAGAGCTCTATAGTCTTAAAGATAAAGTCAATCTTGATTTTAGCTTAAACAAAGAGGAATTCAATGACTTTGAATGCCTTGGCGATCCAATTCTTCTTAATCAGATTTTCCTCAGCCTCTTCAACACAATTGAAACGAGTGCATCAGAGGCAGCCATTAAGGTTACAATAAATCTTAGTAAAGCAAAACTAACAGAAACTGAGAGTCTTATTTCATTAACAATACAAACTGATAAAAGTATAGTTTTAATAGATACTTTAGCAGTTGAACAAAGCCGAACTTCACAATTGATATCCTCCGGGAAAGGAACTTTTAGTCAGGAGCTTGGTGCAAATTCAACAGTATTAACAATTCTTCTTCCATATTCCAACCCTGTTATTGAGCCAAAACAGAATTCCGCTTCTTCCAAGATAATTGAACTCATTCAAAAGGATAAGGCTCATAAAGAGTTAAAAGAGATTAAAATACTTCTTGTAGAGGATAATCTGATAAACAAGAATATAACGCTTCTAACCCTCAAGCCTCTGGTTAGCAGTATTGATACAGCTTCAAACGGGAAGGAGGCTCTTGATATGTTTGGTGTATCCAGTTACGATCTTATTCTCATGGATATACAAATGCCTGTAATGAATGGGCTAATTGCTGCCGTAAAGATCAGGGCGCTTGAATCTACTACCAACACACATGTTCCGATAATAGCAATAACAGCAAATGCGATGATTGGAGACAAAGAGAAATGCCTGTCAGTAGGAATTGATGATTACATCAGTAAACCATTTCAGCCCTCACTACTCGTTGAGAAGATAAAAAAATATTTCTAATTATTGCTTTAGTCTAACGGTTTAAAACCTATCACCATCATATCATCAATCTGAGTTCCCCTGCCCATCCATGTCTTAATGTTATCTTCAAGAATAGTTTTCTGGTCATTTACATGGAATTGATGAATTGTCATTAAGACATATCTGAACCTGCGGTACATAAATTTCTTATTCTCTATGCCGCCAAACTGGTCAGCATATCCATCTGAGAAAATATATATGATATCACCCTCAATAAGATCAACCTCATGATCAGTATAACATAACCCCTCTTGATTCATACCAATAATAATCTTATCGCCTTTAATTTCTATCAGATTATTATTACGAATCAGGTAGAGCGGAAAAAAGGCTCCGGCATAGAAGAGCTTTCTCTTTTTTTTGTCGATTACACAGAGACCTATATCCATACCATCTCTGATAATGGTACCAATATTTTTTTGTCTGCTAAATGTCTTTTCCAGACCCTTGTCCAACACAGCCAGAATACGTGACGGAATTTCAATATTGTCTTCATTAATTGCCTTTTCAATTATCTCCATCCCTATTATCGACATTAAAGCTCCAGGAACCCCATGACCGGTACAATCAGCAGCTCCGATAAAAAGTTTATCGCCCTTTTCGCCGATCCAGTAAAAGTCACCACTAACAATATCTTTTGGCTTATAGAAAATAAACGATTCTTTAAAATGGTTTCTGAAATATTCTTCAGAGGGCAGAAGCGCTTCCTGAATTCGTTGAGCATAGTTTAGACTATCCGTAAGGTTTTTATCTCTAATCTCCAACTCAATCTTTTGACTGGCTATAAGATCCAGTGCTTGCTCTTTTTCCTTCAGTAATCTTCTTGTTTTAATTAGCATTCGTGTCTGCAGTCTGACAAGTAAATAGACAGCAGCGATAATAAGGACGCTTAGCAGCATTAAAAAAGTGGGATTGGTTGCAGAGCGTATTAAATTTCCACTGGAATTCTGAAATGAGTAGATAACACAAGCGATGTTTAGTAAATAATTATATGTTATAAATATATGTACCATCCGTTATTACAAAAATATACTAATTATCCTTACTTTTTACTTGCGGGGAAGTAAAAACTTCAGGTTTATTGAATCGAAATCTCATCTCTGCCCTCCCGACATAATCCAAGATTCTTTGTTGAGGGAGAATTAAGTAAAGGACCTATTCCAAGTGATGCCCACTTGTTATCTATTACTGAAATAGTTTCAATATCAGAGCAAACTACATTCGGCCATTTTCTGGGAAAGCCTCCTTTTCTGAATGCTTTTATCGTACCGTCTATTAAAATTGAACCGGGGGAAATATATTCATGATCGCGCTGGGGATCAGTGTTGCCAAGCACTTGCCAGGCTACCGTAAACAAGTCGTACAGATCAACGGTATGATCGACTGTAATAATTAATCTAAAAAAACCATCAGGGTCTATGGTTTTAAACATGCTCTTAACCTTTTCCATTACATCTTCATCCTTTGAGCGATTAACAGTAATGACCAGGATTGGTATATCATCTTCAAATAAAGTCAGGTTAAAATCAATAATTATACTCCTGTCAAAAAAAGTATTTGCAATTTTAAAGACTGAGGGTTTATCTACTTTGGTAAAATAATTTCTCTTAGTATTTTCTTCAAAATGTTTTACAGTAGAATCAACACCTACCTTTCCTCCGAAGGAAAAAGAATCAGAAGAGTGATCAAGAACATCGAGTGGTCCACGGCTGAAGAGCAGATCCTTGCTGAAATCAACATTCTCAAAAAGCTGTGCGAGTAGTTCTCTGTAATTTCTGATATTGACATCACCACTTACAACAATAAGGTACTTGGTAAACATCATCTGGCCAGCTCCGAGTAATGAATTAATAATTTTCATTCCCTGGCCCGGATATGATTTTTTGATCTTTACTATTACAAGGTTATGGGCGATACCTGCATCGGGCATATGAAAATCTTCAATCTCCGGTTGTAGGGTCAATTTAATGGGAGAAAGAAATATTTTTTCAGTAGCCTTTGCAAGCCATGAATCTTCCTGTGGAGGAATGCCAACTATTGTAGCAGGATAAATTGCGTTTTTTGAGTGTGTGATACAGGTAATGTGAAATTTAGGATACCAGTCTGCCAGAGAATAGAATCCGGTATGATCGCCAAATGGGCCTTCCCAAACCATTTCTTCTGACGTATCAACATAACCTTCAATAATTATGTCAGCATCACAGGGCACATAGAGATCATTAGTGAGACATTTGACCATTCCTACCCTTTTCTTTCTGAGAAACCCGGCAAGAATGTATTCACTAATATTCTCGGGTAAAGGTGCTGTTGCAGAATATGCATAAACCGGATCTCCGCCCAGGGCAACTGAAACCGGCATTTTTCTGTTTGCAGTTTTCCAGGCTTCGAAATGATTTGCTCCCGTTTTGTGCCGTTGCCAATGCATTGCAGTGGTATTCTTATCCAGCACCTGCATCCTATACATCCCAACATTTGATTTACCGGTTTCAGGATGAATAGTATGAACCATGGGAAGTGTAATAAAACGACCACCGTCATAGGGCCAGCATTTCAGAATCGGAAATATACCCAGATCAGGATTCTTGTGAATTACCTGCTGACAGATTCCTTTGCCTTTTTGCTTTGAGGGAAGATAACCCGATAGTCTAAATATTGATGGTAAAGCTGAAAGCTTTTTTAAAATCGTTTCTCTGTTTTCAGATAAATCATTAAAGATACTTTCAATTTCTGCTCCAACATCGTCCAGACTCTTCCTTCCTACAGCCATTGCCATCCGTTTATTGGATCCAAAGGCATTTATCAGAACCGGAAAATCAGTCCCGGTATTCTGAAATAGTATAGCTTTCCCACCTGATTTTGTTACCCTGTCGGTTATTTCTGTAATCTCAAGTACTGGGTCAACAAATGTATTTATCCTCAGGAGTTCATCTTCTTTCTCCAGTGAAGCAACGAAATCTTGTAATCCAGAGTAGGCCATTAATTATTATGAGGTGAATGGAAACTCAAAGATATTTAATAAGCTAGAATATTTACCCCCTAAATCCCCCAAATGGGGGCCTTTACAAATTTTTATGAACTTTTAAGCTCCCGGGATTGAGATTTGGGGTTAAAGATGGAAAGGTATAAAAACAATAATGGGAACTATTCGCTAGGATTAGTTCCCATTCACCGTTTACAGCCGAGGCTGCTTACGATGTCAGATTACTGTTATTCTGACCGGCTGCTTCTTTGGATACGAGACCCGTTTCTGCAACCCCTGGCTTTCGGGTCTTGCCTGTTACAGCAATACCTTCCGGCTGTCCTTTTGTTCCGCCTAAGCGGGACTTCCGGGACGAAGTGTCTTTCAGGCGCTGTTGCCTATTTCCCGAAGGATATGGCATCAGTTTCAAAAAATACGGGACCGAAGTCCTTCATTTTCTGAAGCCCTGTGACTCAATCGCTGAAAGAACGTTTCCGGTTTCGTTGACTTACTGAACATCTTAGAACGCCTGGTCCTCTTAGTTCAGTCTTCGGCTCTCATTATGCGCAGACCCGAGGGTCTGACCGAGGCGGATCTTGTCTCATTTAAGTAACTTTTTCCGTCTCCACATCTTTCGAGCAGTCTTTTATCGCTCACCTGATGAATCAAAATTAAACCAGAAATATTGAAAAACAATATAATTATGATCGTTCTTATAAACCTGATTTAAACAGACGTTATCAACAATTGTTAATAACGTCGGAAAATGACACCAGGATTTGATTTATTCATTTGTCCCTTTCCCATACCTTGCCCCCTTGCCCCCCTAAAGGGGGATTAATTCATTATATGTAAGAGTTTTAGCCCCCCTTTAGGGGGGTTGGGGGGTTATTTTTTATATCCGTATACAGCCAAATTTCCAAGTGTCTCTTCAATTCTGAGGAGTTGGTTATACTTGCATATCCTGTCAGTTCTGCTTGCAGAACCAGTTTTTATCTGCCCTGAATTAGTAGCAACAGCAATATCAGCTATAGTTGTATCTTCAGTCTCACCTGACCTGTGAGAAGTAACTGTAGTATAACCAGCGCGATGTGCCATTTCAATTGCATTGAGTGTCTCTGTAAGTGTTCCGATCTGATTTACTTTAATCAGGATTGAGTTTGCGCAACCCATTTCAATTCCTTTTTTAAGGTATTCAACGTTGGTAACAAAAAGGTCATCACCTACAATCTGACATTTCTTACCAATTCTGTCTGTAAGCATTTTCCATCCATCCCAATCACCTTCAGCCATACCATCTTCAACTGAGTCAATCGGATATTTATTTACAAGTTGTTCTATGAAGTCAACCTGCTCCTTAGAAGTTTTTCTTGCGCCTTTTGGTCCTTCAAATTTTGAATAGTTGTACAAACCTTCCTTATAGAATTCTGATGCAGCACAATCGAGACCTATAGTAATATCTGAACCTGCTTTGTAACCTGCTGCAGTTATTGCTTTAATTATTGTTTCCAGAGCATCTTCAGTACCATCAAGTTTCGGTGCAAAACCACCTTCGTCTCCAACAGCAGTACTTAATCCCCGTTCTTTAAGAACTTTTTTCAAAGAATGAAATACTTCTGTCCCCATTCTTAAACCTTCTTTGAAAGACGGAGCTCCTATTGGTCTGATCATAAACTCCTGGAAAGCGATTGGGGCATCGGAGTGTGATCCTCCATTTATAATATTCATCATTGGAATTGGAAGTGTAACTGCGTTTACTCCGCCTATATAACGAAACAATGGTAATCCATGATAAGAAGCTGCTGCTTTTGCAACGGCCAGAGATACTCCGAGAATTGCGTTTGCACCAAGGTTGCTTTTTGTTTTTGTACCATCGAGGTCGATCATTTTCTTATCAATTCCAGCCTGATCTGTAACGTCCATTCCGATCACTTCCTCGGCAATAACGTTATTTACATTATGGACAGCTTTTAAAACACCTTTACCGAGATATCGTCCTTTGTCTCCATCTCTGAGTTCGAGAGCCTCATTTTCTCCTGTTGATGCTCCCGAAGGCACTGCGGCTCTTCCAAAGTAACCACTTTGTGTCATTACATCAACTTCAATTGTTGGATTGCCGCGGGAATCTAGAATCTCACGTGCAAGTACACTAACTATCTGACCCATAAATTTATATTTAAATGTTAAACAATAATGCAAGATACAAAAAAAGGGATTAAGTCGTTATTGACAAATCCCTTTAGTCTTAAAAATATTATATTGTCATTTTTTATGCTTCTGCAACTGATTCTCCAACTGGGTCTTCACTCTTTTCTGCCGGTTTTTCAGTAGTTTTTTCAGCTTTTACTTTTACAGCTTTAGGGGCTTTCGTATCAGCTACAACTTCATCTTTTTTCTTTGTAGTTTTTCTTCTGCGTGTTGTTTTTGTTTTAGCTGCTTCCCCACCCAACATAGCTTCATTGTAATCAACAAGTTCCATAATACACATATCTGCATTATCACCTATTCTGTTGCCGATTTTTAAAATTCTTGTATATCCTCCAGGGCGTTCCGCTATTTTTGGGGATACATCTCTGAATAATTCAGCTACTGCAGTTTTATCTTTCAGATAACTGAACACCACTCTTCTTGAGTGTGTTGAATCTTCTTTCGATTTAGTAATAAGAGGTTCAACATAAGTACGCAATGCTTTAGCTTTGGCAGTTGTGGTACTAATCCTTTTATGAATGATTAGTGATGAAGCCATGTTCGCAAGCATCGCCTTCCTGTGAGAACTTGTTCTTCCTAAATGGTTAATAACTCTTGAATGTCGCATTTCTCTATTTTCCTTAACCAGTTTTCAAATTAATCTTTTTCTAACTTATACTTACTTACTTCCATCCCAAATGAAAGGCTCAGGTTCTCGAGCAGTTCATCAAGTTCGGTAAGTGATTTCTTACCAAAGTTTCTGAATTTAAGCAAATCATTTTTATTAAACCTTACCAAATCACCAAGTGTTTCAACTTCTGCAGCTTTTAAACAGTTAAGGGCTCTGACAGAAAGGTCGAGATCGACTAGTTTTGTCTTAAGCAGTTGTCTCATATGCAGAACTTCTTCATCAAACTCTTCGTTTGCCATTTTATCATCCGAATCGAGAGTAATTTTCTCATCGGAGAAAAGCATAAAATGATATATGAGAATTTTTGCAGCCTCTTTAAGAGCATCTTTAGGGTGAATTGAACCGTCTGTTTCGATCTCAAAAAGTAGTTTCTCGTAGTCAGTTTTTTGTTCAACACGGTAATTTTCAACCGTATATTTAACATTCCTTATAGGAGTAAAAATAGCATCTATGGCGATGAGGCCAAATTCGCTGTCAACAGGCTCATTCTCTTCAGCCGGTACATAACCTCTTCCTTTGTTAATTGCAATTTCAATTTGCATTTTAACATCGGTCTCCATCCTGAATATAACCAGTTCAGGATTTAAGACTTCGAAGTTGGTCAGGGCATTATTCAGGTTCCCTGCTTTAAAAACATCCTGCCCGCTGATTTTTATTGAGATTTTCTCATGATCAACGTCTTCAACTATCCTTTTAAAACGTACCTGCTTCAGATTTAGTATAATCTCAGTAACGTCTTCCATAACTCCGGTTATGGTAGAGAACTCATGATCTATGCCTTCGATCTTAACAGTTGTGATGGCAAATCCCTCAAGCGAGGAGAGAAGAATTCTTCGTAGTGCATTGCCTACAGTAATACCATAGCCAGGTTCAAGCGGACGGAATTCAAATTTTCCGTTTTTGTCGTCCGCTTCCAGCATTATTACTTTATCAGGCTTCTGGAATGATAAAATGGCCATAGAATTTAACTTATATTATTATTTAGAATACAATTCAACTATCAGTTGTTCCTTAATATTTTCAGGAATATCAGTACGATCAGGCACATTCATAAATTTACCTGCCATTTGCGCGTCGTCCCACTCAATCCACGGTAGTTTTGTGAACTTTCTGGTTGAAAGTGAATCAGCGATTATTTCAAGAGATTTTGATTTTTCACGAACGCCTACAATATCACCAGGTTTGAGTTGAAATGAAGGAATGTTTACAACAGTTCCATTTACTGTCATATGCCTGTGTGAAACCAACTGGCGAGCACCTGCTCTTGTAGGAGCAATACCCATACGAAATACTACGTTATCGAGACGGGCTTCCAGCAATTGAAGTAATACTTCACCAGTTACACCTTTACTTCTTGATGCTTTTTCAAAGGTATTACGGAATTGGCGTTCAAGCATACCATAAGTATATTTTGCTTTCTGCTTTTCCCTGAGCTGAACACCATATTCTGAAGTTTTCTTCCTCTTTTTGTTCATTCCGTGTTGTCCGGGAGGAAAATTCTTCCTTTCCATGTGTTTATCG
Source organism: Bacteroidales bacterium (assembly GCA_036508535.1). Lineage (GTDB taxonomy): Bacteria > Bacteroidota > Bacteroidia > Bacteroidales > VadinHA17 > LD21. The sequence continues at coordinate 8,226 of DATCHE010000030.1, read as the reverse complement.
GGACCAAAAATGGCTTCTCCGAATTTCCTTGCTATTCTTGTTTTTGGGCCTGTATATCTTGCCATTGTGCTATTAATTTATAACTTACAAATATTCAATTCTATAACTAATTAAACTCTTCTTCTTCCGGGAGCGCGGCAACCATTATGTGGCATAGGTGTTACATCAACAATTTCTGTAACTTCGATACCAACATTACTTATTGATCTGATAGCTGACTCGCGACCTGAACCAGGGCCTTTTACAAACACCTTCACTTTTCTTAATCCCAGATCGTAGGCTACTTTCCCACACTCCTCAGATGCCATTTGGGCTGCATATGGGGTGTTTTTCTTTGAACCTTTGAATCCCATCTTTCCTGCTGACGCCCATGAGATTACCTGACCTGAATTATTTGTCAGGGTAATAATAATATTATTGAATGATGAATGAACATGCGCATGACCTAAAGGTTCAACCTTAACTACCCTCTTTTTTAATGCTCCTGTCTTCTTTGCCATAATCTATTTATTTAGTAGCTTTTTTCTTGTTTGCAACTGTTTTCTTTCTTCCTTTTCTGGTTCTTGCGTTATTCTTAGTGCTTTGTCCTCTTAATGGAAGGCCAATTCTGTGACGAACGCCTCGGTAGCAGCCAATATCCATAAGCCTTTTTATGTTCATCTGTGTCTCCGAACGGAGTTCACCTTCGAGCTTATAATTATCGTTCAGAATTCTCCGGATAGTATTAATCTGATCATCAGTCCAATCTTGAACCTTTGCATTCCTGTCAACACCAGCCTCATCGAGTACCTTTTGAGCAATGCTCCTGCCTACTCCGTAGATGTAAGTCAAGCCAACTTCGCCTCTTTTATTTCTTGGTAAATCCACACCAACAATACGTGCCATATAAAACTTTTCTTAAATGAGTTGCAAAATTAGTTAATTTATCCCTGTCTCTGTTTGAACTTGGGATTTTTCTTGTTAATTACGTAAATGCGACCTTTCCTTTTGACTATCTTACAATCAGAACTGCGCTTTTTTACAGATGCTCTTACTTTCATTACTTTAAATATTTCTTATTTATACCTAAATGTTATTCTTCCTTTTGTTAAATCATATGGTGACATTTCAACCTTTACTTTATCGCCTGGCAAGATTTTGATATAATGCATTCTCATCTTTCCCGAGATATGTGCGGTAATCACATGTCCATTCTCGAGTTCTACCCTGAACATTGCATTGGAAAGGGCTTCGATGATAGTACCGTCCTGCTCAATTGATGGTTGTTTAGCCATACACTTACATTTACATTTTATTTAAAACTTTTTCAATAAATTCAAAAGTTGTTAATACATCTGCTTTCCCTTTATCAACAGCCACGGCGTACTCAAAATGTGCCGAAGGTTTTCCGTCAACGGTTTTGATGGTCCATCCGTCTTTCATTTGCATAGTCTCTTTTTTACCGCTATTTATCATTGGTTCGATGCAAATTACAAGTCCTTTTTCCATCTTGGGCCCGGTTCCCCTGTTTCCCCAGTTAGCTACTTCAGGTTGTTCATGTAATCTTCTTCCAATTCCATGTCCTACAAGGTCTCTAACAACTGTATAGCCTCCGCTTTCTGCTTTATTTTGTACCACGTAAGAGATATCTCCAACTCTTTTTCCGACAACAGCCTCTTTTACTCCTTCTTCAAGTGCGGCTCTGGTAAAATCGAGCAGTCGTCTGACTTCCTCTTTAATTTCACCTACCGCAAAAGTATATGCGCTATCACCATACCATCCGTTTAATATCACTCCACAATCAACTGATATTATATCGCCTTCTTTAAGAATATAAGCCGATGGAATACCATGTACAACTTCGTCGTTAACAGAAGTGCAGAGGGTATTAGGAAAACCACCATATCCCTTGAAAGCAGGAGTTGCACCATTATCGCGGATAAAGGATTCGGCTATTTTATCGAGATAAAGAGTGGTTATACCGGGTTTTATTAAAGAAGCAATCTCTCCAAGTGTTCTCGACACCAGCATATTGCTCTTTCTCAACAACCCTACCTCTTCATCAGTCTTTAAATACAACATCAAAGAACGTTAAACTTATTATATTGATGTAGATCCACCAGCTCTACCTTTAACGCGACCTGATTTCATCAGACCATCGTAATGACGCATAAGCAAATGACTTTCAATCTGTTGTAGTGTGTCAAGCACAACCCCAACAAGAATAAGAAGTGATGTGCCTCCGTAAAACTGGGCAAACTGTGGTGTTACTGTAGCTTTAACTGCAATTGCAGGAAGAATAGCAACTATTGCCAGGAAGATTGAACCTGGAAAGGTAATTCTTGACATAATTGTGTCAAAGAATTCTACCGTTTTCCTTCCAGGTTTGATACCCGGAATAAATCCACCGTTTTTCTTCATATCCTCCGCCATCTGTACAGGATTAACTGTGATAGCAGTATAGAAATAGGTAAATACAATGATCAAAATTGCAGTTACCATATTATACCAGAATCCGTACATATTAGAGAATGCAACGATGAAACCAGACCCTGAATTAGAGTAACCGGCAATAATCATTGGAAGCATCATAATAGCCTGAGCAAAAATAATAGGCATAACACCAGCAGCATTTACCTTTAAAGGAATATACTGACGTACTCCGCCATATTGCTTATTTCCGACAATTCTTCTTGCGTACTGAACAGGAACTCTTCTTGTTCCCTGTACCAGAAGTATCACTCCGAGAACGATGATAAAGAGGAACAATATTTCAACAATCAGTCCAATTGCTCCACCAGCGCCGTTCATTCTCGTACCAGCTTCAAAAATAAAACTTTGCGGCATTCTGGCAACAATACCAATCATTATTATGAGCGAAATGCCGTTGCCTATACCTTTATCTGTTATTTTCTCACCAAGCCACATTACAAACATTGTTCCTGCTGTAAGAATTATTACTGAGGATACCGTAAAAAATGTACCTGTAATAATAAATGCTGAAGATGGTAACTGTGCATGGAGATTAATAAGGTATGTCGGAGCCTGAAGAATAAGAATAAGTACAGTAAGATACCTTGTATATTGATTCATTTTACGTCTTCCGCTCTCTCCTTCTTTTTGCATTTTCTGGAAATAAGGAAAAACTATACCCAGCAGCTGTACAACAATAGAAGCAGATATATAAGGCATAATTCCCAGTGCAAATACTGAAGCCTGTGAAAAAGCTCCTCCTGAAAACATATCAAGTAAACCCATAATACCAGAAGAAGTTTGACTCTTAAGGCCGGCCAACTGTGACGGATCTATGCCTGGGAGGGTGACATATTTACCCAGGCGATATAATAAAATGATACCAAAAGTGTAGAAAAGCCTTGCACGGAGATCTTCTATCTTAAAGATATTTTTTATAGTCTGTATAACTCTCATGAAATTACAATATTACAGCGGTTCCTTTTTGGGCTTCTATTGCTTCTATAGCTGACTTGCTGAATGCATGGGCATGAACTTCCAGTTTTCTTTCCAGAATGCCTTTACCAAGAATTTTAACCATAGCATTTTTAGAAACCAGTCCGGCCATTACAAGTACTTCAAAATCGATTTTCTCAATATTATGAGTTTCGGCAAGAGTTTGAAGGGTACTGATATTGATACCTTTATATTCTTTGCGATTAATATTTTTGAATCCGAATTTTGGAACGCGTCTTTGAAGAGGCATCTGGCCACCTTCAAAACCGATTTTCCTGCTATAACCTGATCTGGATTTAGCGCCTTTATGCCCTCTTGTCGAGGTACCCCCTTTACCGGAGCCTTGTCCACGACCTAAACGCTTACCTTTTTTAACTGACCCTTTTGCAGGTCTTAAGTTACTCAAATCCATAACCTTGTATTATAAATATGTTTAATACCTTAAATATTTTCAACTTTAACCAGATGTCTCACTTTAACTACCATACCCAATATCTGAGGAGTAGCTTCATGTTCAACACTATGATTCAATTTATGGATACCGAGTGCTTCGATAGTTCTTTTTTGCCTTTCGGGTTTTCCATTTTTACTTTTCACCTGAGTGATTCTAATCTTTGCCATCTTTATGTTCTTTTCTAACCGTTAAAAACTTTATCCATTGTAATGCCTCTGTGTTCAGCAACCGAAAATGCATCTCTTAATTCAAGAAGCGCCGCAAAAGTAGCTTTTACCAGGTTGTGAGGATTTGACGAACCTTTTGACTTTGCAAGAACATTTTTCACACCAACACTCTCAAGAACAGCACGCATAGCACCTCCAGCCTTTACTCCGGTACCATCAGAAGCAGGCTTCATAAATACTTTAGCGCCTCCGAATTTGGCAACCTGTTCGTGAGGTATTGTACCATTAATAACAGGAACTTTTATAAGGTTCTTTTTTGCATCTTCTATTCCTTTTGCAATAGCTGTGGTTACTTCACTGGCTTTGCCAAGTCCATGTCCAACAATACCATCCTCATTTCCAACCACAACAATGGCTGAAAAACTGAATGTACGTCCTCCTTTGGTTACTTTGGTTACTCTCTGGATACTAACCAGTCTGTCCTTAAGCTCCAGATCACTGGTTTTAACTTTTCTTATACCGTTTCCCATAATTCATTAGAATTTTAATCCGCCTTCGCGGGCTGCATCGGCCAATGATTTTACTCTGCCATGATATTTATATCCGCTTCTGTCGAAAACTACTTTCTCGATACCTTTTTCTTTACATTTGGTAGCAAGAAGTTTTCCTACAAGTTTAGCCTGTTCAATTTTCTTTATACCTGTTTTAGCTGCAATATCCTTTTCTTTAGAGCAGGCCGACAGAAGAGTAACTCCATTCAAGTCGTCAACAACCTGAGCATAAATTTGCTTATTGCTACGGTATACTGCCAGCCTTGGAGCTTCAACAGTACCGTTTATTTTTTTCCGGATCCTCATTCTGATCCTTGTTCTTCTTTCCAACTTGGTTAAGGCCATGATTTTTATTTTTTACGATTTTATACCTTAAGCACTAGCAGATTTTCCAGCCTTCCGTCTAAGTTGTTCTCCAACAAACTTAATCCCTTTTCCTTTATAAGGTTCAGGTGGTCGAAGAGATCTTATCTTCGCGGCGACATGTCCGATTAGTTGCTTGTCGATGCATGTGAGAGTAATAATGGGATTTGCCCTTCTTTCAGTTTTAGTCTCAACCTTAACTTCATTCGGGAGCTGAAGGATTACCTCATGTGAAAAGCCAAGGCTCATCTCAAGGTTTTGTCCTTTTGCTTCTGCCCTGTATCCAACTCCTACAAGTTCAAGTTCTTTCTTGTATCCTTCTGAAACGCCAACCACCATATTGTGGATAAGCGCCCGGTAAAGACCATGCAACGATTTATGATTTTTTGATTCTGATGGACGGGTTAATATAACTTCGTTCCCCACCACTTCCACCTTCAGGTCTTTGTCAACTACTTGAGTTAACTCTCCTAAGGGGCCTTTCGCACTGACCACATTGGCATCACTGATACTTACAGTGACTCCTTTTGGCAGGGTTACAGGTAATTTTCCTATTCGTGACATAAAGCTATCCTTCTATTAGTAAACGTAACATAATACTTCACCACCGATTTTTTCAGTTTTTGCCTCTTTATCGGTCATTAAACCTTTTGAGGTTGAAATGATTGCAATACCAAGTCCGTTCAAGACTCTGGGCATTTCGTCAATTCCAATATACTGACGCAAACCGGGGCGACTAACTCTTTGAATTTTCTTTATAGCAGGTTTTTTGCTCTTTGCATTATACTTAAGCGCAATTTTTAATATTCCCTGCGGTCCTTCACCATCAATAACCTTATAGCTGAGGATATATCCTTTTTCAAACAGAATTCTGGCAACCTCTTTCTTAAGATTGGATGCTGGTGCCTCCACGACCTTATGACCGGCCATAATGGCGTTCCTTATTCTGGTCAGTAAATCTGCAATTGGATCAGTCATCTTTTAATATTTAATATAGTTTATATTTATTCAAAATTTACCAACTGGCTTTTTTCACACCCGGGATAAGACCAAATAATGCCATTTCCCTGAAAGTAATCCTGCTAACACCAAATTGCCTCATATAACCTCTTGAACGACCGGTTATCTTGCAACGGTTATGCATTCTGTTTGGATTAGAATTTCTGGGTAACCGGCTTAATCCGACATAATCCCCTTCGGCTTTAAGTTTTGCTCTTTTAGCAGCGTATTTCTCAGTCAGTCTTGCGCGTTTTACTTCGCGGGCTATCATTGATTCTTTAGCCATATTACTAGTTTTTAATATTTTTAAATGGTAAGCCAAAGTGTTTAAGCAGAGCCAATGCTTCCTCATCGCTATCAGCAGAGGTTACGAATGTTATCTGAAGTCCCATTATCTTGGCAATCTTATCCAAATCAATCTCAGGGAAAATAATCTGTTCAGTAATTCCAAGTGTGTAATTACCACGTCCATCGAGTTTGGAATTGATCCCTTTAAAATCGCGGATACGTGGAAGCGCAACCGATATAAGTCTTTCGAGAAATTCATACATCCTCTCTTTGCGTAATGTTACCATTATACCGATAGGCATGTTTTTTCTCAATTTAAAGTTTGAAATATCTTTTGTTGAGTTAGTCAGGACAGCCTTTTGACCAGCAATATCTGACATCTCCTTAACTCCGTATTCCAGTAGTTTTTTATCGGCAATTGCCTGTCCTACACCCTGGTTAATAACTATTTTGTCTAACCTTGGGACCTGCATAATTGATTTATATCCGAATTCCTTCATTAATGCAGGGACGATCTCGTCACTATACTTGGTTTTTAGCGCAGCTATGTACATTACTTGATCTCCTCTCCTGATTTTTTTGAATAACGCACTAATTTATCTTTATCATTAAGTTTCTTACCAACGCGGGTAGGTTTTCCAGAGGTAGGATCAATAAGCATCAGATTTGTAATGTGTATTGGTGCTTCTTTTTTAATAATACCTCCCTGTGGAGCTTTGGTATTAGGTTTGGTATGTTTTGATACCAAATTAATACCTTCTACAAGCGCTCGGCTTTTCTCTCTGTCTACTTCCAGAACACGGCCTTTCTGTCCTTTGGATTCCCCGGTTATTACCATAACCGAATCGCCTTTTTTAATATGTAATTTCTTCTGCATCGTTGTGTATTTAAATATATTACAACACTTCAGGTGCTAATGAAACAATTTTCATATACTTATCGCGAAGTTCCCTGGCAACCGGCCCGAAGATACGTGTACCACGTACTTCATTCACATTGTTAAGGAGAACTACTGCATTGTCGTCAAATCTTATATATGAACCATCGGGGCGACGGATCTCTTTTTTTGTTCTGACAACAACTGCTTTGCTTACAGTACCTTTTTTTGCTTCACCTGAAGGAAGTGCGGATTTCACACTCACAACTATTTTATCACCTACGGTAGCGTATCTTTTTTTGCTACCACCAAGTACTCTGATGCATAATACTACTTTTGCTCCTGAGTTATCGGCTACGGTTAATCTGCTTTCCTGTTGTATCATGATTACTTAGCTCTTTCGATTATTTCTATTAATCTCCAGGTCTTGTTTTTGCTCAGAGGCCTGGTCTCCGATATCCGTACAGTGTCGCCAATATTGCATGAATTTGCTTCATCATGAGCCATCAGCTTTTTTGTCTTGTTTATAAACTTGCCATAGATAGGATGTTTAACTTTCCTTTTTATGACTACTACGATGGATTTGTCCATTTTTGTACTGACAACCACACCTATACGTTCTTTTCTAAGATTCCTTTCCATTTGCTGATCTAGCTATTAGATTTCATATTCAACTCTCTGGCGCGCAATTCAGTCATTAAACGTGCAATGGTTAGCTTCACTTCTTTCACCTTCTGAGGGTTATCAAGAGGTGTAATTGCATGGTTAAGCTTCATCCTTACAAGCATTGTCTTTTCGGTATCAATTCTTTCGAGAAGATCTGAAGTGCTTAATTCCTTTATTTCTGAAGTTTTCATTTATCTTCTAATTTTTATTCCATTAGGTAATCACGTCTGACAATAAATTTTGTCGTAATCGGAAGCTTCTGTGCACCCAGACGAAGTGCTTCTTTTGCTACTTCATATGGTACTCCTTCAGCTTCAAGCAGAATCCTGCCTGGCGTAACCGGAACAACAAATCCTTCAGGTGCTCCTTTTCCCTTACCCATACGAACCTCAGCAGGTTTCTTTGTTATAGGTT
>DATCHE010000029.1:0-6762 GCA_036508535.1 Bacteroidales bacterium | reverse complement strand
AGTGATTGTTTTATGCTCATCCAGAGTTATGTTCTTTAGAACCTCTTCCTCTTTTTTAATGTAATTATCAGGAAACCCGTATTTCGACATTGTTGCAAGCATTCCGACCAATGATCTGTTTGTTTCAAACCGGAGTGCATTTGAACGTATCATGCAATTTTTTATGAACTGTAAATCGTTTTCCGAAATTCCGTTCCGGTACTTCTCCATCTCATCCTTAATAATTTTGACTGACTCGAATGTTGCATCAGATCTGACACTTGTTGAAGCAACAAACGGGGCAACAACCTTCATCTCCTGGAAACTACTTGAAGCTCCATAAGTGAAACCCTTCTCTTCGCGTAATATCTGATTCAGGATGCTCGTAAAGGCTCCGCCTAACCGGTAATTGACAAAATCAGCCTTTACAAAATCAGGATTTTTCCTCGATAATGCAGCATACCCGACATATATAACCGATTGACGGGAACCGGGTATGTCTACGAAATAGATCTGAGACTTCTCCGGGCCTGCGGGCACAGGATAACTGTTTAAAGTCACTTCTTTTGCTTTCCATTCATTTTCAAGTGGTTTAAGCGCAGACAATACCTGTTCTTTTGTAATATTCCCCGCAATTTGTATGTTCGTAACAGATGGTGAGATATTCACCCCGTACCAACTCCTGAGATCATCAAGTGTAATTTTGTCAATAGATTCCCTTGTACCGGAAGTATTGTACCCCAGAATATTATCTTTTCCATATAGTAACTTGTAGAATAACTGACTTGCAACACTTCTTGGTTGTGCTTCAGCCTGGATTATACGGTTCTTTGTCCTCGTTTTTGCCATAACAAATTCAGCAGAATCCCACCTTGGTTCCAGAAGGATCTCTTTCATCAAGCCAACTGTTTTATCAAAGTTTCTGGATAGAGTACCTGCACTCATGTTTAATTCCTCCCGTGACGATGATACATTAATATTTGAACCGAGCAGTTCTATCTCTTCCTCAAGTTCTTCAGGAGTTCTGTTTTTTGTTCCCTGTGGCAACACACTGGCAACCATGCCTGCTACACCCGGAAGTTCAATCTTATCCTGTTCTGTACCACCGTTTATAACCAAACTAATTTCAACAAGAGGCAGTTCCTTATTCTGAATACCGAAAACCTGAATTCCGTTCAATAATGTTGCCTTCCAGATTTCAGGCACCTTAACTTCAGGTTCCAGTCCTGCTGGCGGTTCAATGGTTCTGTCCATGGATGAAGCAGTTTTTGCTATTTTTTCTTCACCTGTCTGAGCAATATTCACCTGGCTGGCTTCATTTATATTCTCTTCTTTAATCGAAGCATTTACTGAATTGTCAGCTATCATGTCTACCTTTCCCTTCGGTACAAAACTCGTTACAATATGTGCCTTTCCTTTAATATATTTTTCATAAACCATTTTAACATCATTCATTGTAATGGCTTTGATATTCTCGATATCTTTTTCAATATAGCCCGGGTCGTTCAGGAACGTATTATAAAAAGCCAGCTGTAATGATTTTCCATAAACACTGCTGAGTCCGTCATAAAAACTTTTTTCGGACGATGCTTTAATTCTTTCAACATCTTTCTCTGTTATACCGTCTTTTTCGAAACGAGCAAATGCCTCATTTACAGCATCTTCAATTTCTTTAAGGGTTTTTCCTTCATTTGCCCTGATTGAAATCGTAAATTCACCTGTAAGTTCTCCTGAATTATTGTATGCGGAAGTTCTTGATGTCAGATTTTTCTCTTTTACCAACACTTTATATAAGGGGGCTTTTTTGCCGTCGGCAAGAATTTTAGCAAGGAAATCGAGGGCATAGGCATCTTTCTGATACGACTGCGGAACAGGCCATACCATTGTGATTTCCGGTACATTTGCAAAATTATCCTCGTGATAAAGTTTGACGGTCTTATCTAGAACAGGGATCATGGCAGATCGAACTGCAACTTCTCCATGCGATTTTATCTCTCCGAAATATTTATTAATAAGTACTTTAACAGAATCTGGATCAAAATCTCCTGCCAGAACAAGGGTTGCATTATTTGGACCATAGAACCTGTTATAGTAGTTTTTCACATCGTCAATGGTAGCATTTTTAAGGTCATCCATTTCGCCAATTACTTCCCAATTATAAGGATGGTTTGCAGGATAAAGGTTTTTGCTGATGACATAGTCGGTAAAACCATACGGAGAATTATCTTCACTCTGTCTTTTTTCATTCTGAACCACATTCTGCTGAATGGCAAGTGACCGTGGTGTTACTGAGTTAATAAAGAATCCCATCCGGTCAGATTCAAGCCACAGTACTTTTTCGAGACCGTTTTTAGGGAACATTTCATAGTATGTTGTTACATCGCGCGATGTAAAACCATTATTGTTTCCTCCAACACCTTCAATAATCTTGTCAAATTTTCCGGTAGGAACATTCTCCGAACCACCAAACAGAAGGTGCTCAAAGAGGTGAGCAAATCCGGTTTTCCCTGGTACCTCTCTGCTGGAGCCAACATGATACATAATTGCGTACGAAATCATCGGATCGGATTTATCTGCATGAAGAATTACCTGTAACCCATTTGGCATTATATATTTCTCATAGTTTATTTTCAGCTTGTCAGCTACAGGAGTCTTGTTACTCATGCAGCCTGAGACCACTGTTATGATTAAAAAAATTGAAATGAGCCTTGAAGAAAACCTGATAGTGTTCATTTTTAAAGTTTTAGATTAGTGTTTTTTTATCTTAATGGAGATCAGATGCGAATTTATTAATTTAAGAATAACATAACAGCTATTTAAGGATAATATTTCTGTGCGACACAAAATTTAAGTAACATTTCCAGGTAAATTATACTTGTCTGCTAAAACAAGGATTAATTTCACCTCCCGAAACTGAATCTCCAATCGTATAATTTCTTAACTTTAAAATATAATAATATTATCCGGGATGCTCCCTTCTTGTGGGAAAGTGTTTAATGAACTATCGAATGAAAGAAGAATACAGTTTTGGTCAACGGTCATTTTACAGAGATGCTTCAGAGAACTCAACAGAGAGACTTCTCGAAATGCTAAAAGAACAAAACAGCTATGGGCCTGAAAATATCAGAGTTATTAATGACATTCTGGAAGAACGGAAGTCGATTCCAGTAAATAATGAAGAAGCTGAAATTTTTATGAATAGCGGTTTAGAGAGCTATGAGACTCCCGCGGCTGAGGCTGAAAAATATTGGATATGTCCCTCGTGTAAGAAGCTTGTCGGGATTGAGTTTGCAGTTTGCTGGAACTGTCAGGCAGAGACTCCAATCAATTTAGAATATCCTGACAAAGAAGACATTATTAAGGATCGGGCCTCCGAAAATATTTTCAGGCCTGTCAGAACTGGTTTTAGCCTAGTTGCAGGCGGTTTATTTGTGGGTCTGCTGGGTTTTGAGAGGGATTATTTTAGACATCTTCATTGGGGAAGATTCCTGATAGGTGCGTTAGCTTTAATCGTTGGCATAGCATTGATCATTTTCGGACTCAGTCCTAAGTTTAGTCAAGACAAAAGACAAAAGTAAAAAGACACAAGGGAAAAAAAGGAGGAGCTTAGGGCAAAATTCTTCCGTGTGTCGTGTGTCATGTGTCGTTTGTAGCGAGCCCTTTATGCCCGTTTAGCCATTTAGCCGTTGCGTCATTATACAAACAACAATATCAGAAGCTGCGCTATAAAGATCCTCAGAAACATTACCAGCGGATAAACAGTTGCATACGCTACAGCAGGCGCCTCCGACTGGGCAATACTGTTTGCAAAGGCCAGAGCCGGCGGGTCGGTCATACTACCGGATATCAAACCGCATATCTCGAGGTAATTTCTTTTAAGAATGTATCTGGAGAAGAATCCCACTAAAAGCAAAGGAACCAGAGTTATTAGCGCTCCGTACCCCATCCATATAAAGCCATCGCCCGAAAGAAGTGTTAGTATGAAATCCTGTCCTGCCGTCAATCCTACGCTTGCAAGAAAAAGTACAATTCCTATCTCCCGAAGCATTAGGTTAGCACTTGGAGTTGTATATGAGACAAGTGAAAACCGGTATCCGTATTTACTTAATAATATTGCTACAATAAGTGGCCCCCCGGCCAAACCAAGTTTTATAGGATTTATAATTCCGGGAATATGTATTGGAATACTTCCCAGAAGGACGCCCAATAAAATTCCTATGAAAATCGGCACAATATTGGGTTCATTCAGACGCTTAATAGAATTCCCAAGTTGTTCAATGACTTTTTCCATAGATTTTTCATCACCTACAACCGTCAGTCGGTCTCCCATTTGTAATCTTAAATGAGGTGAAGCAACCAATTCGATACCTGAACGGTAAACCCTGGTAATATTAATATTGTACCGGGTCCTTAATTTAAGAGATCCAAGGTCTCTCCCAAAAACCTCCCTGTTTGTAACCATAACCCTCCTCGAAATAAGGTTGCCTGATTTTGCTGTAAGATCCATTTCACTTTGTATCCCGATATGTTTTACAACATCATTGATATAGCCCTTTTGTGTTACTACAAGAATTATATCGTTTTCGCAAATCACAGTGTCTGAGGAAGCAAGCAGCAGTTCACCATTACGGAGGACGCGTGATATTATTATTTCATGCCTGATCTGTTTCGAAATATCAAGAATGGTTTTATTGAAAATCAAATAATTAGTTACCTGAATGCTTATTTTTTCAGGAAAAGATTCAGTTGGATGAAGATCCTGATTAAAGAGGGTCAACTCTTTCCGGACGTCTATATTCAGAGTTTTTCTTATCAGGACCATTGTTATTATTATTCCTAAAACACCAAAAGGATAAGCAACTGCATATCCTAATCCGATATCAGGAATAACAGCCCCCGGTAAATTCCCTGAAACCTGGTTAAGAGCCTGCTGCGCCGCGCCGAGCCCCGGAGTGTTGGTTACGGCTCCCGACATTATTCCAACTAACATTGGAAGCGGCACTCCGGTAGTAGAATGGAGTAATAAAGTTATAGCTCCTCCCAATAAAACTATCGACATTGCAATAAGATTTAGGATGAGGCCTCCTTTCCGGAATGACGAAAAGAAACCCGGACCAACCTGCAGTCCAATGGAAAAGACGAAAAGAATAAGGCCGAAATCCTTTACAAAATCAATTACCAGATGGTTTGCAGAAAATCCAAAATGTCCAATAATTATACCCATGAACAGTACAAATGTTATACCCAGAGACACTCCAAATAGTTTGAGTTTTCCAAGGAACACACCTGATGCGATTACTATACAATATATAAATATGGTATGAGCAACACTTTCTTTGAAGAGCAAATCATTTATCCACTCCATTGTTTGATTTAATTTAGTGTAAAAATAGAAGAAAAATATAACAGTTCCTTGTTTCTCGTTTTTCGTTTCTCGTTTCTACTTAGGCACCTGCTGCTGACTTCTTACTACTATTTGATAATGCCATATCTTTGTGCCCTTTACGCCGTTGCGCCATTGAGCCATTGTGCCTTTAAGCCCTTTCATCTTTTTTTTATCCCTTTTTATTATAAACTTATACAGACTTCCTATATTTACATCGGGCTTTCTAATTAGAACAAAATTAATGATTTACGACTACATTGTTATTGGATCGGGTTTTGGCGGGAGCGTGGCAGGCCTGCAACTGCAAGTATATTGAGCGGGACCGTGGTGGGATCTGAGAACAGAGATTTATCTAAACAATTATTGATTCTTGAAGAAGAATGGAAAAAGAAGAGATCAGTTTAATAATTGAGGGACAAAGAAATTTTTTTGCCACAGGCAAAACTTTTGATACAACCTTCAGACTTAAAACACTGAGAAAGTTACGTTCTCTGATCATTTTACATGAAAAGGAGATTGTTGACGCTCTATGGAAAGATTTTCATAAGCCTGAATTCGAGGTTATTGCAACAGAATCGAGGTTTGTTATAAAAGAACTGAACCATACAATAAGCAGACTGAGAAGCTGGACCAGGTCAAGGAGGGTGAGAACACCGATAGTTCATTTCCTCTCATCCAGCCATATTACTCCACAGCCCTATGGACAGGTACTTGTGCTATCACCTTGGAACTTTCCTTTTCAACTGGCATTTATGCCGTTGGTGGGAGCCCTTTCTGCCGGAAACTGCGTAATATTAAAAGTTTCACAACAGGTTCCAAATATTGCCTCTGTTATGGAAAAAATCCTGAGCAACTTTCCGCAGGAACTTGTAGCCATGATTGATGGAGATCATTCGGTGAGTGAATATCTGCTCGACCAGAAGTTTGATTATATCTTCTTCACAGGAAGTCCCCGGGTGGGTAAACATGTAATGCAAAAAGCAGCAGTAAATCTTACCCCTGTTTCTCTTGAACTCGGAGGTAAAAATCCATGTGTTATTGCTGCCGATGCGAGACTTGATTATGCTGCAAAAAGAGTTGCCTGGGGAAAGTTTATAAATTGCGGCCAAACATGCGTAAGCCCTGATTATGTGTTAATTGATAAGAAAGTTAAAGAACAGTTTCTTGATCTTCTTGTAAAACAGATCAGGTTGTTTTATGCTGACAAACCAGAATTAAGCAATGATTTTGCCAGAGTGATCAGTTCTGAGAGTGTGGAGAGGCTTTCAATTCTCATTAAGGGAAGCAATATTGTGACAGGTGGTGAAACAGATCCAGCGACAAAATATGTTGCTCCTACTGTCATAAAAGATGTTAAGCCGGTTGATCCGATTATGCAGGAAGAGATATTCGGACCC
>DATCHE010000028.1:0-9868 GCA_036508535.1 Bacteroidales bacterium | reverse complement strand
TGCAAGAGCATTTCTGACATCAATGCAAACCCAGGAAGGTCCGGTCGATTTTACTTATGCTGCAGAGCATACTGTTCATGGTGTTGTACATGTCCATACAAAAACTATGATGAGTCCCGGACAATCTGATAATCCATTTATGGAATATTTTTATGGGAATCGTCGTAATTCACAACCAAGAGAAGTTCAGGGGTATGGATCAGGTGTAATTATTTCGGCCGACGGATATATTATTACCAATAATCATGTAATTGAAAATGCTGAATCAGTGGAGGTTACTTTAAATGACAACAGAACTTTTACTGCCCAGGTAATAGGCAGAGATCCGGTAAGTGACATTGCACTATTAAAGATTAAGGCAGAAAGCCTCCCTTTTATCAAATATGGTGATTCGGAACAATTGAGACTAGGTGAATGGGTTCTGGCAGTTGGAAATCCTTTCAATCTTACATCTACTGTTACCGCAGGAATCGTGAGTGCAAAAGGAAGAAGCCTGACAGACCCGGATGGAACCCCTCGTATTGAATCTTTTATTCAGACGGATGCTGCTCTTAACATGGGTAACAGTGGGGGCGCTCTAGTAAACACAAAAGGATTACTGGTAGGGATTACTTCAATGATATATTCGCGAAGCGGAGATTATTCCGGTAATTCATTTGCAATTCCGGTATCAATCGTAAAAAAAGTCGTTGATGATCTTAAAGAGTTTGGCCAGGTTCAGAGAGCTCTGATTGGCGTGAATATTAAAGATGTAGAAGCTGCCGATGCTGATAAACAAAACCTTAAAGAAGTAAAAGGCATTTTGGTTACAAATGTACTTACTGACGGATCTGCAGCTGATGCCGGTATTAAGGTAAATGATGTGATAGTTAAGTTTGACGGAGTACCTGTTAATACTGTTTCGGAATTGCAGGAGCAGGTCGGAAAACGTCGGCCCGGTGATAATGCATCTATCACATATCTCAGAAGCGGAAAAGAGAATACAACTCAGCTGGTTATGAAGAATGAAGCCGGAAATACAAAAGTTGTTACAGCTGATATGGGTGATAATTCAGTATTTGGTGCCAAGTTTCAAGCTCTGGGAGCAGATGAAATGAAAACCTTAAATGTTGATAATGGTATCAGAGTAACAGAGGTAAATGATGGGAAGTTTAAAGATATCGGAATAAAAAGAGGTTATGTTATACTGACTGTAAATGGTAAAAAGGTGAAAAGCCCTGCAGATGTCAGACAATTATCCAACAATGGGAGCAGTCTGAAATCTATATCATTAATTCAGCCCGACGGCACTATCTTAACATTGCAGTTCGGCAACTAATTAATCATAATATATAAGTTGTTGTTATTCAGGGGGTTTATAATAATAAACCCCCTGAATAACAACATTAATGAAATATTTTTGTTATTACATAATAAAGCAATATCTTTGCAAAAATTTTTTGGGAGGCATAAATGAGACAACTAAAGATTACCAAATCCATAACCAACAGGGAAAGCGCATCACTCGATAAATATTTACAGGAGATTGGTAAGGAGGAGTTGATATCGGTCGAAGAAGAAGTTGAATTGGCTCAGCGGATAAAGAAAGGCGACAGAGCTGCTCTTGAGAAACTCACTAAAGCAAACTTACGATTTGTCGTATCTGTTGCAAAACAGTATCAGAACCAGGGACTAAGTCTTCCTGACCTTATCAACGAAGGAAACCTGGGGCTTATTAAGGCTGCGGAAAAATTCGATGAGACAAGAGGATTCAAGTTTATCTCTTATGCTGTTTGGTGGATCAGACAATCAATTCTTCAGGCTCTTGCAGAACAATCAAGGATCGTTAGATTACCATTGAATCAGGTTGGATCGCTTAATAAGATCAACAAGGCGTTTTCGAAATTTGAACAGGAGAACGAACGTACTCCTTCACCTGAAGAACTTGCTGATGTACTTGAGTTACCAAAGGAAAAGGTAGCCGATACTCTGAAAGTTTCAGGAAGACATGTATCTGTCGACGCTCCGTTTATTGAGGGTGAAGATAACAGTCTGCTGGATGTACTCACAAACTCAGACTCTCCGGTTGCTGACAAACTGCTGATGGATGAGTCTCTTTCAAAAGAGATTTACAGGGCACTTGCCACACTTACTGAGAGAGAAAGAGATATAATAAGATTCTTTTTCGGAATAGGCACTCAGGAAATGACTCTGGAAGAGATAGGTGAAAAATTTGGTTTAACGCGAGAAAGGGTTCGCCAGATTAAGGAAAAGGCAATCAGAAGGTTAAGACATACTTCAAGAAGCAGATTATTAAAGGGTTATTTAGGGTAGATATGCAATAATCAGATATAGTAAAGAGGGTGTCTCATAAGGGAACCCTCTTTTTTATTATCAAAACAGCTATGGCTATTTAATATAAACTATCCTGAATACCTTTAATCGCTTATTGTTAATCACAACCCTACAGAAATATATGCCGTTCTGAACCTTGCCTCCCGTTTGATCTGTTCCATCCCATTTGAAGTCGTTGTCCAGGACTACTTTCTGATTATTAGCAACTGTCAGTATTTTTTGACCTGAACCATTAAAAATATCAATAGTTACAAATGAAAGTTTTTCAAATGTCACGGATATAACAGTTTGGTTGTCAAATGGATTTGGAGATATTTTGACAAACCAGTTTGCTCCGGTTAAATCTTCAATGCCATTAGGTGCTGCGGCCTTTGTCCCTATTCTGATTTCATCCAGATTACCAAAATCACTGCCAGTAGATTCAAAACGGATGATGTTGTCAAATCCGGCGTTCAACTTAATAACAACAGTATCATCTAAAAATGTTGTCCACGCAGAAGTTCCAACCATAGTATACGACTGCTGGATTCCATTTACCAAAATCCTGCCGGTCCTGTCAGTGTTGCCCAGAGCATATCTTACGATCATGTAATACCATCCGGCTGACTCAGCATAAGCACCTTTAAACTCTACAAAACCGCTACTGGTATCGAAATTTATATATCCGCTGCCTTTGAATCCCGTATGAATAGTCTCGATAACTGCATTACCAAAGTCAGCGTCTTCTGCCTGTAAAGTAACTACTGCTGCTGGCACAACCCTGACCTGGGCAGAATAGAACGATTCTATGTTATTGTTATTCATAGCAGTTACCACATAGAAATATTCTATGCCATTTGTAAGACCAGTATTAACAAATTCTGTCCTGGTGATCAATAATGTATTTATTTTGACAAATCCGCTTCCTGAAACTGTTGACCGGTAAATGTTGTACCCGGCAATATTGGTTTCTGTATTTGAGGCCCAGTAGATAAATGCACCTGAATTTCCATAGGTTGTTTTCAGTTTAACAGGAGAATCGGGTCTTGATTTTGGGAAACCCACTACAGGAACTGAAGCACCGGATTCATTTCCAATAGTATCTACAGCTTTGACTACATAATAATAGTGAATATCTCCAAGAACATTTGAATCATCGAATTTCTCCAAGGTCAATAATGAGCTATTGATCAGTTTATAGTTACCATCAACTGTATCTGACCTGTATAAATTGTAGCCTTTCAGGTCACTTTCCAGGTTTTTGTTCCATGTGAGTTGTACCAAATCAATTGTGGAGCTTGCCACAAGGCCGGTTGGTGGAGCCGGAGCCCTGAGTGAATCAGGAGTCAACATCCCTTCCCCAAGAAAATAGCCGGTATGCGGAGGCTGATTATACGCCACGTTTTGCCATGCGATCCCCAAACGGTATACAGGGTCATGCATAAGCGTCTTTATTCTGTATTCCGTGAGGTAAGTTGTTGTATAAATCCTTAGTTTGGTATTATCACTGGTTCTCCATATAACCTCTTCTCTCCAGTCGCCAAACAAATCAGCCTGCAATGAAGGGTTTGATTTTGTGCCATTATTTGATGCACATTGAGTTGCATTCAGAAGAGTACTCTGCTTGTATTTAGATATTGTAACACCGTCAAGCAGTTCACGGGTGAGATCGCCGTCCCACCATATGACATGGTTTGATGACGATGGTGCTACATCAAGCTTTACATTGGTTAAGGAACTCCGCAAACCATCTGTCCCTCCCCAGCATTCCATTCCGAATTGCGTACCAATCAGATCAGCAGCCACACCTCTTCCAACATCACCGGGACCAGTGTTCCATATAATTTCTCCAGTTCTTGCATCAAGCAATGCTGAACCCATCTGTGCTTGTTCGTGAATTCCCCAGACTTCCAGACCTGGCCTGTCAGGAATAATATCAGAGACATGCATGGCATCACCATGGCCCAAACGCGAGTTCCACAGACCTTTTCCATCATCATCAATTGCGCATGCCCCATAGATAATTTCATCTTTCCCATCTTTGTCAACATCAGCTACACTAATGCCATGATTTCCCTGTCCGGCGTAAGTTGGATAACCATTATTGCTGTCAAATGTCCATTGCTTTGTCAAAGTATTATCTCTCCAGTCCCATGCTACAAGTACTGTCCGGGTATAGTATCCCCGGCACATTACAACACTTGGTCTGTTCCCGTCGAGGTATGCCACACATGCCAGAAAACGGTCAACCCTGTTTCCGTAATTATCACCCCAGGAAGATACAGTTCCTCTTCCCGGTAAATAATCAACAGTAGCCAGTTCGTTACCTGTCCTCCCGTCAAAAATCGTAAAATATTCAGGTCCGGTAAGAATATACCCGGCTGTGTTACGATAATTTGCCGAATGGTCGGCCGAAGCAGCCGGCCCTAGTTTCAAGAAATTTCCTGAACCATCTTTTGTACCGGGAGCTGTTTTACAGGCTATTTCAGCTTTACCGTCGCCGTTAAGGTCGTATACCATAAACTGGGTATAGTGTGCTCCTGCGCGGATATTTTTCCCAAGATCGATCCTCCACAACATTGTGCCATCCAGCTTCATTCCATCCAGAAAGACATTCCCGGTATATCCGCTCTGTGAATTGTCTTTTGAATTGCTGGGGTCCCATTTCAACACTAAATCATACTTCCCGTCACCATCCAGATCACCTGTACTGACATCGTTCGGAGAATAGGTATATACCTCTGCGGAAGGTGTCGTTCCTGCTGCGGGACGGTTCAATAATATGTCAATATAGTTTGCGGCCCAAACATCAACAGTATCAGATGGATTTTGCTCAATACCACCTTCAATAGCAGTAACATAATAAGTATAAGTTGTACCTGAAACAGCAGAATTATCCAGGTAATTTGTTGCACCTTTCAAAGGACTGGAATTCATCTTCACGGCACTTCCACCTCCTGTTATCCGATACAGATTGAATCCAAGAGTATCCGATTCTGAACCCGATAACCGCCATCCCAGGTAAACAGAATTTGTCCCGCTCTTTATTGCAACCAGACCCCTGTCAATGGATTCCATTTGCCTCTGGGCATTTGCAATCAATGGGATAAACAGGAGAAGCAATATGATAAATGCATCTTTAAGATCAATCCTCTTAATTCTAACTTCTCTGTTTCGGTTCATAATGCAAAGTAACAACAGTTTCCAAAATTGCAACTTCGCTTTAAAAGAAAATTATGTAGGTTTGTAAAGTTTTCAACTCATTTCGAAATAGAAAGTACCTGGAATGGACTTTAAACTTATCTCTGATTTTCAGCCAACCGGAGACCAGCCGGAAGCTATTAGGCAACTTGTTGAAGGTCTTGAGAAGGGTATGCCATTCCAGACGCTTCTCGGTGTGACAGGTTCAGGAAAGACTTTTACAATTGCCAACGTTATTGAGAAAGTTAACAGGCCTGTTCTTGTTCTAAGCCATAATAAAACTCTGGCAGCTCAGCTCTATGGTGAGTTTAAACAGTTCTTTCCTGAAAACAGGGTTGAGTATTTTGTATCATACTACGATTATTATCAGCCGGAAGCCTATCTTCCTTCTTCCGATACATACATAGAAAAAGACCTTTCGATTAACGAGGAAATTGAAAAACTCAGGCTCAGTGCCACCTCTTCTCTGCTCTCTGGTCGCCGTGATGTTATCGTTGTATCTTCAGTATCATGTATTTATGGCATAGGTAATCCAGACGATTTTCATTCTAATACAATTCATATCAAGACAGGACAGACTATCGGAAGAAACATCTTTCTGAGAAAACTCGTCGATAGTCTCTATTCGCGCAACGAAGTAGAATTTAAACACGGTACTTTTCGTGTTCGCGGAGATACGGTAGATATCTTTCCTGCATATGCCGATATAGCCGTAAGAGTTGTATTTTTTGGTGACCAGATTGAAGAGATAAATACTTTTGATCCTGTTGATGGACATAGATTTGATGTGCTTAATGAGTACATCGTTTATCCCGCCAATATTTTTGTCACTACCCGTGAAAGAATAAATCTGGCAGTCAGTGATATTCAGGACGATATGGTTCGCCAGGTGACTCATTTTAATGATATTGGTAAAAGGGAAGAGGCTAAAAGAATTGAACAAAGGGTACTGTATGACCTCGAGATGATAAAGGAACTTGGCTATTGCAGCGGAATTGAGAACTACTCCCGGTATTTTGACGGGAGAAAAGCAGGCACCAGACCTTTCTGTTTGCTAGACTATTTTCCCGATAACTTTATTACTGTAATTGATGAAAGTCATGTCAGTCTCCCTCAGGTAAGAGCCATGTATGGAGGTGATCATTCACGAAAACAGACACTGGTTGAATATGGATTCAGACTGCCTTCAGCTCTCGATAACAGACCGATGAGGATCGAGGAATTCGAATCGCTTACAGGCCAGACAATCTTTGTTAGCGCTACGCCTTCTGATTATGAGCTCGAAAAGAGTGAAGGTGTAATTGTTGATCAGGTTATCAGACCTACCGGACTTCTTGACCCACCGATAGAGATTCGTCCAAGCCTTAATCAGATTGACGATTTAATGGCTGAGATTCGTTCAAGGACTAACGTAGGGGAGAGGACACTTGTTACAACAATCACAAAAAGAATGGCTGAAGAACTCTCGTCATATCTTATAAGGTATGGTATAAAATGCAGCTACATTCATTCCGATATAGATACCCTCGATCGTATTGATATTATGGAAGAGCTTCGTTTAGGTTCGATTGATGTTCTTGTAGGAGTCAACCTGCTGAGAGAAGGACTTGATCTTCCCGAAGTATCGCTGGTGGCAATACTTGATGCTGATAAAGAAGGATTTCTGAGGTCATCACGCTCTCTTACTCAAACTGCTGGCAGGGCAGCGCGAAATCTGAACGGTAAAGTCATAATGTATGCCGATAAGGTAACCCGGAGCATGCAGCAAACGATCGATGAAACAAACAGGCGAAGAATTAAGCAGCTGAAATACAATGAGGAGATGGGTATTACCCCGACTCAAATAACCAAGAAAACCGGATCTCTACTTAGCGGTTTGAGTAAAAAGGGATTAGCTGCAAAAGCCTATATTGAACCAGACAGACCGGATATTGCAGCTGACCCGGTTGTAAAGTATATGAACAGGGAGGCTTTGGAAAAAGCAATCGATAAGACAAGAAAGAATATGGAGAAAGCTGCGTCAGAACTTGATTTCGTTGAAGCAGCCCGGTTCAGAGATGAGATGGCCGATCTACAGACACTTCTCAGAGGGAAATAAGCCCATAAACATATTTAGCAATCGCAATAGAGGATGTCAATGCAGGTGATTCCATACCAATAAGATTTATGAAACCGGGGTATCCTTTTTTGCTTTCTTCCATAATATAGTAATCTCTGAGAGGCTCACCCGGTTTCTGAATCTTGGGACGAATACCTGCCATTTCAGGAGCAATATCATCAAACTCCAGGAAGGGAAGGAACTTTTTAGCCGACGTATAGAACGCTTCCTGTTTTGAAGGGGTAAGCTTATAATCATATTCATTCGTTTCGAGATATTTTACATCAGGACCAAGTTTTACGCCACCGGCCATATCAACAGTAACATGAATCCCTATGCCTTCCATGTTAGGATGAGGAACCGGGTAAATAAGTCTTTTTATTAATTTGTTTTTTGGGGGAATTATCCTGAAATATTCACCTTTGCAAAACATTATTTTAAGGTTATCATCTTTAATACCAACCATTTCAGATACTATATCAGAGGTAAGTCCCGCTGAATTAATTACAATATTGGAAGTGAAACTATAATTCTTATTATCTGCATCAAGAAGTAAAATCTCATAGCCACCAGGAATCTTTTTAATTTCTTTCACTTCACTACCGTAAACGATTTGACCTCCATTATTTCTGGTGTTGGTCTCATACTGTTTCATAAGAGTATGAGAATCAATAATTCCGGTTGAAGGTGAAAAGAGCGCTTTAAGGGCAAAAATATTTGGTTCCATTTCAGCAATCTGCTTCCTGTTTAGCACTTTCAGATCATCCAGTCCGTTTTTAATTGCTGTTTGTCTTATACCTTCTATAACAGTAATCTCTTCTTCTGAAGTTGCTACAATTAGCTTCCCGCAATTATTATATGGTACCTCATATTTATTGCAATAGTCATAAAGGAGCGTCTTTCCTTCAATACATAGTTTTGCCTTCAGACTATCCTTGGTGTAGTAGATCCCGGCATGAATAACTTCACTGTTCCTTGAACTTGTCTCCTGTCCGAATGTAGGATGTTTCTCAATTACAAAAACATTTTTGCATTCTTCCGATACCTTTTCCGCTATGGCAAGACCGACCACACCGGCACCTATTATTGTAATTTCTGCATCCATCATTTCCTTTTTATAATTTTCATGCCGTCAAAAATAATTGAAAAAAACTAATATCTTTAGGTGCATATTAAAGTAATAATTATGAAAATTAAATCAGTTTATAAGGTTCTGCTTTTATTATTAATAATTCTTAGCAGCTGTAATACTAAGAATATTAAAATCGACAGGCTTGGTCTGGTAACACGAAATAATATTAAAAATTCACTTATTGACAGCCTCAATTCTTTATCAGTTGGGAATGGCGAATTTGCTTTTACAGTTGATATTACAGGCCTTCAGACCTTCCCGGAGTTTTACTCAAAGGGTATTTCACTGGGGACAATGTCGAACTGGGGGTGGCACACCTCAGAAAACCCTGAAAATTACCAGTTGAATGATGTTTACAAGAATTATACTATACATGGGAGAAGCGTAGATTATGTTCATCAATACAGAGCTGCAGAAGATGCTAGAAAAGTTGCGGCCTCAGATTGGCTCAGAGCAAATCCTCATCGAATTCACCTGGGTATGATAGGTTTACAGATTTTTAAAAAAGATGGAACAGAAATATCCATATCAGATATTAAAGATCCCGTTCAGAAGCTTAACCTTTGGACAGGAGAAATTGACAGCAAGTTTTTTATTGAAGGCGAGGCTGTACATCTGATAACTATCTGTCACCCAAACTATGATAATATTTCAGTGAAAATTGTCTCAGGCCTGATCGAAAAAAACAGACTTAAAATAAAGATCAATTTTCCACTTGGAGTATCCTCTCCCAATGGATACGATTTCAACTCTCCCGAAAAACACACCACCAAAATTCAGTCGGAAACAACTAATGTAACAATTTTCAGCAGAAGTCAGGATAATGATAAGTATAACGTATTGCTCTGGAGGGATAATGGAGGAATAAAAGAAGTTAAGCAACATTCGTATATTATTGAACCTTCAATTGCTGATTCATCCTGGTCTTTCTCATGTCAATTTTATAATAATCCGGATAGCGCTCTTATTCAGACTTTTGATGATACAGAAGCCGCCAGTAAAACAAGTTGGGAAAAATACTGGACCAGCGGGGGAGCTGTTGATTTTTCTCAGTGTACTGATGCAAGAGCCCCAGAGTTGGAAAGGCGTGTAATCCTTTCACAATACCTTACAAAGATACAGTG
>DATCHE010000027.1:0-17261 GCA_036508535.1 Bacteroidales bacterium | reverse complement strand
TGGCCGGGATAGCTGATTATCTCATTTTTTACAAATGTTCATTTCCCGGCCGGGGTGGTTGATTTATGGAACAGGCCTACTTAGGCTGAGGCAGCATTAACAGGGATAAATTCCTGAATAGCTATGGATTTATTGTATTAAAGTTTGAAAACAGATTTGTATTCCAGGAACCTGAATATATAATAAGTGAGATAAGTAAAGTTATCAATAAAAAAAGAGAATCGATATGATTAACCAATCAACCACCCCGGCCGCAACAAACCTTTGCAATACTTTGACTATCATTGTGCTGCGGCCACCCCTCCTTCAAAAGTAGGGGAAATTTTTTCTAATCCATTATTTCAATACTACCCATAGGTTGAAAGCTAGGGGATTTAGGGGCTAAAAATTCGTATTTTCAGAACTTATATAAGTTATCTTCAATAAGCTTATCAGCAATTCTGCGTCTGGCATCTTTTACATTTGCACATTCTACTCTGGTGAGATTTTCAATTGCTTTTACAAGTACAGGACAGTTCTCAGGTGAAGAAAATGCACCTATTGCTTCAAGGGCCGACTTTCTGACAATATCTGCTGTTTCAGCGATATTAACATCGAGCATATCTTTATAAAGGGATGCATCCTTGAGAGTTTCAATTTTTTCAACTCTTAAAGCCAGTGATTCAGAGATATAAGTCTCCATCATCATTTCGGCTATGTTGTTCAGAACCTCCTGTTCAGTGATAAGGCTCTTTTCAAATCGTTTGGATGCCCCATGCATGCAGATTAGAATGACTTTCTTGAAATTTTTTGTATATCTTGATTTTTTCTGAAAATAGCTCTCCCCTTCTTTTTTACCGTCCGTAACAGTGCTCAAACCTGAATAAAGTTTTTCTGCTTCACCAAAGAGGTCAAAATCACCTTTCATAGCGCGTTTCATTGCAGTATCAACTACCAGAAGCCGGTTTATTTCATTTGTCCCTTCAAATATCCTGTTGATCCTCGAATCGCGATAACCTCTTTCTACTGTCATCTCTGCCGAATAACCCATTCCACCGTGTATCTGAACCCCTTCATCAGCGACAAAGTCGAGCATTTCGGAACCAACAACTTTTAGAATAGCTGCTTCAACGGCATAGTGACTAATTGCTTCAATGGTTGCCCTTCCATAGTCTCCACAGTCGACAGACAGTTTCTTTAAAAGAGTGTCTACATCATTACTTACCCTGTAAACAGCTGATTCTGAAGCAAAAAGACGGATAACCATTTCAGCCATTTTATACTTTATAGAGCCGAAGGTTGAGATAAGCACTCCGAACTGCTTTCTTTCATTGGCATATTTAACTGAATCGCTGATTGTCTTTTTAGCTGCTCCAATAACATTGGCACCCAGTTTAAGACGACCCATGTGAAGGATACTTAGTGCGATTCTGAATCCCTCGCCCCTCTTACCAAGCAGGTTTTCGACGGGGACTTTAACATCGGTAAAATATATCTGTGCTGTTGATGATCCTTTAATACCCATTTTGTGTTCATCGGGACCAATAACGACTCCCTGATATTTGCTCTCAACAATAAATGCACTGAGGACCCTGTCTGTATCGATCTTTGCAAAGACAACCAGTGTGTCAGCAAAGCCGGCATTTGTGATCCACATCTTCTGACCATTCAGGATATAATGCTTGCCATCTTCGCTTAATACAGCGTTGGTTTTGCCTGAGTTTGCATCACTTCCGGCGCCTGGTTCGGTAAGACAATAAGCGCCTAAAAATTCACCTGATGACAACTTAGTCACATAACGTTCGCGCTGATCTTTATTACCATAATACATAATAGGTAAGGTGCCAATACCGCAATGTGCCATATATGCAACTGAAAATGAATATCCTGCACCGGTCGTTTCGGCGACAAGCATTTGCGATACAAACGACTGTCCGAATCCGCCAAGCTCTTCAGGAATTGAAATACCTAATAACCCAAGCTCGCCTGCCTTTTTCATCATACTTTTCATCAATTCCCTGTCGCCCTTCTCAACCATTTCTATGTTGGGATAAACCTCCACTTCAAGAAAATCTTTACAAGTCTGAGCTATCATTCTCTGTTCTTCATTGAATTCCTCAGGAATGAAAATATCATTAGCGTTTACTTCACTTACAAGAAATTCTCCACTTTTCAAGAGTTTAGTGTCTTCCATATTTGTCTGATAATTGTTTTGATTAATCTATAATTCAAGCGATTGTGCGATAAGTTCGGCAATATCAAGATTCTTTATTTCTTCTTCTTTGTTCTTATATTTCAGTCCATCGGTTAACATCGTCATGCAAAACGGGCAAGCAGTAGCAATTATTTTAGCGTTGGTGGCGAGAGCATCCTCTGTTCTTTCAATGAAAATCTCTTTGTCGCCTTTCTCAGCTTCCTTGAACATCTGTGCACCTCCGGCACCACAACATAACGCGAAGCTCTTATTCCTGTGCATCTCAACCATGTTACCTGTCAGATTTTTCAAAATGGCACGAGGTTCATCATAGATCCCATTTGCCCGGCCAAGGTAGCATGGATCATGATATGTTACTGAAACATTTTTAAGTGATGAGGAATCTATTTTTAATCTTCCTTCTTCAATATGGCTGTTTAAGAATTGAAGATAATTGATTACCTCATAGTTTCCGCCCAGATCAGGATATTCATTTTTAAAGACGTTGAAACAATGCGGACATATAGTAATGATCTTCTTTACCTCATACATCTTAAATATCTCAATTACCTGAAGGGCCTGCATCTGGTAAAGCATTTCGTTACCGGCACGTCTTGCAGGATCGCCTGTACATGTCTCTTCTTTACCCAGAACGGCATAGCTTATATTCAGATGAGAAAGTATTTTAGCGAATGCCCTTATCACCTTTTTGTATCTGTCGTCAAAAGCACCGGCACAACCGACCCAAAAAAGGTATTCCGCTTTTTCTCCTTTTGCAAAGAGATCGGCCATTACAGGGACATCTATTTTTCTGGTTTTCATTTTAAAGTTCTCTATTGCTATTGCTATTTCTGTTGCCCTTTTACCCCCTTTCTAATTTCCCCCAAGGGGGAAAAGTCATCACCTTCTCCCCTGGGGGAAGGCAGGGATGGGGGTTATATAATATTAATTTCCAAATCTTTAGTCCAGTTAAGTCTGTCTTCCGCTGAATATTGCCACGGAGCTCCGTTGTTTTCTATATTATTAAAAACAGCTTTGAGCTCACCCGGAGCTGATGCTTCTTCCATTACGAGGTATCTTCGCATATCGATAATCAAAGTCGGATGATTGATATTTATGGGACACTCCTGAGCACAGGCGTTACATGTTGTACATGCCCATAGTTCTTCCTCCGAAATAAAATCTCTCAACAAAGAACGGTTATCGTTGAAATCTCTTCCATTTTTGACCATCAGAGGACCTTTCTCCTTCATCCTGGAACGAAGATCCATAATTACTTTCCGGGGAGATAGTTTCTTTCCCGTAAGGTTTGCCGGGCAGACCGAGGTACATCTTCCGCACTGGGTGCATGCTAAGGAATCAAAATAATTCTTCCAGGAAGCGTCTTCTGCATCTTTTACCCCAAACCGTTCCACAGGAACATCAGCAGCTACAGGGGCAAATGCAGTATTAGGATCGAGCATAAGTTTTACTTCACGTGTAATATTGTCCATATTCGGAAGTTTCCCAAGCGGATCAAGCCTTGACAGAAAGACATTTGGAATTGACATGAACACGTGGAAGTGTTTTGAGTATGGCAGCATATTGGCAAATAGAAAAATCAGCAGGATATGTGTCCACCATGATGCTTCATACATGAGTCTGAAACTTTCAGAAGCAGTTCCGTTAATTATACCTGCAATCATTGAGCTTACCGGATATACGCCAACTATTGTCTCTCCAAGAATCGTCTTGTATTCAATATACCCGATATTCATTGTAAGAAGAGAAATCATTAAAACGAGGATTATCGAAAGGGCGATATTGGCGTCGATATGAGATGATTTTTTCATCTCTATACCCTCAAATCTTTTTATATGAAAGAACAACCTGCGACTCAGAAAAATAAGTATTGATAAGGCAACAAGAAGTGCAAATATATCGCCAGAGGCCATTATGACATTATATATAGGTCCTAGGAATTGCAATGCTCTGTCTGTTCCGGAAAGACCATCAATAACCATCTCGATGCTTCCAAAGATGATTACACAAAATCCCCAGAACACAAGGGCGTGAAAGAATCCGATAACCGGTTTCCGGAATATTTTTGTCTGGCCAAATGCCACAGAGAGCATTACCCTGAATCTCTTTCCAAAATCCTTAACAGGGAATGAAGGTCTGGTAAATTTAAAAAAGCTGACAATCCGGTTTATTGTATAGGAGAATACTCCTATCGTAACCAGTAAAAAGAATGTAAATATTATTTGTTTCGTCATGTTATTTTTTTTTGCCACAAAGGCGCAAAGACGCTAAGAAGCTATTTCAAGACAAATCATTTTTTCTTACCTGTTAGAACCCCCTTCCCAACCTTCCCCCAAGGGGGAAGGAGAAGTGCATTTCATTAATAATTTAATAGCGTATTCTTTCTGTTTCATATCATTTATATTTAACATCGTTCTTAACATTTTATAATTGACCGCCTTCATATTAATTTTATCATAATGTCCTAATTTTATGCTCCTTCCCCTCTGGGGGAAGGTTGGGAAGGGGGTTTACAATTAAAAAAGTAAATCGGTGAAAGATCGCTACTTTTGTACTGTATTTTCAAAGTTATCTGTTTTAAAGTTGGAGATTCGCAACTCCCGATAACTTCGTGGCAAAAATTTATTTTTTTATCTCTTTTACCGCAGCCACAAGCTTTGGAAGAACTTTCATTGCATCGCCAACAATACCATATTGAGCAGCCTCAAAAATAGGAGCATCTTTATCGGAATTTATTGCCACGATATACTTTGAGGAGCTGATACCGGCAAGGTGCTGTGTTGCACCTGAAATACCAACTGCAATATATAGGTTTGGCGCTATGATTTTACCTGTCTGTCCTGTATGCTCATCATGAGGTCTCCAACCCTCGTCAGAAACCGGACGTGAACAGGCAGTTGCTGCACCGAGCAATGTGGCCAGCTCAATTAAAACAGGCCAATTGTCGGGCGACTTCATTCCTCTTCCGCCTGATACAACGACATCGGCATCAGTCAATACTATTTTCCCGGTCTGTTTCTGAACATCCTTTACAATAGTTTTAAGCAATGATCCGTCAATTGTTACATTATAATTCTCAACAACTGCATTGTTTGGAGTCTCAACTATATCAAAAGAGTTTTGTGCAAGAGTAATAATTTTGACATCCGATTTTATCACAATTCGTGCATAAGCATTACCGGAATAAGTCCTTTTGTAAACTGTAAAAGGAATCAGGTTTAGCGGAAGTTTGCTTACTCCCGACCCAATTCCTGCTTTTAACCGTACTGATAAACGAGGAGCAATAGCCTTACCGGCATTATTATTTGCAAGAATAATTACTCTTGCATTTTCTTTCTGGGAAATTTCTGAAATAGCGCTTGTATACGCCTGATTATCAAGTGCTGATAGTTGCTCATTATTAACACTAATTATCTTGCCAGCGCCAAAATTACCAAGCTTTATCAATTCTTTCTCATCAACCTTTCCGATTGATACAGCAATTACCGTTGAGCTAAGCATCTTAGCGACCCCTGCGGCATAAGAAACAAGTTCGAAAGAAAGTTTTTTGAATTTTCCATCCCAATTCTCGGTATATACTAATACTGACATATCGTATTTATTTACTGGTTTTTAACTATTAATCAGATAACTTTTGCTTCATTTTGCAGAAGATCGATCAGCTGTGCAGCATTATCTGCATCAATAAATTTACAGGCAGCACGCGGTGCCGGTTTTTCAAAGACCAATACCTGAGTAAGAGGTTCAACTGCAACAGGTTCAACAAGTTTAACAGGTTTTGATCTTGCCATCATTATACCGCGCATAGCAGCAATTCTGGGTTCTTTTGCAATTCCTTTCTGAACTATTGCAACAAATGGGGTAGTAACTGAAACGACCTCTTTTCCACCATCTATCTCACGGGTAAGAACAGGCTGCCCGTTTTCAATTTTAATTCCGGAGACAGCAGAAACGGAAGGAATTTCAAGAAATTCTGAGATCATTCCTCCTACCAAAGATCCGTTATAATCGCTTGATTCAATTCCGCACAGGATAATATCAAACTTCTCTTTTTTTACAACTTCGGCAATCTGTGCAGCAACAAACCAGGCATCGGGGGGGTCAGCATTTACCCTTATTGCATCGTCGGCTCCAATAGCAAGTGCTTTACGGATTGTTGGCTCAGCGGTAGAAAGTCCGACATGTATTACGGTAACAGATTTTACCCCTGTTGCAGTGTCATCCTTAAGTTCAAGCGCACGTGTCAGAGATAATTCGTCCCATGGATTAATAACCCATTGAATACCGGAAGTGTCAATCGAAGCATTTCCATCGGCAAATTTGATTTTTGTCGTGGTATCGGGAACATTACTGATGCAAACCAGAATTTTCATTAAACTTTGATATTAGTTATTTTACTTATCCTAAATAGGTTATAAAAATCAATATTGTATTTTTCAACCTTTGAGGCGGCAAATATAATAATTTATGATTCACAATCAAACCTGAAAAACATCACAAATATCACTAATTCGAAATTACACAAACCTATAACTATTTATTTTAGTGATATTTAACACATATACGGTCGTGTGATATATATGATGGTCGGGATTTTCAGAAATCAGGGAGAAGGGCAAAAAACACTTAAATTCAGAATGATTAGCAGTTCTGAGCTGACCTGATTGTATAAGTTTTTATAATTCAATACAAGAAATAAAAATAATAAAACTAAATTCGCCACTCGAAAATCAGAACATAATTAAAAGATAAACCATTGAATAACAAAATCAAAACATATATTGCCGTCCTCTTATCAATGATTTTCTGGTCTTTTTCATTCATCTGGTTCAAAATTGCAAATGAAACATTCGACCCAATTACAATAGTTTTTATTCGGCTCACATTTTCAGTTATTATCCTGACAACGTACCTGGCCATTACAAAGAACTTTATGAAAATAAAGAAAAGGGACCGTAAGCTGTTTCTGATGCTTGCGCTCTTTGAACCCTTCTTTTATTTTCTGGGCGAGAGTTTTGGACTTACCTACATTTCGGCAACTGTTTGCTCTGTACTGATATCCACAATACCCGTTTTTGCTACTATCGGGGCCTGGCTAATTTTTAAAGAGAGGTTGAAAACAATAAATTATGCCGGAATTATCTTATCATTTGTTGGAGTTCTGGTGTTCATCCTAAATAAAGACGGAAGCATGTCATTCAGTATTAAGGGATTGGCACTAATCCTTTTTGCTGTTCTTTGTGCTGTAGGGTATAATCTCACCCTCAGTCGTCTGGTTGGATCTTACAGTGCTGTTTATATTGTGAATGTACAGAATATTATAGGTGCTGTTCTTTTTCTTCCCCTGTTTTTAATTCTCGATTTCAACCATTTCATTAAAACTCCTTTCACCTTTAATATGTTTAAGCCGATTATTGAACTTGCCGTTTTTGCTTCTTGTGGCGCTTTCATTCTGTTCGCTTACTCGGTCAAAAAAATGGGAATAACAAAAGCTAACGTTTTCTCAAATAGTATTCCGGTTTTCACTGCTCTCTTTTCATTTATTATTATGGGCGACAGGCTTACAGTCCAGAATATAACCGGGATGGTGATAGTAATTGCAGGTCTTCTTATGTCGCAGATGGATGGCAGAAGAAAAAGTATTGACGAAGCTCTCACGCTTACCGGGAAAACCGCTTAGTCCTTTTAAATAAATCTTACTATATTTGTCTGGAAGGACAATTATGGTAAAAAAGTCTCTAAATATTCTCATTTTCAGCATTATAATATCACCCACATTTTCCCAGACAGGAGGTGATAATATCTATGAATTCTTAAATCTGACACATTCAGGACTTGTATCGGCTCTTGGAGGTACCAATGTTTCAATGACCGGAAACAACCTTAATCTTGCGTATCATAACCCGGCTCTTCTTAACTCTGAAATGAATAATGCGCTTGCCCTTAACTATGTAAACTATTTTGCAGGAATAAATTACGGTCTGGCTATGTATTCACGGTCGATTAATGGTACCGGAAATTTTGCCGCCGGAATCACTTATCTGAATTATGGTTCATTTACAGAGACTGATCCTTCAGGAAACTTGACTGGCAAATTCAGTGCAGCAGAATATGCTTTTTCAATGATATACTCGCGTGAAATTGATTCTCTTTTCACTTTAGGAGTGAATTTTAAACCAATTTTATCACATCTTGAAAAATATACCTCAATAGGTTTTGCATTCGATTTCGGCGCTTACTGGCATAATCGCAGTAATCTCTTTTCAACAGGGTTAGTGATTAAAAATGCCGGTTACCAACTTACCACTTACGCAGGAGAACCACGTCAGAAACTACCTTTTGAAATTCAGGCAGGTATATCTCAAAAGCTTGCTTACGCTCCTTTTCGTTTGTCGTTAACTCTCCGGCATCTTGAAAAATTCAATCTTACTCATCAATACACAGCGCCATCCACAACTGGAAATATCAATCCTGTATCGTCAGAATTCACGGAGAACCTAATGCGACATATTATTTTAGGTGTAGAGATGATACCTCATAAAAACTTCTATGTTTGTGGTGGCTACAATTATCAGAGAAGAAGTGAGTTGAAGGTAGAATCCAATGTATCGACAGTTGGATTATCCTGGGGATTTGGTATTAAAACATCGTGGCTCGATATTGAGTTTGGCAGGGCAACATATCATCTGGCAGGCTCCTCCAGTCATGTTTCATTAATAATAAGACCAGATAATATTTATAAAAAGTATAGGAATTAAACTAAATGCAGAAGAAACTTATAATAGCAATAGACGGATACTCATCTTGCGGGAAGAGCACATTTGCAAAATCAATCGCAAAGGAGTTAAACTATATATTTATTGATAGCGGAGCGATGTACAGAACTGTTACTCTATATAGCATCAGGAAAGGTTTTATTGGGAATGGTGGTTTAAATACAAAAGGTGTTCTTTCAGAAATAAATAACATTCATATTGATTTTGTTTTTAATACTGAGATAAACGAATATGAGACTTTTCTTAATTCCGAAAACGTTGAAAAAGAGATAAGGAGCATGGAGGTAGCATCTCATGTCAGCAGGATAAGCCAGATACCGGAAGTACGTGCCCGCATGGTCGATTTACAAAGAAAGATAGGGGTAAATAAGGGTATTGTAATGGATGGAAGAGATATTGGAACTGTTGTATTTCCTGATGCTGATATTAAAATCTTTATGACAGCATCTGTCGATATAAGGACAAAAAGACGGCATGATGAATTAAGAGAGAAAGGAATCGTTATCGATTTTGAAGAGATTAAAAGAAACTTAATAGCACGCGATATAGCTGATGAAAACAGGGATATTAGTCCCCTGAGAAGAGCTGATGATGCAATTATACTCGATAATAGCAGAATGTCAGTTGAAGAACAAATGTTGTGGATAAAAAGTATTATTCAAAAAAAAATAAATGATTGTTGAAATAGATAAACGGTCAGGTTTTTGTTTTGGAGTACAAAATGCAGTTGAAATAGCAGAAAAAACTCTGTTAAGGGGGGAAAAGGTTTTTTCCCTGGGTCCGATTGTACATAATGACAAAGAGGTAGAGAGACTTTCGGCAATGGGACTTGCTTCTATCAATCATGATGAATTTCTGAATCTTAAAAATTGCAAAGTGCTTATAAGAGCTCACGGAGAGCCTCCGGAAACATATATCATTGCTCAGCAAAACAACATTACGATAATTGAGGCGACATGCCCGATAGTGAAAAGATTACAATCAAAAATTAAAGAGACATGGCTTAAAACAAAAAAGGGTAACGGACAAGTTGTAATCTTCGGCAAGCCGGGTCATGCGGAGGTGGTTGGACTGCTAGGTCAGATAAATAATGAAGGTATTCTTGTGTCCGGTCCTGATGATTTCAAAAAGATTAATGTTTTACGCCCGGTTCATATATTTTCTCAGACAACCATGAGTGTTAAAGAATACCAGAATCTTACAGACATCCTGCGTATGAAAATGAAAGAAAATGGGATAACGGACCCGGAAAAGAATCTGATTATAAACAATACTATCTGTGGCCAGGTCTCAAACAGAGAACCTCATCTCAAGGCATTTGCCAAAAAGCATGACGCTATAATATTTGTCAGTGGAAAAGAGAGTTCGAATGGGAAAATGCTCTATTCTGTATGCAAAAATATCAATCCCGATACACATTTTGTCTCTTCTGCGGAAGAAATTGACAAATTGTGGTTCAAAGGGAAGGAATCAATAGGGATATGTGGAGCAACTTCCACACCTAAATGGCTGATCGAAAATATTAGAGATATCATTTCAAATATCTGAATATATAAACGTTCCGTCATTTGTGAGGCAAAAATAATATATTACCTTTGTGCACTTATTTTAGAAGTATTATTAATGGCAAAAGTAAAGAAAATAGGTGTGCTCACTTCAGGAGGAGATGCCCCTGGAATGAATGCTGCAATACGTGCAGTAACAAGGACAGCAGTTTATAACGGACTGGAAGTAGTCGGTATATGCCAGGGCTATCAGGGAATGATAGATTCTAACTTCAAACCTCTTCTGGCACAGAGCGTAAGCGATATAATCCAACGAGGCGGAACAATACTTAAAACAGCCAGATGTGAAGAATTCAGGTCACCGGAAGGCAGAAACAAAGCTTTCAATAATCTTAAGCAGGCTCAGATTGACGGAGTAGTTGTGATTGGTGGTGATGGATCATTTACCGGCGCCAGACTATTCAACGAAGAATACGATATTCCATTTGTTGGTATTCCCGGAACAATCGATAATGATATTTATGGTACTGATTATACAATTGGTTACGATACAGCTCTGAACACTGTTGTGGAAGCTGTTGATAAGATCAGAGATACTGCCAGTGCACATAACAGGATGTTTTTTGTTGAAGTGATGGGCGCAGAGGCAGGGTTCATTGCATTATACAGCGGAATCGCCACCGGGGCTGAAGCAATTATAATTCCAGAATTAAAGGAAGAGGCCCGAAATCTTAAATCAATGATTTTGGCAGGTAACATACGAAAGAAATCAAGTAATATTATTATTGTTGCAGAAGGGGATAAAGGAGGTGGCGCATTTGTCCTGGCAGAACAAGTGAAAGATGAATTTAAGGAATATGATGTTAGAGTTTCTGTACTGGGGCATCTTCAGCGTGGCGGATCTCCTTCAGCGATAGACAGGGTAAATGCCAGCCGTTTAGGCCATGCCGCAGTTGAAGCCCTCCTTGATGATCAGAAAAGCGTTATGGTTGGCATAATGAATGGCGAGATCACACTGGTTCCTTTTCGCAGAGCCGTAAAGCTTCACAAGGATGTTAACCACGATCTTGTGGAATTAGCAAGAATATTATCAGTTTAATAAACCACAATATGTCTGCATCTAAAGTCTATTTTACCAATCTACGGGCAAACCCGTCACAAAATCTTTTGAAAAAGCTTGACGCTCTTGTTATAAAAGCAGGAATCGATACTATAGATTTTGAAAAGAAAATTGTAGCAATTAAATTACATTTCGGCGAACCCGGAAACCTGGCATATCTCAGACCTAATTTTGCTGCCCGTATCGTTAGGATGCTTAAAGGCAAAAAAGCTATTCCATTTCTTACTGATTGCAATACTCTATATTTTGGAAGAAGGTCAAATGGCCCATCTCATCTGGAGGCAGCTTTCGAAAATGGCTATAATCCTCTTGCAACAAATTGTCCTGTCGTTATAGGCGATGGAATTAAGGGCACCGAATACCGTGAAATTGAGTTAAACATGGAACATTGCGCTTCGGCAAAGATAGGAAGCGCTATAGCTGATTCGGACGTAATTATCTCAATGAACCATTTCAAAGGGCATGATATGACAGGATTTGGCGGTGCTCTTAAAAACCTGGGAATGGGTTGTGCATCGGTTGGAGGAAAGTTGTTTCTCCACTCCGGCTCATCACCTGAAATTTATGAAGAGAACTGCACAGGATGCAGAGTCTGTGAGAAGCATTGTGCCTACGATGCTGTTACAGTTGGGAAAGATAAAATAGCACATATTAACTATGAAAAGTGCGTAGGTTGCGGGCAATGTGTTGCCGTGTGCCAGTATGATTCCGCGAGAGTTGTTTGGCAGGGCTCATCTGAAATTGTTTGTAAAAAAATTGCAGAATATTCTTTTGCTGTCTTAAAAGACAAGCCATCATTCCATATTAATTTTATTATGAATGTCTCTCCGAACTGTGATTGTTGGGGTTATAATGATTATCCGTTGGTACCTGATCTAGGAATTGCTGCTTCATTCGATCCGGTTGCTCTTGATCAGGCCTGTGCTGATCTGGTAAAAGCAGCTCCGGCCCTTCCTGGAAGCAAAATCTGCGAGGATCACTCTGATGGTGACATGCAGGACGAAGACAAATTCAAAAAAGCGCATCCCGATACTTCCTGGCAAGCCGGACTGGATCATGCCGTAAAGATCGGACTTGGTAATACCGAGTATGAGCTGATAACTCTCTAATTCCCGATCGGGGATTCCTGAGGTTGTTTTATTTGATTTTTTTGTACCTTTACCATAACGTACAAAAAAGATCATCTTCTTATTATTTCTCTTAATAATAAAAACAAAGCCGATGAAAGCAGTACTGATTATCACAGCAATTGTTTTGTGCTCGATCGCAAATGGTCAGGAATACCCACAAAACATCACTCAGATAGACTCTTTATCTGTCTATATCATCAGATTGAATGACAATACATCCCTCTCAGGAAAGATCCTTGAAAGGAACAGTACAGAGATTGTTTTTTATGATATTACCATCGGAAAAGTGACAATTCCCCTGAGTAAGATTGCCAGTATTACGCGTCATTCAGGAGATCTTTACTGCATCCTGACGACAAATGATAATAAAACTTTTACCGGACTTATAGTTTCGCAGAATGAAAAAGAAGTTACTCTAAAAACAGAAAGTCTGGGCGATCTTACAATTTCCAACACTAAAATAAAAGACATAAAAATTGTTGAAAAAGACCAGATAGTTAATGGGAAATATTTCTTTCCGAATCCGCACCCAACGAGATATTTTTTCGGACCATCAGCAATTCCTCTGGAAAAAGGTGAAGGATATTTTCAGAATGTCTGGGTTTTTGCCAATAGTGTTCAGATAGGAATTACTGATCATTTTTCAATGGGAGGAGGTATGGTAATCCCTATCTTGTTTTTTATAACTCCAAAATTCGGGTATAAAGTCTCAGATTATGTTCACCTGGGCGGCGGAGCAATAATCGCATCAACTATATCAAAAGAGATCGGCTTTGGCGTTGCAGCGGCTTATGGTTCTGTAACATTAGGGACTTATGAAAACAACTTCACTCTAAATGCAGGCTGGGGAGCGGTAAAACAAGAAGGTTATAATTCAACGACTGGTAATTCAACATCTTCCTGGGCACTTTCAAAGAGACCAATGTTTACATTTTCCGGAATGATTCGCGTAGCGCGCAAATTTGCTCTTGTTACAGAAAATTGGGTGTTTTCTGTCAAAGATTATAATGGTTATAACTATTCTACCGGCACCGATACATATACCAACAAATATTATACTGTTATGTCAGCCGGCTTTCGCTTCCTGGGAGAAAAGAGTTCTTTCGATTTTGGTCTCGCAGTTCCAATAATCAAAAATTCTACGTTTGGTCTTCCATATCTTGATTATGTATTTAAGTTTTAGTACTCAGACATTTATAATAATTTAATGCTTACGTTATGTCACTTAGCGAAAAAATATCCAGCGATCTTATAACTGCCATGAAGGCAAAGGATAAAGTTGCTCTTGAGGCTATAAGGGCTGCAAAAACCGCATTTGTTCTCGCCCGTGCAGAAAAAGGCGCTGATGCTGTTCTGAGTCCTGAAGATGAATTAAAAATCATTCAGAAGCTTGTCAAACAAAGAAGAGAGTCGGCGGCAATCTATAGGGAACAAAACAGACCCGATTTATATGAGAAGGAGGATATTGAAGCAGATGTCCTCGAGAAATATCTCCCGGCAAAAATGAGCGATGATGAATTACTTAAAATCATTAAAGGAATTATCGATCGTTTAGGTGCAAAATCGCCGACTGATATGGGCAAAGTTATGGGTGTTGCAACGAAAGAACTGGCTGGGAAAGCAGATGGGAAAGAGATTTCGGCCAAGGTGAAGCAGATATTGGGTTAAGGCTAAGGCTAAGGTTGAGCGAAAAATTTAATTAGAAATAGTTTCCGATACTACCACTCATTAGCGCTTTCAGGAAGTCGATGTGATACCACATTTTGGCGTAGAAATAAACCAGAATCACCAGACAAGCCAGGAAAGTAAGAGGTAATCCGATATATTTACCCGCAAACGAATTGCCTGATTTTACAACCTTCACAGAAATAGTCTTAACCCAATCCTGTAGTTTTACAAAGAGAGGGTAGAAAACCGCGATAATGATTGTCATTCCTATCAGGGTAAAAGTCAAAGGTTTATATTGGGTCTTATAACTCACCATATAGTCACTGATTGCATTAGTAAGAAGATTTGCCGTAAGGATGGTAAGCGACATAACAACAAACCGGAAGAAGAAACGGTACATAATTATATTAGTTTAGATTGGTAAAAGTATCCTTAAATCCGGATATTGCAATTAACAACCCCGGTTCTGTGGAACGAGTTAAACATCATCTTATTTTACCATTATCCGGGAAGTCTCAGTCACCACAAATTACAAAAGGCATAAACTATATATTTCTCAGAAGGAATTATGTAACTATTTAACTCAGTTGAAGTCTAACAAAATATTTGCACAACCCGACTCTTTTATTTACTTTTCAGGCGATTATTATTTCAAATTTTAATAATTAATTCGATTTATCTTAAACAATGCATAGATGAGAAAATTTTCACTTGATAAAAGTAAAATTAAAGTTCTGCTGCTGGAAGGGATACATGAGAGCGCTGTCAGGTTCTTCAGGGAAAATGGTTATACCGATGTTGAATGTCTGAATGAAGCATTATCAGGTAATGAGCTGGAAAAAAAGCTTTTAACTACACATATAGTAGGAATCAGAAGCCGTACAGAGCTTCGTAAAGACATTCTTCAAAAGTCTCCTAAATTAATTGCCATAGGATGTTTTAGTATAGGTACAAACCAGGTTGATGCCTGGGACGCAAAAATGCTGGGAATACCTGTATTTAATGCTCCATTTTCAAATACACGATCGGTGGCTGAACTGGTTATTGCAGAATGTATTATGCTTATGCGTGGCATTCCTGAAAAGAACGTCCTTGCTCACAATAAAATCTGGATGAAATCGCTTAATAACTCTGTCGAAGTCCGGGGTAAAACACTTGGGATAATAGGCTACGGACATATTGGTACCCAGGTTTCTATTCTTGCGGAGAACATGGGTATGAATATATATTATTATGATATAGAAAAGAAACTTAGTCTTGGTAATGCAAAACCTGTATCAAGTCTTGATGAATTGCTTAAGATCTCCGATACACTTACCATTCATGTGCCGTCAACATCATTGACCAGGAATATGATCTCAAAAGACCAGCTTGCTCTAATGAAGAAAGGTTCATGCCTGATAAATGCATCACGTGGTGATGTTGTTGATTATAAGGCTGTAGCTGACAGCTTACTAACGAATCACCTTGCCGGAGTTGCTGCTGATGTTTTTCCGCTGGAACCTACATCAAATAATGAGCCATTTGTGAATGATCTCCAGAATTTTAATAATGTAATTCTTACACCCCACATAGCAGGAAGTACACTGGAAGCACAGGCCAATATAGGACTGGAAGTATCTGAGAAACTTTTAAGATACAGCGACACCGGTTCAACTATCGGAGCTGTAAATTTTGTTGGGATTGCACTTCAGGCAAACTCGTCAAAGCAACGCTTTCTGCATATTCATAGAAACGTCCCCGGAGTTCTGAAGGAGTTAAACGCTTATTTTTCATCTAAGGGGATAAACATTTCAGCAGAATACCTTCAAACAGATTCTGATATAGGTTATGTAATTCTTGAAACTGACAGCGAGCTTGATGCTTCAGTGCTAAATGATCTGAAGAATATACCGCATACAATTCGTGCCCGTATTTTATACTAAATCAACCTAAAGGAACCCGGAAGTAGCCATAAGAATATTTGTGTCTATTTTACGAATCTACACCTTGCCGGATGTCATTTTTAGATTTTCTGAGAAACATAAGATGGTTTATCACGAACTTAATGTCGCTCCAGGACACCTTTTCACCAAGAATTTCCTTTACAGGTCCCATTTTAAGATCTTCGCTTCCTTCAAAATGACTCGCAATCATGTCAGTTGTTTCATTTGACAAAAATTTGCTGATTGGAATTGCACCAGTGCCCACATAATATGCCAGATGTCCTTCGATGGTTGTCAAACTCAGCTTTCTCTCCTCTGCAATTTGCGAGATTGCTTTTCCTTCTTTAAAAAGATTGTAACTTATTTTCTTTGTATCATCCTTTACCTTTTTGGGAGTCTTTTTCTCAGAAATAGTTATGTCAGGTGGTACAATATTTTCTTTCTTGCAATATGAAGCAATAATCTCTAATAACTCTTCACCGAATTTCTCCGATTTCTTCGTTCCCATTCCCTTTACCAGTTTAAGAGCAAGCAGAGACTGCGGCATGAAACTGGTCAGTGTAACCATTGTTTTCTGGGGTAGTATCATGTAATGCGGAAGATCCATCTCCCTGGCCTTAATATTACGCCATTCTTTAAGCTGGCGGAACA
Source organism: Bacteroidales bacterium (assembly GCA_036508535.1). Classification (GTDB taxonomy): domain Bacteria; phylum Bacteroidota; class Bacteroidia; order Bacteroidales; family VadinHA17; genus LD21. The sequence continues at coordinate 292 of DATCHE010000027.1, read as the reverse complement.
AAGCAGGATGTTGAACAATTCCGGAATTATCCTCCACTGACTTTTCAGAACGAGTTCTGGCAGCAGGAACCTCAATATCTGATTTGGCTTTGGCATCGAGGTATTTATTGATCATAAATCCGGATTGGACGGCATGAAGGCAGGCTAATTTTTTAACTCCCTCCTTTCTTGCCCGATCCATCGCCTCAGAAACCGATTTGCGGACTGTTTTATTATCTGTTTCCACCGGGAATCCGGCCAGAATTTCCTTCAGAACGGCTTCAAGTTTTCCTGAAAAGAATTCTCCTGCTTT
>DATCHE010000026.1:0-22192 GCA_036508535.1 Bacteroidales bacterium | reverse complement strand
TGCCCCAATGCCTGCAAGAGGAATTTTATTCTTTATCTTATTTACTCTGTCGGCAAAGACGTCTCTGGTATACCTTCTTCGCATCAGACCGAGGATCTTATTGCTGCCACTCTGTAAAGGAATATGGAAATGAGGAAGAATTTTCCTATTCATCTCAGCCATTTCAATCAACTCATCAGTAAGCAGGTTCGGCTCTATTGAAGATATCCGGAATCTTTCAATCCCTTCTATATTGATAAGCTGCCTGAGAAGTGAAGCAAATGATCCTCCTGTGGATTTTCCAAAATCACCAATATTGACTCCGGTTAATACAATCTCTTTGACACCTCTGGCAGCAATTTTCTCTGCTTCACTGATTATTGACGAAACTTCAGGATTTCTGCTTCGCCCACGGGCCAGGGGAATAGTGCAATAAGTACATCCATAGTCGCATCCGTCCTGAACTTTCAGAAAGGAACGTGTTCTGTCACCTATAGAGTACGATGAGTTATAAATCCGGGAAGTTGAGAGATCGCAGGAGTGGATTTCAGTCTCATGTCTCTTTTCAGAATTGTTAAGATAGTCTGCAATGTTAAACTTCTCATTTGTACCAAGAACAAGATCTACTCCGGGAATGGAAGATATTTCCTGAGGTTTCAGTTGGGCATAGCAACCAACAACTACTATAAAAGCATTGGGCGAAAGGTTGATGAATTTTTTTATCGCCTGTCTGCACTTTTTATCGGCAATATCAGTAACGGAACATGTATTAATAACGTAAATGTCGGCCACCGAGCCTGGATGAACTTTCTCAAATAACTCCTCAGGAAATGATCTTGCGATTGTAGATGTTTCTGCAAAGTTTAGTTTACAACCGAGAGTATGGAATGCTACTTTCTTTTTCGCGAGGTTCATATTATTTGCTACGAGGGCACAATATCAAAATTGTGCACAAAGATTTTTAAAATTATTAACTCCGGAGAATTCTAAAATTTGGTCAGGAACACATTTCTGAATTCAATGTCCTTACCTTCACTTTGTAAACATATTGATCCTTTAGAAACATTCAGGTTAGTTCCTTTGTTTTGAACTACTCCATTTACAATTACTTCAATAGTATTCCCTTTGCACATAACTTCCATTGTGTTCCATTCTCCGGTTGGCTTCTCCGATGATTCAGCAATTTTTTTAACAGACTTATTAGTCTTATCCTTTCGTTCATCCATATCAGCACCGTTCATACATACTAAATCTCCTGCACTTCCGGCTTTTAACTGACATTCGAAGCATTTCAGCCATATCGTATCAGGTCGGACAGCATGCACAAAAACTCCACTGTTTGTAGCTTCAGATGGCCAGCGCCATTCTACATGCAGCTTGTAATCTGAGTAGGTATTTTTTGTACGCATGTAACCAAAAGGGTTTCCTGTAATATGAATAACCCCATTTTGTACTGTGAACACTGTTGCAGGATCAATTGCAGGATTTTTAAGATTAAATACCCAATTACTCAAATCTTTTCCATTAAAGAGCTGTATTTTCTTGCTTTCCGGACTTTTTGAATTATCCTGAGAAAATGAAACGTTCGTTATTATAAACAGAAGTATTATCAGTAATACAGGTAGTTGTTTTGTTTTTGGTTCCATAATTACACTTATTATTTTTTGTTTAAGTTTTTCTTAGTTCTCCAAAGCGTTGGCGAGGGAGGAGGTCTTTTAGTTTCATAACAATTTGCTTGCAAGTTCTGCCAGAAAGCTTCGTTCTCCTTTTACCAGATTTACATGAGCAAAAATATCCTGGTTCTTCATTTTGTCTGAAAGGTAACTTAAACCATTTGATGCAGTATCGAGGTACGGCGAATCTATCTGTTCAATATCTCCTGTAAATACCATTTTTGTTCCTTCTCCCGCTCTTGTTATAATGGTTTTAATTTCGTGAGGAGTGAGATTCTGTGCTTCATCAACGATGAAAAAAATGCTCGACAGACTGCGGCCTCTGATGTATGCCAGGGGAGTTATTACAAGCTTATCCTCCTTCATCATATCGTGGATGCGCATGAATTCCGGACTCTGTTGACTGAACTTATGTTTAATTACCGTAAGGTTATCGTATAAAGGCTGCATATAAGGGTCCATTTTTTCCTTTACATCGCCTGGTAAAAATCCCATATCGCGGTTAGCCAGTGGAACAATCGGACGGGCAAGAAAAATCTGCTTGTATCTTTTCTGCTGCTGAAGCGCCGTAGCAAGAGCCAATAGTGTTTTACCTGTCCCGGCTTTTCCTGTTAACGACACCAGTTGAATATCGGGGTTTGAAAGGGCTTCTATAGCAAATGTCTGCTCAGCATTTCGGGGATCGATGCCATAAGTTGTTTGCTTTATTACCCTTTTAAGCATTTTACTAACAGGGTTATAGTGAGCAAGCGCACTCGATCCGTTATTCTTCATAATGAAAAACTGATGACCAATCATATTTGCTTCGAGTCCGAAGTCCGTTGCTATAACACCCTCAGGCAGTTCATAAAGTTTACTGATTAATTCCTGATTTACCCCGTCCAGTATTCTAATTCCTTTATACAGATCGTCGATATTTGCGACTTTGTCATTCTGATAATCCTGAGCGATAATACCCAGCGACTTAGCCTTCATCCTTAGATTAATATCCTTGGTTATGAGCACAACTGTTTTATCCTTATTGGCGTTGCATACATAATCAGCAATTGCAAGAATCCGGTGATCCGGAGTTCTTTCGGGGAATGACTGGTTTACTTTTTCCGAAAAATCTTTTCCTGTTTCAATATGCATATTTCCCAGGTTTTCGCCAAGTGGAATATTTGCAGTCAGCAGCATGTCTCCCGAAAGTTTGTCGAGTTCTCTCGTGAACTCACGTGCATGAAAATTGATCAGATCATTACCCCTTTTGAATTTGTCAAGCTCCTCAAGCACAACAATTGGAATGATAATATCATTTTCTTCAAAATTATAAATGCATTTATAATCGTGAAGTAACACGTTAGTATCAATAATAAAAAGTTTCCTGTTGCTCTTTCTTTTCATCGTTAGTAATTTATAATCAATATATTACATCACTTCAGTCAGACACATTACCATTTGTAAAAATAACTAATTTCAGGTACAAATTGTTACTTAATTGTTAAGTTTGTTATTTTGAAGGGGAAATTAGATACCCCCTTCCCAACCTTCCCCCACGGGGGAAGGAGCATAAAATCAGGACATTGTGATAAAATTACTATGAAGAAAGTCTATCATAAACAGCATAAAAAGTTAAAAATTATGTTAAATAGGAGTGATATGAAACAGAAGGAGAATACTATCAAATTATTAATGAAATGCACTACTCCTTCCCCCTTGGGGGAAGGTTGGGAAGGGGGTTAAATACCTAAAAATCAGTATAAATAAATTTTAAAATTTGTAAAAATAATTGTGAGGAATTATAAAGCCGTCGCGACTTTCTGGTACTTTATTTTTACTTTTGTCTTTTGTCTTTTGTCTTTTTCTTTGAACTTCGTAAAAATGACTTATAATCAAACTCTCGATTTTTTATACTCTCAGCTTCCGGCTTATCACCGGATAGGAAAAGCAGCGTATAAGAATGATCTCGAGAATTCTCTTGCCCTCGACAATTGTTTAGGCCATCCTCACCTGAAATACAAGACAATTCATGTTGCAGGGACAAACGGTAAAGGTTCTGTTTCTCATATGATTGCATCAGTTTTACAGGAAGCTGGATACAGAACCGGATTGTATACTTCTCCCCATCTCAAAGATTACAGGGAGAGGATAAAAGTGAATGGTGAAATGATCGGTGAAGACAAAGTAATTGCATTTGTTGCCGATCATAATGACATTATTACATCACTAAAACCCTCATTTTTTGAACTTACTGTGGCGATGGCCTTTGATCATTTTGCAAAGAGTAAAGTTGATGTTGCAGTTATTGAAGTTGGCCTTGGAGGAAGGCTGGATTCAACAAATATTATCAATCCGGTTTTGTCTGTTATTACAAATATTGGACACGACCATATGGATCTTCTTGGTGATACGATTGAAAAAATAGCATCAGAAAAAGCTGGAATTATAAAAAAACGCGTTCCGGTTGTGATAAGCGAGTCGCAAGCGGCGACAAAGCCTGTATTCATCTTGAAAGCCGCTGAGTCAGAATCACACATATCATTCGCTGATGAACTATATTTATGTAACCTTGAAGAGAGTGATAATCTGACTGGTGAGAGAAATTATAGTTTAAAAGATCTTTTAACAAAACAAAATCTTGAAGGGAAAACAGTTCTTGGCGGAGATTACCAGGCACAAAATATTCAGGCTGTATTCAGCGTATTTGAAATATTGAAAAAGACTTTTAAATATTCAGGGAATAATATTATAGATGGGATCAGAAATGTGGTTCTGAATACCGGGCTTCAGGGTCGTTGGCAAATTCTAAGTTTTAATCCATTAACTATTTGTGATACAGGGCATAACAAAGAAGGACTGAAATATGTACTTAATCAGATAAAAAGGATTCCAAATACACGGTTACATATAATAATAGGTTTCGTTAATGATAAAGACCTGAAATCTGTTCTTCCGCTTTTCCCGAAAAATGCAATCTATTATTTTACCCGGGCCTTAATACCGAGGGCGCTAAATGAAGAAATACTCAGGTCGGATGCTGCTAAGTATGGCCTTACCGGACACAGTTATCCTGATGTTAAATCTGCTTTTGCGCAAGCCAGGAAAAACGCAGCATTATCTGATATGATTTTTATCGGAGGCAGTACATTTATTGTGGCTGAAGTAGTGTAAAATTGATAAATTGCGTGGGATTTCACCAATTTTTTTTGCCCCCTTCCCCCTAAAGGGGGTTTAATAATGATCTGATAATTAGTAAGTCCCCTTTAGGGGATTTAGGGGCCATATCTAAAAAGAGTGCTTTAAACATCGCCTTTTTTACCATTTTTGAAATATACTAAGTCTTTATAACCTCATTATAATCTTGTATATTTTAATTAGATTTGTGTATATCTATACCTTCAAAAGATGAAAAAAGTGTTAGTTTTCATACTGTTAATGATTGTGATTTTCCCTTTGTCAGCACAATCTGAAAAGAGGATCACAATATTACATACTAATGATCTGCATTCCCGGCTTATCGGATATGCTCCGGAATCTCAGTATTCTCCATTAACTATAAATGATGACAAAACTGTAGGAGGGTTTGCCAGAATTGCCGCGATATTAAAGTCTGAAAAGGAAACTAATACTGGAACAACTCTGGTACTTGATGCAGGGGATTTTTTTATGGGAACTCTTTTTCCAAGTATTGAAAGCAAAACAGGCTTTCAGCTACGGCTTATGAAATCAATGGGTTATGACGTTATAGGACTTGGAAACCATGAATATGATTTTGGACCAGAGTGGCTGGCATCTGTTATTAGTGCCTCTGCTAAAAATGGTGAAGTCCCTTCATTACTAATAGGGAATGCGATTTTTGACATAAAAGATACCCGGGATGATGCTCTTGAGAAACTATATTCCGAAAAGATAATTGGCAGAAATCTGATATTTACAGAGGACGGTATTAAAATAGGTATATTTTCAATCTTAGGTAAGAATGCTGCTGAAGTAGCTCCTAAGGCTGCTCCGGTATCTTTTGAAAAACAAGCCAAATTTGCGAAGAAAATGGTAAGGGAACTGAAGAATGAAAAGTGCGATATCATAATCTGCATTTCTCATTCAGGAATTACAAAAAATAAGAAGGGAGAATTTGCAGGAGACGACGTTGAACTTGCCAGGAAAGTTAAAGGCATTGACCTGATTATTGGAGGACATTCACATACCAAACTTGATCAACCACTGATTGTTAATAATATTCCTATTGTTCAGACCGGAGAATTTGGTCAGTTTGTTGGTCGTCTTTCATTAATCTATTCGGATAATAAACTACGTGTTGATAATTATACGCTGATACCGGTTGATGATAAAATTTTGGGAGATAAAAAGACAAATCAGCTTATTGAAGAACAAAAAGCAAGGATATCGACAGAAATCCTTAATCCCCTGGGTATAGATTATGACAAGCCCGTAGTTGAAACTGATTTTGTTATTGAGGGCAACGAAACAAGCGACTATGTAAATAGCAATCTTGGTCCTCTTGTTGCAGATGCTATTCATTATTACATTAATAGTCACACGGGAAAAGGCACAGATGTAAGTATGATTGCTGCTGGAATGTTATTTGATAAAATTTTACCGGGAATACAGTCAGCGCCTGACATTTTCAGGGTAGTGCCTCTTGGTTCCGGGAAGGATGATATTCCCGGCTATCCTCTTTCCAGACTATATGTTACAGGGAAGGAATTGAAAAGCATTCTAGAAATATTACTTGTTGCCGGAAAGTCGGATCCGCAAAATTATTGCTATTATTCGGGTATAAGAGTTAACTATGATCCCGGGAAGGGGTTACTTAAGAAGATCGTTAAAATTGATATCATCAGAAGTGATGGTACAATGAAAAATGTTGATTTTTCTAAAAAGAACTTATCGCTGTATTCTGTTTCTGCTGATTCCTATATGCTTGAGTTTATCGGGATTATCAAAAAGATGAGTTTTGGATTGATAAATGTCGTGCCAAAAGATTTTGCAGGGAATAAGGTAACAGAAATGGAGAAAGCAATCATTGATATGGATGAAGACAGAGACGGCATTCAGGAGGGTAAGGAGTGGCTGGCACTTATACAATATCTTGGTAAAATGACTGATACAAACGGTAATGGAATACCCGATGTTGATAAGAAATATAAAAGCGCTGTAAAATGTTTCTTCCCGGTAAAATCCAAATGAAGTATTCTACAGCCATGAAGTGTGTTCGTTAACCTGTTCAAAGTTTGCCATTGCAATTGCTGCTGAACTTATGAATTTATGTTGGAGTACCCATAGGACAGCCTCCTTATAACTTGGTTCGATATCAACTGATGGAGAATATTTTCCACCGGAGCAGGTTTTCATAGCAATAACTCCAATACCTTTCTTTCCTGCTTCATCAAGAATTGAAATTAGTCGCTTCTGGTCCCATTCTGAGTATGAGCCACTTACTGAATGAATAAATGAACCCTTGTGGTTGAAAGGTAACATAATTACATTATATAAGACCTCTGAATTGTTTCGTTCCGGAAGGTTCATATAATTGTTGTGAGTTGAGAAACCGTGAGCTTTAATTACACCGTTTTTTTTCATTTCTCCAAAAAACTTCAGTGTAGCATCATGGAAAAGCAGTTTTTCATCAATGGCATCATGATACAACAATACATCAATATAGTCTGTATTAAGTGCTTTCAGGCTGGCTTCCAGTTTTGATGATAGGGCAAATCTTATCTCCTCAGCTCCTTTTTTCCCTTTTCCTTTTGATGCCAATTCATTTTCTTCGAGCCTGATTTTCGACTGGATAATTACTTTACTTCTAATCCCTTTTGTAGCTCTTCCTACCAGTTGTTCATTGTTTCCGTTTCCGTAAGCGCGTCCGGTATCTATGAAGTTCAAACCCTTCTCAATGGCATATTTTATTAAAGATTCTTCGTTTGTTCTTGGAGCCCCAAAGCAAATAGGACTTACCATTAAACCTGTACTTCCGATACCTCTTAATTCAGACACAGCTGACGATCCTAAGGATAAATGCTTTGAGATCAAACTTATACCAGCAATGCCTGTCAGGGTTTTGGTAAAAAATTCTTTACGACTTATTTGTTTTTTTCCCATGAACTGAATGGATTATCGATAATTAACCTTGTCTTCCGGTTGGCAATTGTCAGGCCTATCTGATATGCAGTTCTGGCAATCAGCTCCATTTTTTTAAAATCAAGCTTATTAAAAACATCTCCGGAAGTATGGTAGTCAGAGTGAATACCTGTTGTAAAACATAAAATAGGAATATCCTTTTTTACAAAATTGTAATGATCACTACGTGCAAAAAGATGCAATGGATGATACCTGCCACTAAGACTATAATCAAAATTGAGGACTGATCCACTGTCAGCTTCATTTGCAATTTCCGACAACTCTTTGCTCTGGTTGTCAGTAATAACAAAGACGGAGTTTAGTCCGGTCATTGGAGTATCAGATGTTGAATCAATTGACTCTTTATCCCTTCCTATCATATCAATATTAAGATCGGCAATAGTTTTTTCGAGCGGGAACAATGGTTCTCTAATGTATGCTTCTGAACCAAAAAGACCGATTTCTTCACCTGAAAGCCACAGGAAGAGAATTGACCTTAATGGTTTCTTTTCAAGACTCTGAAATGCTTTGGCTATCGAGAGCAGAGCTGCACAGCCGGATGCGTCATCGTCGGCGCCTGGATTTACTCTGCTTCCGGAAGTGCCAATATGATCATAATGACACGAAAATACTATCACCTCATTTTTAAGAATAGAATCGCTGCCTTCTATATAGCCTGCAACATTGTTAAGTTCCATTGCAACTGACCCTTCCGGTAAAATAAAAGACGGATCTGTTGGAACTAGTTGGTCCCTGGGTTCATTTATTATAATGGTATCCTTGTTTTTCAGGATTAGCTGCATCGGAGGGAACTTAGGATTTCTGACTTTTTTCATAACAGAATATGACTGAAAATAGCTGTTCCCATCAGCAGGTTTCAGACCTGTCAATTTGGCCTGCGACGCTATGTACAGAGCTGCTATTTCTAGTCCGGCTTCTCCGTTCTTTCTGCCTTTAAGAAGGGGTGATGCAATAAATGTAACATAACTCTCCATATCAGAAGAAGTTATCTGGCTTGAAGTGTTAGTATTTGCCTGAGAGTAAACAAAATCAGGAGCCCATGAAACCAGAAATATGAAAATCAAACTTATAAATATATTGCGCATTCCGTTTTCTAATTCAATTTATGAATTTCATTTCTACAAAGTTAACGAAGATTTGAGGAATTATTTTTATAAGTTTACAACCTATTTTAACTTAATGGGCGAAAGTATATATTTCTGGATCGGATTTCATGTTTTCATATTTATAATGCTGGCTCTCGACCTGGGTGTATTTCATAAACATACACATAAAGTTCCGGTAAAAGAGGCAGTTGTATGGAGTTTAATTTGGATAACACTTGCTTTAATATTTAACCTGTTCATTTATTTAGAATTAGGAAAAATTAAAGCTCTCGAATTCCTTACAGGTTACGTAATTGAGTACTCTCTTAGTGTAGATAATATTTTTATTTTCATTCTGATTTTTTCATATTTCTCAGTTAAGCCTCAGTATCAGCACAAAATTCTGTTTTGGGGAATTATGGGTGCTTTGGTAATGAGAGGTATCTTTATTTTTGCAGGGGTTGCATTAATTAACCGTTTTCACTGGATAGTTCTGATCTTTGGCGGATTTCTGGTTTTTACGGGAATAAAAATGCTGTTTGATAAAGAGTCAGAGGTTGATCCTGAAAAGAATGTCATTGTAAAGTTTTTTAAGAAGTATTTTCCTGTAACCCATACAATTGAAGGTGATAAACTTTTTGTCATCCATAATAAAAAATTGTTTGCAACACCTCTTTTCCTGGTTCTTATTATTATTGAGACTTCGGATCTTCTTTTTGCAGTAGATAGTATCCCTGCAATTCTGGCAATAAGTCAGGATCGGTTCATAGTGTATACTTCGAATATTTTTGCCATACTCGGTCTGCGCTCGCTATACTTTGCTGTTGCAGGCATTATGGGTTTGTTTCATTATTTGAAAGTAGGCCTGGCTTTTGTTTTGACATTTGTTGGACTAAAAATGCTTCTTGCATTCTTAAAAATTGAAATACCTATTGTTACATCCCTTTTAATCATAGTTGGGATTCTTCTCGCTTCAATTCTGGCATCAGTTATTCTACCCCAAAAAACCACAGAAAAGGAATAAGATTTCTGTTTGGACATTCTATAAATAAATTATAAATGAAAACAGTCTCAATAATAGGTTCTATGGTTGTCACCATTGCACTGATATTTTACTCTATTGGATTTGCCAAAGAACGAAGACAAAAGTTGGTGACATCAGGCGTCTTATTATTTTACACAATAGGTGTTACCCTGGACATTACCGCAACTATTCTGATGATAATAGGGTCGAGCAAAGGTATGCTTACATTTCATGGATTTATCGGCTACTCCTCGCTGTTGGGCATGCTTACTGACACTTTTTTGCTTTGGAGACATAATCTGAAATTGGGGTCTGAATTAAAGGTGAGTAAAAATCTCCAGATATACTCGCGGATAGCTTATATATGGTGGATCATAGCATATATTACCGGTGGTCTGCTGGTGGCATTAAGCAAAATGCATAAATAGACTTCGCTATTCTTCATTCGAATGTTCTATTGATCTTACTTCAAAAGAGGAATCAATTATGCAGGAATTCTTTCTTGCCGGGTTGCCTCCGCTGCGCTTCGGCGAGCCGTTTAGGGGGCCCTTACAACACAAAAACCGGGTTCCGCTGTGGCGGAACCTTTGGTTTTTCTTTTTGATGTCCTTATCCAGGCGAGCCTGGAACGTCCCTCAAAAAGAAAAACCAGTCGCTTTCGCGACCGGTTTTTGTGTTGTGGGGGTTGACGGGTTCGAACCGCCGACCCTCTGCTTGTAAGGCAGATGCTCTGAACCAGCTGAGCTAAACCCCCGAAAAGCGAGTGCAAATATAGATTACATTTTCATTTTTACAAAGAAATGTTTAATAATTGTATGGATAAAATATCTCATTATCTTTTTATTTTGATTTTCAGCAAAAACAGAGAGTTAATTTCATCAAAATAATCATGACGTTTAATCGGCAAATACCGGCATTAGTCAAAATCAATTATTTTGGCACGATTCAATTGCAACCTTTTTATCTGATTTAAGTACAAATGGTTAAACGCTAAGTATTAAAGCAACCAAGTGGACTGATAATAAGTCATGTTGATATGTTGATAACACCCGAAAAATGTTATGATACAACTAATTAAAAAATGATTACATTCGCTAGATTAAGTAGTTGAGTTCCTTAACCTGAGACTCAGCAGGGTGTATTATATCCCTGCGGGTCGTATTTGATTGATATATTGTTGATTATATTTTAAGAAGTAATATTGAACCTGATATATATGGAACGTAATAATCCAGTTTCCGCATTTTTGAAATTGCTATTCTCTCCTTTTACGGCTTTGACCCAAGAAAAGATTGTTATTGGCAAAACAATAATTTCGTCTTTAATTTTACAATTAGGTTTTATACGGAAGTTGGGGATTGTCAGTCTGGTTTTCTTTTCAATTTCAACAGTTGCATTGGGGCAAGCAACCTATAACTGGAATCAAAATGGCGTACCTGGAGACTGGACAGTAGCCACTAACTGGTCTCCAAATCGTGTAACTCCTCTTCCAAATGATATTTTAGTATTTAACAATAACGGAATAACAACCGCAACAAATGTTCCTACTCAGACAATAGGACAACTGATTTTGTCATTAAATTCAAATGTCAGTTTACAATCTGCAGGAACATCTCAGCTTACAATAATGGGAGGAGCAGCGACTGACCTTGCTATACCTTTAGGTTCAACTCTTCAGCTCAGCAGTACTGCAGGTAATCAAATTGGTATTGATTTCAGCCCGGCCGGCCAGCTTGCTACAATAGGAGGAACATTAATATTAAATGCAAATACAGGCTTCTCAAATAGTTTTAATACTACAAACAGTACTACAATAGTTACCGGAACTATAACAAACAACGGAGGAGTAATTACATCAGCTGCCGGAGATCTTAACTTTAGTGTAGCAACATCAACTTACACTCATGCCAGAGATGGCGGAGTAATTCCTGCTGCCACATGGAATGCAGCTTCCAATTGTAATATCACCGGACTTACCGCAACAGCGCCAACCGGATTAGGTCAGAGTTTTGGCAACGTAGGTTATGGCAGCGCATATACATTGACGTTGATATCGCCCATTTCAATTTCGGGAAACCTGAATATAACAGCAGGTACTGTAGCAGGCGCCGATCAAACAATAAATCTGACAGGCAATTTAACCGGTGCAGGTGGCTTATCATTGACAACCGGTACTCTGAATATTAGTGGTAACTATGCTAATACAGGCTCTTTCTCAGGAGGAACAACCAGTCTGGTAAATTATTCTGGTGCTATCCAGAATGTCGCTGCACTTGCATATCGGAACTTAACAATCTCTGGTAATAATACAAAAACAATTCTGGGGAATGTTACTGTAAACAATGATCTGACAGTTACTGGCGGAACTCTTAGTTTCGGGAATACTGCCCTCAGAACAGTCTCGGTTTCAGGAAATTTAAGCGGAGCCGGAACGATTGATATAAGCGGGGGAGCTTTTGCTCATGTTCTCAACCTTGGAGGAACCACTAACTCTATTGGTGCACTTACAACTGCTGCCAACGGAAGCGTTGTTAATTATAATGGTGCAGGGGCGCAGACCATTTTCGGAAGCGCTAACTATATAAATCTTACAGTATCGACCGGTGGTGTTAAATCGTTATCCGTACCGGCAACTGTTAGCGGGGATATTACAATAAGTGATCCTGCTTCATTAAGTCTCTCAGCTAATCTGACTTTTAACGGTACAAACCTAATAAGTAACAGTAATGCAGTCAACTCATTAAATGCAACTTCCGGATTGTTTACATTTGCTCTTACCGGCAACCAGTATATTAACGGAGGTGGAACCGGGTTAATTACTTTCTATGATTTAACAGCCGGAGGTAATAGCACTAAAACAGCTAACCGTCCATTTACTGTGAGCAATTCACTTTTGGTAAACAACGGAGTTATCTTAGATTTAGGCGTCGCATCAAAAACTGTTACCATACTTGGGAACGTTTCTATTGCCGGGTCTCTCTCTTTCGGCACAGTTTCACCAAATACTGTAAATATTTCTGGAGATTTATCGGGAGCGGGAACGATTGCGATCAATGGAGGCCCGGCACATAATCTGAATCTCGGAGGAGTAAATAATGCTATCACCACACTTAACACCACAGGTTCACCAACCAGCACAATTAACTACAACAGAGTCGGTGACCAGCAGGTTTTTGCAAATATCAACTATCAGAATCTGACACTTTCCGGTGGAGGAATAAAATCCTTACTAGGTAATATTACTGTAAATAATATACTTAACCTTAATTCAGGGGTTTTGCGACTTGGAACCAGAAACCTCACTGTCGGAAACAATGCAATAAATGCAATCCAGGGAGTTTTCAGCTCATCCAATATGATAGAAACCGGTGGAACCGGTGCATTAATCAGGAATGATGTTGCCACACTTCCTGTTTCTTTTCCTGTTGGCTCCGGTGGTTACTACTCTCCGATGAGCATTACGGCTTTAACCGGAACTACCGGAGGCACTATCAACGTCATTACTGTTCATGATGCGACGCTGGGATCAAATTTTGTAAACAGATACTGGGATGTTAAAACGCCAATTGTCGGTGGGAAAACAATTACAGCTAGTTTTACTTATGACCCTGCAGAAATAACAATAACTCCTGATAATATCTGGTACAAAGTTGGTGCCGGAAACTGGCTTGCTCCCACAGGTACGAAGAGCTTTGGAGTTAACTCGTTCACTATTACAGGCACAACAAATATTACAACTACCAGCACTTATTGGACAGCTGGTAAGTTAGTTACATATTATTCATACCAGACCGGTGACTGGAACACAGCCACTACCTGGACATCTGACCCGAGCGGTACACTTCAGATTGGTAGTACTGTACCCGGGATAAACGATAAAGTAGTTATCCTTACCGGCCGAACTGTATCTTTATCAAGCGATATTACAAACTCAGGACTGGACATCACAATTAATTCAGGAGGTTTCCTTAACCAGACTGATAAGAAATTTACAAATACGCTGACAGCTCTTCGAGGACAAGGTACTCTGCAACTTGCTACTGTAAATTTCCCGGCTGCCACACTTAATACTTTCGTTAATACCGGCGGTGGAACGACTGAATATAATAACCTTGCAGATTTTAACTTCCCTGCTTCTCAACTTATATATAATAATTTAACTGTAAACGCTTCAGGAGTTATTGGTACACAACTTGATAACTTATTAATAAATGGAGATTTATATGTAAAACAGGGGAATTTCAAAATTAATGATGATGCTTCGGCTGCCAAGCTAACTTTGACCATAAATGGTAATGTTACTGTTGATAATGGAGGAATCATTTCAGTTGGATATGGAGCAACAAATCCGGCAATTGGTGCTGTAACTATTGGAGGAGCCGCTCCTTTTATTGACTATTATACATCTTTCCATACGGTTATTATCAAAGGGAATTTCACAAACAACGGTTCTGTCAGATTTACGAATCTTCCTTACCCTGTTTATAATGCTTTTCCGGCAACATCGCCGGATGGAACCACAGGAGCGGCTTCTGTGTATTTTCAGGGATCGACAAATAATATCTTAATCTGTAATGGAGTAACCGATTTCTATAATCTTATTCTTGATAAAGGAACAGATCAGACTTATAAACTTACTATTAATTCTACCGCATATAATTATTTTAGACTTTTTGGAGCGAACACACTCACTGCTGAAGCATCAGGGAGCAATGCGAACCTCAGAAAAGCTTTATGGATCCGTACAGGTACTCTTGTGCTTGAAGGTTCGTTAATCATTCCATCATTAACTGAAGGAAATACTGGTACTTCACCAAATTCAGATTTTTATATCCCTTCAAACGGGGCTTTAATACTGAATGGAGTAGATGTCGTAGTGCTTTCCACTGCAGATGATTACAGGGAGATAAATGTTGCCTATGGGGTCTCAGCTACGAGCGATGCTATTATTGGAGTTTCTCAGGGCGGAAACAGCGCTTTGGAAGTTTATGGCAAACTCCAGATTAATGATGGCTATTTATCGACAAGGGAATCAGGCGGTATAATAACTTCAAATATTGCCTCAGGACAGATAATAATTAATGGTGGTAGCGTTGATACCAAACAGTTCCTTTCTTCAACAGGTGCCGCCCAGTATACACAGACCGGAGGTACCTTTTATCTTCGGGGCCGGTTTAAGAGAGTACCTTCTGCGTATTCCACTATAGCAAATCTGAGAGATGTATCTTTTGCAACTGTAAACACTTCAAGAGCTGTCAATGGTGTTGATCCTGCATTCGGCACCTTTAACCTTGAAAATACCAACAACATCTTTATAATGACGGGCGGGACAATCCGTATTTACGATGTTACCGGGATCGGTGGTGCTGAACAAAAGGCATTTGATGTTAAATCCTCAGTATCAAATATTAATGTAACAGGTGGTACTCTTGAACTTATACCAGTTACTGGTTCAGGAGGAGACGCTGTTAAATATTCAATATACACAACTGCCCCGATTAATAATCTGACTATAAACCGGGCATCCAGCACCTCAACTGTAAGTTTAAGCACTGCATTAATAGTTAAGAATAATCTTTCTATTACAGCAGGAGATTTTTCAGCTAATAATTTTGATGTGTCAATTGGCGGAAACTTCACAATAGAAAATGGAACATCTTACTTGCCAGGAACAAATGCTACCACTTTAAATGGTATTACTAATCAGCTATTTACTGTTAATCTGGGGTCACCTTTGTCATTATTCAAATTCACTATTGACAAGCCTGCCGGCACAAAAGTCGATCTCGTCGGTTCGCAGAATACATTGAATGTGGATGATAACTTCAGACTGGTACTGGCGACTCTTAATGATAGTTCAAAAACAGTCAACATTGCGAGAGATGTATACAACTCGGGTCTGCATAGAGGAACCGGTAAGATTGTGTTAAAAGGAACTCTGCCTCAAAGTATAGATGGAAATGGAGTTTTTGGAAATGTTGAGTTGAATAATACTAATGCTGTTGCAGCGCCGGTTTCGCTTGCTGCCAACATGACAATTAATGGTGTACTGACGTTTTCTCAGGACAAACTTTTTAACATCGGCACAAATAATTTAAAGCTTAATTCTTTAGCATCTATTTCAGGAGCAACCTCTTCACGTTACATTCAGACTTCAGGAAATGCAGGTGATGGAGGACTTACAAGAGTTTATACTTCCAATGCAGGATTTACATTCCCCATAGGGGCTCCAACAATAACACCTTCATTAGCAGCAAAATATACGCCTGCGACAATTGGTTTCAGCTCAGCTCCAACAACTTATGGCTCGATAACTGTTGTGCCAGTTGGATACGAACACCCCAACACAACTGTAAAAGGTCAGAGTCTGACCTATTTCTGGCGTGTAAAATCATCAGGAATAACCGGTTTTGCATCAAAAGTAACTCATACCTTTATTTATGATAATGTTGACGTTTCAGGAACTGAGGCAAATTATTTACCTGCATTATTCAACAATTCTGACCTTTCCTGGAAAATAGGAACTGCTTCAAATCCACCTATCAATACTGGCAGTAATACTATAACTGACTGGACGGCACCTACAAGCAGTTCAAGCTATCTTGATGCAGATTATACTGCTGGTGACAATACGACTACAGTTCCCGTACCGGGAGCTTTCGGCTCACCCTCAATATTTTATAGCCGGCAAAATGGTCTCTGGAGTGACGTAAATACCTGGTCTACAATAAGTCATACCGTTACCAGTCCTCCTTCAGCACCTCCAAGTGGTTCCGCAGTGGTAATTATAGGTAATAATAATACAGTGAATCTGACCACAGCTTTGAACACAGCGAATGCAGGCAGTGTAAGCTGCGCTACACTAAAAATTGAAGCAGGATCAACACTTGATGTTGGCTATAATCCAAGTTCAGTATTCAGTATGGTCATGTCTCATCCAAACGGTAACGGACTTTTCAGATTAACAACTAGTTATGATTATCCTGCCACCTATGTTTTCCCGTCCGGAGATTTTTCTGACTTCAATGTCAATATGGGCACAACAGAACTTTATTCTACAAACGGTAATGCCGGCCCTGAGTATTATATGCCTGTTGGCGTTGCAACCTATGGCAATCTGATATTAGCTCCGATTGGAGGCTCAAATTTAATGTTTCCAAATAATGATATTTTAGTTTACGGAAATTTAGTAATCCGAGGAACGAATGCAGACTCTTGGTTCGCTCCTACATGGGGAACAACATATCCCGGAGGTATACCTATAGTTCCAAAAACAATCCATGTCAAAGGGAATATGGATATACAAGCAGGTGCTCTTGTTTGGTTTCAGAATGGATCAGTAGCTGAGAATTTTGTTGTAGACGGTAATGTTTCGATAGGGGCACTAGCTTCATTATTTGTTTACGATGCTAATGCTACAAATCAGAGCATGTCAATTGGTGGAAGTCTTACCAATAATGCAAATGGAGGCTATAATGGAGTTAGCACATTATCAACAGGCGATTTCTCACGTATTCCTCTTACCTTCTTTGGTGCAAATTCAGCAACTATATCAAGTACTGTTGGTACCCCAATTACCACATTTAGTAGTGTAACTGTTAATAAAGGTACTTCCCAGGCAACAACTCTCACGCTGAATATCGCCGGTACTCTTACTACCCCTCCGGATAATTGGCTGAAATTGCAAAACGGGACTTTTATCTATAACCGAACGGGCAACTTTAATATCTCACAGGGGACTGATTTTATAATTCCAACTACTGCAGGTCTTACAATTAATACTCCTTCAAACGTCTTCATTTCTAATAGTGCTGCACCTGGTAAAACTCTGTTTCTGAACGGTAAACTTACTATATTAAACGGAGGCGGGAATGTTTATGTAGGGCCCGTTGGAGACGTTACAAATAATGCTGACATTGAATATTCCGGAAGCGGTTCTTCTTCGTTAGATATTCAGGGTGGTTCACTGGTTATTAACGGTCAGATCAGAAGACCTGCCTTAACTACTAATGGAGTCCTTAATTATAACCAGTCAGCTGGTGATGTAATTATAAAAGGTAATAATGCACTTACTTCAAAAGCAAAACTGGAAGTGCTAAATGGAGGTAGTTCCTTTAATATGTCCGGAGGTACAATTACTATCGCAACCGGTGGAGGGACAAGTTTCGGCGACCTTTACCTGAGGCCAGGTAGTTCTTCTGTAACAGGCGGTACGATAATTTTTGATAATACTATAAGCGGATTAGCTCAATCATACGGTCTCGATGCCAATGTTCCATTGAATAATATCACTATTAGCGGTGCAGCAGCAAATGCCAGTGTTGGACTTATAGTAAGCCCGCTTGTGCTGAACGGTTCATTGACTTTAAGCAATATCAATAGCATATTCAATTCAAATAATCTGAATGTCAGCATAAAAGGTAACCTGAACAATTCCGGTACATATAATTATGGTACGAACCTTACAACATTCAATGGAGGAATTCAATCGATTACCGGGACTACGGTATCTGATTTCTACAACCTTAATATATCACCTGTAACCTCACTTACAGTCAGTAATGATTTTACAGTTCACAAAAATCTTACAATCGGATCGGGCAACCTGTTTCTTGGCACGGTTCCCGGAAATAAAAAAATTACTTTGTTAGGAGATCTGACTAATAACGGATCATATACAGATGATAATACTATTGGAGGAATTAGTCTTGCCGGATCAGCACTTCAACAAATATCCGGAACTGGAGCATACGGGCGACTTGAACTTAACAATAGCTTTGGGGCTAAAACTAACAGTGATGTTTTACTACTGAACGACCTTATTCTCACGCAGGGTATTCTTGATATCAGCAGTTATCAGCTGACACTTAGTCAGAATAGTTTAATTGGCGGCGCTCCGGGAATAACCAATATGATAATATCTGATGGTGTGTCAAGCAGTTTGGGAGTAAGAAAATGGTTTCCGATTGCACCCATTGCACCATTCACATTCCCGATAGGAGTTTCAGGTAAATATACTCCGGTAACTTACACAGTATCGGCAAGTACGGCAGTCGGATCAATTCAGGTCAATCCTGTTAACAGCTACAATCCCAGCGTAATCGATCCTACAAATGTGCTGAAATATTATTGGAAGGTCAAAAGTTTTGGTATTTCCGGATTCACAGGGAGTGTATTATTTAAATATATGCCAGCAGATGTTTTTGGTGTGGAAAGTTTATATGTTTCTGCGAAACTTGTCCTCCCTGACAGTTGGTATAAGTCACCTGCAATTCCTGCATTTGATAATGTTAATGAGGTTACACATGAGATAACTTTCACCCATACAATCAGCAATGATCTTAACGGGGAGTACACGGCAGGTAATTTCATAGCAATTCCGGGCGTAGTTCCGTCATATCAATCAAATGCTGATGGAAATTGGTCAGACGAAACAATATGGACGCCTGTTGGGACCTCACCTCCTTGTCCCTCTGGTGGTCCTAATGGAGCCAATGTAATTATAGACAATATTGTAACTACTGATTTGAATAATGTTTTTGCTTTAAGTACGGCAATAAATGGTGAACTGAAAATAGTTTCTCCAACCTTTGGACATAATCTTGGTACTGTAAGTGGAAACGGTACACTCTATTTGGAGAATGGGAACCTTCCGGGCGGTGACTTTACTGCTTTTCTCGATTGCTCCGGGAACGGCACAATTGAATATGGAGGAACAGGATCTTATACAATTATTGCAACACAATTCAACAGTATACCTAATATGTTCTTTACCGGAACCGGTACAAGGGTACTTCCAAGTAATAATCTGACAATCTGTAAAAGATTTGTTATAAATGGACCGACAGTCGATAATAGTGTAAATAAAATAAAGCTTACGATTCTCGGAACTATGGAGCGTCTGGCGGGAGGCTTCATAAGCGGAACAGGTTCATCACCGGCTTCGACAGTTACTTTTGCAGGTTCAGCGCTTCAAACTCTTGGAGGCCCGACAGGTGACTTCGCAGGAGCAAACAAATTCAATAATCTTGAGATAAACAATGCTTTTGGATTGACGATCGGTGCAAGCGGACTGATTGAAGTAAATAATGAATTACTACTTACTAATGGTAATATAAATACTACAGGGACAAATAAGCTTGTATTATTAAGTACTTCTCCTACTTCCGTTATCCCAGATGGAGGAAAACCTACATCATTTATCAATGGGCCTCTTATTAAAAAGATAATCAACGGAGACACATTCCTTTATCCAATAGGAAAAGGGGCAACAAAAGGGCATAATTTAACTGTCACTTCAACGGCAGGGAGCACTTTATTATGGACTGCTGAATACTTTGCAACAAATCCAACATCCGCATTTTTTACTGCACCATTGCAGGTTGTGAATTCCAGTGAATATTGGAGTGTCAATTCAACTATTGCAGCTACAGCAAAAGTCAGATTAGGATGGGATCCGACAAGTAATCTCACTCCTCTGATGACACTAAACGGTATTATTGATATGCGTCTTGCTGAATTTAGTACCGGAACATGGAATGAAGTAGTTACTACGGCTTTAGGAGATAACTTTAATGGAACTGTGGAAAGCATGGGTAATGTCAACCTAAACGCTGTTCCAAAGAACTATACAATTGCAAGCGTAAATTCAACCAAAGCAAGGGCATTCCTTAATCCATCAGGTCCGATATGCGGGGCTGCATCAATCCCTCTTGGCTTTGCATCATTCTATCCTTCCGATATAAACGGAACACTTACTTATACTATTGATGCAACTGTTCACACATACGCTGTAACTTCGGCAACAACATTCTTGCCAACCTCCGGCCCTGGTGCGTACAAGCTTACCGGTTTTACTTATACTAATGATACCAAGACTGGTGTTGTAGATGGAACCATAGTAAATGTACTAGCAAATCCTACACCAGCCAATGCAGGACTGGATCAATCTCTTTGCGGAGTATCCGGAACTGTTCTGGTTGGGAATGATCCTTCCCCTTCTACTGGTTTGTGGACTATTGTGAGTGGGTCGGGTGGTACCTTTGGTAACAGTACATTATATAATAGTGTATTTACCGGAGTTTTGGGTAACTCGTATACCTTACGATGGACTACAAGTAATGGAGCATGTACTTCATCGGACGATGTTGTAGTATTCTTCCCGGTTGTCGCAGCGCAGCCTGGAGCATTTACCTCAGGTCCGGCATCAGTTTGCCAAAATAGTGGTGGAAACATATATACGGTTCCTGTTGTTTCTGGAAATACTTACACATGGAATTATACCGGATCTGGTCAAACAATTACTCCAATCGGTTCCGGGAACTCAGTATCTATTGCCTTTAGTCCGACAGCAACAGGAGGAGATCTTTCAGTTTCAGCAGTGAATGGTTGTGGGGCCAGTACGCCAAGAACTATAACAATTACGGTAAAAGCTCTACCGGCAGCAATAGCCGGAGCTAACAGACCTATATGTGTGGGAGCAAGTACCACTCTTGGTGCTGCGCTTGTACCAGGAAGTACCTATGTATGGAGCTCAATTCCGGCAGGATTCAGTTCAACTTCACCGAATCCTTCTGTATCGCCTTCGGCTACGACAACATATACCGTTGTTGAAACCAACAGTGCAGGCTGTTCCAATTCGAATAGTGTGGTTGTAACAGTTAATCCATTACCGGTACCAACTATCTTAGGACCTACTCCTGTATGTATTGGGGTATCAGGGAATACTTATTTTACAGAGGCTGGTAAGACTAATTATGTATGGTTTATATCGGCAGGAGGTTCTGTCACTTCTGGTGGGACAGCTACAGATAATTCTGTGACTGTTACCTGGAACACAGCTGTTCCACAGTCAGTAAGCGTAAATTATACTGATCTGTTGGGCTGTGCTTCAGTTACTCCAACGGTATTTAATGTGACTGTAAATCCATTACCTACTGCACCTGCCGTTGGTGTTATTACACAGCCGACGTGTGCTGTGGCTACGGGAAGTGTAGCGTTGAGTGGTTTGCCAGCAGCAGGAACTTGGACTGTGACAGCATCTCCAGGTTCTTCAACGATAACAGGATCAGGTACTACGGGCACTTTTAATGGTCTATCTTCTAATACATATACATTTATTGTTACCAATGCTTCAGGATGTACATCTTTGGCATCAGGAAGTGCAGTTGTCAATGTAGTACCGGCAGTACCGGCAGCACCTACAGCGAGTGTCACATTACAGCCAACGTGTGCATTACCGACAGGAACGATAGTAGTATCAGCACCACTAGGGGCACAATATGAATATGCAT
>DATCHE010000025.1:0-38391 GCA_036508535.1 Bacteroidales bacterium | reverse complement strand
CCGTTTCCTGTAATTCGAAATGGTTCTCCAAACTTAATATGAATATGTTTATGACGATCGATAGGGCCAAGTTCCTTTATCAACTTTCCATTACCCCAAAAATCAGTTTTTATTGCAATGGGAACTACCTCCACCCCGGCTTTCTTTGCAAGCTTAACTCCAATGGAATTGAATTCTTCCGGTTTGAATTCAAGGCTTCTGGTACTCTGTGGAAAAATGATAATTGAAACTCCTTTTGACAATAGATCCAAACCTCCATTCATCACTGCTTCAAAATCTTTCCGTGGATCCTTTCTGCCTACTACGATAGGGTTCCTTGATCGCATAACATCACCAAATAGAGGATGTTTAACAAGGCTCTCTTTCACAACAAAGGTAGAATCTTTAAGAGGAGCAATTATAGAGGGAAAGATCATTGTTTCAAGAGTACTCATGTGGTTACTTATAAATAGTACAGGCCCTTCTGATTTCGTAATATTTTCCATACCGGTGATATGAAACTTACCTCCAACGGCTTCAATATACCTGAATATGAGGAACGATGAATCGGTCCAATCTTTTGTAAAATACTCCTTTCTTATTGCTTTCTTTCTTGTCCGAAGAACGGTTGAAGCGTAGCAAAGGTTAAAGTATAACCTGCTGTTTAAAAGAATCTTTTCTTTGAATGACAGGTGTTCTTTTTCAGGGGTGTCGTAGGAATTTGAATTAAAATAACCTTTCTGCATCCGATTCAATTAATATTAAATTTTGATTATACGCAAATAAAAATTTCATTTCTGATCCCCGGAATTATTTACTTTCCCCTTGCAGATGTAACATTGCATCCCTGTATTTTTCCATAAGCTCCTTATTCAGATTAAGAGGCGGGGTTGCTCCATCAGGAAGGAATGATTTATATGGATGATCTTTTGAGTACAGAGCAAACTCGTTCTTAATCTCTTCCAGTAATTTAGGTTTTGTCATCAGATCGAGAGCTGTTGCAGCCATTACCTTTGCGCCTGTATTCAGACCTTTCCATGCAGCGGAACCGTACCCCGATGTGACAGTTGACCAGTGATGACCAATCTCACCCGGCACACCTCCCGGGAAATTAAGGGTAGCTGTGGGTGCTACAAGAGTTACATCTCCTACATCTGAAGAACCTCCTCCCATCTGCGTTTCGGAAGGGATAGTCAATGGTTTTACCTTTAAAGCATAACCTGTTTCTTTCTCCCCAAGCTCTTTCTGAAGCGATTTTGCGAAGGCCTGCTCCTGGTCTGTCCAAACGGGCATTCCAATAAGTTCTATATTCCTTTGTAAGGCTTCAGCCATCCCTTTATTTGAATGTCGCTGATGGATAGCTGTCAGAACAGTAACTGTATCGAGTTTGGTGCCAGATGCCATGGCGGCGCCCTTTGCGCAATCCAATACCCGACCGTACATCTCTGCAAGCCTGTCGTCGGTATTCCTTATATAATACCATACTGAAGCCCTGTCGGGAACAACATTTGGCGCTTCTCCTCCTTCAGTGATTACATAGTGAAGTCTATAGGTATAAAAAAGATGTTCGCGCAGGTAATTAGTAGCTACATTCATAAGTTCAACACCATCGAGGGCACTCCTTCCGGTCCAGGGTGATACAGCTGCATGCGCCGTAATTCCTTTAAAAGAAAAGACGACGGACATTACTGCACTTCCATTTACGCCATAACTAGTAGATAAATCTGATGAAGCGTGATTATCTATAACTGCGTCAACATCTTTAAATACTCCGGCTCTGACCATATATGGTTTACTGATCACTGTCTCTTCTGCCGGCGATCCGAAGAATTTAATTGTTCCCTTAAGATTATTCTGTTCCAGGCTTTTCTTAACAGCTATTGCAGCAGCGATTCCGGCTGTTCCCATCATATTATGCCCGCATCCATGACCCGGCGCTCCTGTAACAAGAGGAATCTGGACCGGGCTGAGAGCCTTTTGGGATATCATCGGTAGCGCATCAAATTCTCCGAGGATACCAATTACCGGTTTACCGCTTCCCCATGAAGCTACAAAACAGGTTGGCATACCTGCAACTCCTTTTTCAACTTTGAAACCGGCTTCTTCAAGTGTCTTAATCAGAATGGCTGAAGACTTATACTCCTGCATTCCCAGCTCTGCATAATTCCAGATAGCATCTGAAATAATTCCGAACTTCTTAACATTCAAACTATCATCAAGAAAGTCAAGGGAAGTCTTTTTTGCTTTAAAGAGCTCTGCTTTTACAGGAAAATCGTTCTCTGGTTTATTCTGAGCAAAGATGAAGCCTATTGAAGAATATGTGAAAATAATTGAAAAGATAATGCGTGCAAGAAAGGAGTAAGTTCTCATCAGGTATTAAATTAAAATATCTTCAGGAGTAATATCTTTACAAATCTAATAATTAAATTTAAAGATTTTCTAATTGGATAGGGATGAAGATTTTAATTATTGAGGATGACTTTTCACTCAGGCTGGCCATCAACGATTATCTTAAGCTGGAAGGCCACCTTTGCGAAGTGGCACAAAATTTAGGTCTTGCAAGAAACAAGACGGAGGATAACAGATATGATTGTATTATTCTCGATATTGGACTGCCGGATGGCAATGGTTTGGATATTATTAAAGAGTTGAAAAACAATAAAGTCTCAGATGGCATACTCATATTATCTGCAAGAAATTCACTTGAAGATAAGCTCCTCGGCTTAAAAATAGGAGCAGATGATTATCTGACCAAACCTTTTCATTTCGCAGAACTCAGCGCCCGGCTTAATTCAATCTACCGCAGGAATAGTTTAAAGGGTATGAATGAGATCAGTTTTAACGAAATCAGAGCTAACACTTTTGATAAGCAGGCATATGTTAACGATAAATTATTGAATCTTACAAAGAAGGAATATGATTTACTTGTTTTCTTCATGACAAACAAGAACAGGATGATAACAAAAGAATCAATTGTCGAACATCTTTGGGGAGATGACGTAATTCTAACTGACTCATTCGATTTTGTTTATACCCATGTTAAGAACCTCCGGAAAAAAATTACTGCCGCAAAGGGGAAAAACTATATAAAATGCATTTATGGCTTTGGATATAAATTCGTAGAAGATTGAAATTACTAACCAAGAGCACATATTATTTTTTTCTGTTTTCTATCGTTGCAATGATGGGGGGTGGAATATTTCTATACTATGCGATCAGAAAAGACATTTACAAGCAGATCGACAATAGCCTTCTCACAGAAAATGAAATAATAAGGGATCAGATTGAACAAACTGAGACAGTACCTGATTCAACAGTTACATTCGATTTTCAGATAGAAGCGATGATATATCGTTATCCGTTGAGTAAGGTACAGTATATAAAGGATACTGTTTTATATAACAGAGAATCTGATGAGTATATACCCTTCAGGTATTTCTTTCATTCTGGCAATACTATCAAAAAAAATGGTTACACGATAAGCCTTTTCCAGATTTTAACTGAAAAGCAGGATTTACTCCGGGCTATAAGCTGGTATATGTTTGGTCTGTTTCTTTCACTCTTTATTATCTCAATTCTCATAAATTATCTTATCTCCAGGAAATTATGGAGCCCTTTTTATAAATCAGTAGATAAGGCAGGAAATTTTGATTTACTTTCTGATAAACCACTGGATCTACCGGAAACAGATGTAGTTGAGTTTCAGCAATTAAACAAGGTCTTTGAAAAGATGACTCAAAAAATGCGGATTGATTATCTCAATCTGAAAGAGTACAATGAAAATGCTGCACATGAGATTCAAACTCCGTTAGCGGTTATAAGGTCAAAAGTGGAGCTGCTTATGCAAAATAAAAATCTTAAAAAAGAAAATTTAAACCTTCTTAAGTCCATCGATGAGGCAACAACCCGTCTGCTTAAGCTTAATCAGGGATTATTACTTATTTCAAAGATAGAAAATCAATATTTTCACGAGAACAAAAAAATATCTCTGAAGGAAAAAATAGAATCCTTCCTTGAAAGTTACAGGGAAATAATGGAAATCAAAGGGATCAGGGTTGAGCTGGAGACCCCGGAAAGCGCTATTGTTGAAATGAATGAGGTTCTTGCCGATGTACTGATTTCAAATCTATTGAGTAATGCAGTAAGATATAACATAGAAAATGGCTACATAAAATGCATCATTGATAATGAATCCATAACTATCTCAAATACCGGATTACCATTAACAACCGATCCTGAACTGCTTTTTCGCCGTTTTAATAAAGGTGGAGATAATCCTCAGTCAGTTGGCCTCGGTTTATCTATAGTCAGGAAGATAACTGATAATTACAAAATGACCATTAACTATAGCTATTCTCATAATATTCACATAATGAGATTGAATTATATTCAGAAATCTGTTTCTTGAGATGAAATCATAAAGTTTTGTTAAAATATTCTATCTTCAGATTACCTTCAGAATTACACAATACATTTGTTCTGTTTAATCAAATAATTATAAAAAAATGAAAAAAGTATTATTTGTTTTGGTATTAATTATGGCAGTTATGGTTGTCAATGCACAGACAACTAATACTCCTGGTAAGAAAACGACTCCAACTGCAGCTACTACTGCTGCAAAACCTGCAGCAACGAATGCACCAGTCGCAACTCCGGCTGCAAAATCAGCTGTAAAACCAGCTGCAAAAACCACAGCTAAGCCGGCAGGCAAGAAAGCAACTAAACCTGCTTCCAATGCAGCAGTTAAACCTGCAGTTTCACCGGCAAAAACACCATCCGTTAAAAAGAATTAATGAGAGAATAGGGGGTTTTTAATACAGTATGGGAGGGGTTAAAACGGTGCCAAAGGGCACCGTTTTTTTTTCAAAGTTTCGTTGAGTATTACTTATTTATTAAGGGCATAATCAGCAACATTAACGACAGACCTGTTAGAATAATAACTGCACTCCATCCAATAATATTCTGATGTAGTTTGTTAACATAGATTCCCATGATCTTCTTATTGTTTATCAATAGTATCATACATAGCAGAACTACGGGTAATAATATACCATTGATTACCTGTGACCATATTGAAATCTGAATCAGAGGAGCATTGGGAATCAGAATAATTACTACTGAGATGACCAGAATCCCTGTATAAAGGGTATAAAATTCTTTTGCTTCGTCCCATTTTTTATCAATTCCTGCTTCAAATCCAAAAGCTTCAGACACGTAAAAAGCTGTTGCTAATGGTAATATTGTTGCAGAAAAAACAGAAGCAACGAACAATCCGAAGGCAAATACCTGAGATGCCAATGCACCGGCAAGAGGTTTAAGGGCAAGCGCAGCATCTTTTGCCTCATTTATCTGAATACCATTCGGATGTAATGTTGAGCCACAAGCAACCATAATGAAAAATGCAACAACTACAGTAACAACACAACCTACCGTAATATCAATAAGTGTAAACCTGTAATTTTTCATTTGAAGCCCCTTTTCGATTACAGTCGACTGCATATAAAACTGCATCCAGGGAGCTATTGTAGTTCCTACAAGTGCAATTACCATGGCAAGACTATTGGTATTCATTTCAAGCTGAGGATGTACTACTGCCGACCCAATTTCATGCCAGTTTGGTTTACTCATTAAAGCGGAAACTACATAAGTAAGAAGTGAAACACTAAATATTAAAAAGATCCGCTCAGCAATCTTGTAAGTTCCCTTTACTACAAGGAACCATACCATAACAGCTACTACGGGTACTGATATATATTTGCTTATACCAAAGATTTCCATACTTCCTGCAACGCCTGCAAATTCGGTAGTTGTATTGCCAATGTTTGAAAAGAGCAATCCAATAAAAATAAAAAAAGTGATCTTCATTCCTGCATTTTCGCGTATCAGATCTGAAAGTCCCTTCCCTGTTACGATACCCATCCTGGCATTCATTTCCTGAATAACCAATAATACAATGAATGATGGTATGAGAGTCCAGATAAGGCTGTAACCGTAATTGGCACCAGCTACAGAGTACACAGTTATTCCACCTGCATCATTATCGACGCTTCCGGTTATAATTCCGGGGCCGATGATGGATAAGAATAATGCCAGATTTCTAAAAAAATGTGATTCCTTAAGTTTTGTTTTGAACATGCTTGCAGACTTTTGTCTTTTTACTTTTGTCTTTTTACTTTTGTCTTTTATCTTTTTTATTACCTTTTCTTCGTTCTTCTCTTGTTAATAAGATCTTCCACCACATCATCTACAACTACCATCCCCTGAAGAAGGTTATTATGATCAACAACCGGGACTGCCAGCAGATTATATTTAGAGACTATCTCTGCAATTGCGCCAACTTTCTGGTTATCGAAAAGTGATACAGGCTCCGACTTCATTATATTACTTACAGTTAAATTTGGTTCTGAAACGACCAGATCTCGGAGATTAAATGTGCCGATTAATTCATCGTTTGCTTCTGTGACAAACATATTATAAAGGTCAACTGATTCCGGTTTTTTTGATCGTAATTCAATTAGTACTTCTGCCACAGTTGTAGTTAGGCTGAAGGACATATAATCTGTAGTCATAATACTTCCTACAAGATTATCATCGTACTCGAGAAGTTCCCTTACTTCCTGGGAAGACTCAGAGTCCATTTCTTTCAATAACATCTCTGCTTTATCATCTTCGAGTTCGTCGAGTATATCGGCAACTTCGTCGGCAGGCATCTTTTCCAGAACATCGGCTGCCTTGTCAACCGGAAGACTTTCAAGAATATGAATCTGTGCATGTGTTTCGAGTTCCTCAAGAACGTCGGCAGCCTTTTCTTCATCAAGAGACGAGAACACCGACATACTCGATTTTTTGCCAAGGTCCTCTATGATATCTGCAAGGTCGGAAGGGTGAAGTGTATGTAACTTCGAATAGCTCTTTGAAAGCCTGATATTAAGGTTTGAATGATCTATAGCCTGAACATCATCCCAAAGAATAAATTTTGCCGGAATATTTATCTTGAACAGGGCCAGAACTTTTTTAATAGGACCGGATATTCCTATTCTACGCAATAATCCTTCAATTCCGATATCAACAGCTATGGCAAAGGTTCCGGTTGGAAGAGTAGCCAGTCGTACATCATTAACTCTTACCAGTTTTCGTCCGTTCATATCCACAATCTGCTTATCGAGGATATTTTCTACGAGTAAAAGTCCGTTGTTGACGTCATCCTTGCTAAGTTCAATCAGACCTGTGCAATTAACATTAAGGATCTCTCTTGCCTTTACAACTCTGAAGCTTTTAAAGGAATAAAAGCTTGTTTCCTTTCCGATCTTAAGTCTTACACCTGTAACAAGCTGTTCATTCGGGTCGTTTTTTCCTGAAGGCACCGCATTAACCAGTAAATCTTTAATTATTCCAATATCATCTCCATCGGCTCCAAATGCTTCTTTGCCAATTATTCCGCTTAAATAAAATGTTGTGAGTGATGTCATTGTCACCTCCTTGCTTTTAAGATATAAAAGGAAATGACCTGATGGGAGGACTACCTTTTATACCAAAGTTTAATAAATAAATTCGCCGGGTCGTCGTCCATTTAATTCTCAAAATTGATTTCGGGCGTAAAAGTAAATTTCATATCAATACTTTCCAAATAATATTATACTATTTGAAAAAGAAATCTGCAGGATTTATCTAATCGAGCCGTTCTGACAATATATTTTAACTCAAAAGAGCTGCTTTTCTTCCGTTTCATTCTTTTTTTATTAATTTTGGCATCACTTTAATTAACTTTTAGATAAAGTAGTGGGAATATTAAAAGATAAACTTTCAGGTTACGATGCCCCTCAGAAAGTTATGCAGGCAGGCATTTATCCCTATTTCAGGGCGATAGAATCCGAACAGGATACGGTCGTAGTTATTAACGGAAAAAAGGTTTTGATGTTCGGATCGAACAGCTATCTCGGGCTTACAAACCACCCAAAAGTTAAAGAGGCTGCAATAGCTGCAATAAGAAAGTATGGAACCGGTTGCGCCGGATCGAGGTTTCTGAACGGGACACTTGACATCCATATTAAACTGGAAGAGAAACTTGCGAGCTTTGTTAACAAAGAAGGCGCTCTTTGCTATAGTACAGGCTTTCAGGTCAATCTTGGGGTAGTATCCTTGCTTGCCGGCCGGCACGATTATCTTCTGCTCGATGAGCTCGACCACGCCTCAATTATTGAAGGCAGCAGGCTTTCATTTTCAAAGGTTCTTAAGTTCGCTCATAATGACATGGATGCACTTGAGAGCAAATTAAAACTATGCCACAGCGATCGTATCAAGATGATTGTTGTTGATGGTATTTTTTCGATGGAGGGTGATATTGTAAAACTTCCTGAATTGGTACAGCTTGCGGAAAAATATAATGCGTCGATAATGGTTGACGATGCCCATTCTCTTGGTGTTCTGGGGAAAAACGGATCAGGTACGGCCTCACATTTTGGACTTACCGATAAGGTCGATTTGATTATGGGCACCTTTTCAAAATCGTTTGCTTCACTCGGTGGTTTTATTGCAGCCGATAAAGAAGTGATCAATTTCATAAAACATAATTCAAGGACACTTATATTCAGCGCCAGCATGACACCTTCATCGGCTGCAGCAGTTCTTGCTTCTATAGACATAATGGAAGCGGAACCGGAAAGGATCAGCCATCTGTGGGACTTATCTCATTATGCTCTGAAAGGGTTTAAAGCGGCAGGTTTTGACACCGGAAAATCCGAAACACCGATTATACCTTTATTTATACGGGATGACATAAAAGCTTTGAAGCTTACACAAATATTACTTGAAGACGGAGTTTTTGTCAATCCTGTTGTATCGCCTGCAGTTCCAAAAGAAGATTCGCTAATAAGATATTCACTTATGGCTACACATACTAAAGAACAGGTGGAGATCTCAATTGAAAAGATAACCAAAGCATCTAAATCGCTGGGAATTTTATAAAAAACCCCTCCTGTAGTTTTGCCCACCTGAAAGCTTTTTGCCCCCTGCCCTTCGCTTCGCTCAGGGAAGGCTCTAAAGGGGGTTCAAAATAAGCTCCTTAGCCCCCCTTCAGGGGGGTTGGGGGGCCAAAAATAGGGATTTGGGACAAAATACAAGGAGGATTTTTTGGGGCAAAAACCAGAGGAAATAAACAAGCTTTATGAAAAAAGTAATACTAATAACAGGCATCTCCTCAGGATTCGGCAAACAGACTGCCGGACTTCTTGCTGCTAACGGGCACATTGTTTACGGAACAGTAAGAAAAAATGCTGATGTTAACTCTCAGGTTAATACACTGCTTCTAGACCTGACAGATATTGATAGTATAAAGAAGGTAGTTCAGACAATAGTTCAAAAAGAAGGCAGGATTGATATCCTTATAAACAATGCCGGTATGCATACTGGTGGACCAATAGAGACCTCTCCCATCGAAAACATTAAACTCCAGATGGATACCAACTTTCTTGGTATGGCCAATCTTACGCGGGAAGTTTTGCCCTTTATGCGAAATCAGGGAGGCGGAACAATTATCAATTTCAGTTCTATCGGAGGCTTAATGGGTTTGCCATTTCAGGCGTTCTACTCTGCAGGGAAATTTGCAATTGAAGGTTTCAGTGAAGCGCTCAGAATGGAGGTCAGCCAATTTAAGATCAAAATTGTACTCATCAATCCAGGCGATTTTCATACCAACAATTCTGCAAACCGCAGAAATTTCCTGGCCCCTACCGGGAACAATGACCCTTATAATGCACAGTATGAAAAGACTATGGCTGTAATTGAAAAAGATGAAGCCAACGGCTGGGAACCAGTTGTACTTGCAAAGAAAATTGTTAAGATCGTTGAATGTAAGAATCCACGGCAGCGATATATTATTGCATCATTCGAGCAGAAACTTGCAGTAGTATTAAAGTATGTTTTGCCTTCAAAAATGTTCCGGATGATACTTCAGGATCACTATAAAATTTCTTCCAAATTTTAAATATCATGGAAATAACATTTGACGGTGGAAAAGTAGTTACTGCCCATTCTCATGGACACGTGATTAAAACCGACCAACCTGTTAGCGGCGGAGGAAACGATTCGGGGCCTTCACCATTTGAACTTTACCTTGCTTCAATAGGCACCTGCGCAGGAATATATGTTAAATCATTCTGCGATAACCGTAAAATTCCGACCGATAACATTAAGATTATTCAAAACACTGAATTCGACAAAGAATCTGGTCTCCCGGTAAACATAACTATTGACATTCAGCTACCGGCCGACTTTCCTGAAAAATATAAAGCATCAATAATCAGTGTTGCCGAATTATGTAAAGTGAAAAAATCAATAGCACACCCACCTGTTTTTAAAGTCATTTCCACGACAATTTAAATATTCCGGGAACGAAATTAATCTTTCTAAGCCAGATACATATTTATCAGTTGCTCATAGAGCTCCTGTTTCCCACTTGTTGTTTTAGGTTCACCGATCTCGGAAGCAATATCCCGTAGTTTTTCCAGACTAAGCTTTCCCTTCTCAAAATCCTTACCAGAACCCTTCTCAAATGATTCATATCTTTTCTTTCTTAGTTTAAGATAGTCGCTGTCTTTCAGAACTTTATCAGCAATAACCAGAGCTCTGGCAAATGTATCCATACCGCTGATGTGTGCAATGAAAATATCTTCCACATCGGTTGAATTGCGACGGATCTTTGCATCAAAATTGATACCACCGGTTGAGAATCCACCAGCCTGAAGAATGACCATCATGGCTTCAGTGACTTCATAGATATTTGTCGGAAATTCATCAGTATCCCATCCGTTCTGATAGTCCCCTTTATTGGCATCAATACTTCCAAGAAGACCTGCATCTGCTGCTACCTGAAGCTCGTGCTGGAAAGTATGACCTGCAAGAGTGGCATGATTGACTTCAATATTAAGCTTAAAATCCTTATCGAGTTCATGTGCACGCAGAAATCCTATTATGGTCGCTACATCAAAATCGTACTGATGTTTTGAAGGTTCCATAGGTTTAGGTTCAACGAGGAATGTACCTTTGAATCCGATTTTCCTGCCATAGTCACGGGCTATTGATAACATCATGCCCATATGTTCAAGTTCCTTCTTCATGTTCGTATTATGAAGACTCATATAGCCTTCTCTCCCGCCCCAGAAAACATAATTCTCACCACCCAGAGCAACTGTTGCAGCGATAGCATTTTTAAGCTGAACACCTGCATTTGCCACAACTGCGAAATCCGGATTAGTTGCCGCCCCATTCATGTACCTGGGATTTGAAAACAGATTTGCTGTACCCCAAAGGAGTTTTGTCCCTGTCTGTTCCTGCATCTTTTTCATAACCGGCACGATTTTTTCAAGACGTTTTTCAATTTCAAACACCGTGCCATCTCCTACAATATCTGTATCGTGAAAACAGTAATACTCTGCTCCTATCTTGGTTATAAATTCGAAGGCAGCGTCAAGTCTTTGTTTAGTCTTGTCGTCATTTGAGGCACCTTCCCAGGGATAAAATCTGGTTGCATTTCCAAAAAGATCTGATCCGTCACTGCAGAATGAGTGCCAGTATGCAATTGCAAAACGAAGATGGTCCCTCATTTTTTTACCTCCAACTTTTTCGTCGGCATTATACCATCTGAAGGCAAGCGGGTTCTTAGATTTTTTACCTTCATATTCAATCTTCCCGATACCGGGATATGCTTCTTTTTTTCCTTTATATACCATGGCATTTACAATTTATGTTTAACTATTAATAACATCCATTAACAGCAAAGGGCTCTAAGGGAAATTATTTTACTGCTTTTGACAAAATCTTCTCCCATCTTCCATATGCATCCTCTAT
Organism: Bacteroidales bacterium; assembly: GCA_036508535.1. Taxonomy (GTDB): domain Bacteria; phylum Bacteroidota; class Bacteroidia; order Bacteroidales; family VadinHA17; genus LD21. Next base: position 26,568 of record DATCHE010000025.1, on the reverse strand, counting down.
TTCATATGATTTAGATTTATCCGGTTCTGTAATGCTCACTGTTTCAAGGCCTTTAAATGCCTCTTTTTCAGACCCGTAGAACCCACATCCGATCCCTGCTCCTCTTGCTGCTCCAACTGATCCGTCAGTATTATAAAGATGAATCGCCGTGCCTGTTACTGTAGACAGTGTTTCTCTGAATATTTTACTCAGAAACATATTGGCTTCACATGCTCTCATAATCTGAGGATCGATACCTGTTTCCTTCATCATCTCTAGTCCGTATCTCAATGAGAAGGCGATTCCTTCCTGTCCGGCTCTGAAAAGGTGAGCGTTGTGGTGCATATTGAAATTCAAACCTGAAATACCGGCGCCAATATCTTTGTTACCCAGCATTCTTTCGGCACCATTCCCGAAAGGTAAAATTGAGAGTCCTTCTGAGCCTGCAGGAACATTTCCTGCCAAAGCATTCATTTCATTGTACGACAGGCTTCCGATACTCATTCGCCTTAGCCAGGAGTTGAGTATGCCGGTGCCGTTTATGCATAACAGTACCCCAAGACGAGCATCTTTGTTGGTATGATTAACATGCAGGAAGGTATTTACCCTTGAAAGAGGGTCATACTTTTTCTGATCGGTTACCCCATAAATAACTCCGGAAGTTCCTGCTGTTGCCGCGACTTCTCCAGGATTGAGAACATTCAGGGAGAGAGCGTTGTTTGGCTGGTCTCCTGCCCTGTAAGAAAGCGGAATACCATCTGGTAAGCCAAGTTCAGAAGCGACTGACTTCAGAAGCTTTCCCTGAGTTGAAAATGAGGGAAAAGCTATCGGTAAAATTCCGGAATCAAAACCAAAATACTTCAGAAGATCGTCTGAAACCCTGTTTTCTTTAAAATCCCAGAATATACCTTCCGAAAGTCCGGTGAATGATGTACTTATTTCTCCTGTCAGTCGCAGAGCAATATAATCGCCAGGAAGCATAATCTTATGAATTCTGTTGTATAATTCAGGTTCATTTTCTTTTACCCAGGCAAGTTTTGAACCAGTAAAATTACCAGGAGAGTTAAGAAGATGAGAAAGGCAGAAATCTTTACTGAGATCGTTGAGCGCTTTTTCACCGTACCCTACGGCACGGCTGTCGCACCAGATAATTGAAGGCCGTAATACCTTATTGTTTTTATCGACGGTAACAAGTCCATGCATCTGGTATGATATTCCAATTGCAGCGATCTCATTTTTCCTCTTACCGAGCTTACTATTACATTCTGCAATTGCCACTTTCAGATTTGTCCACCATGTTTCAGGTTCCTGCTCAGCCCATCCCGGGCTCAGGGTTATTATCTTCATTTCTTCAGAAGGAGAAAAAGCTGTAGCAAGACACTTCCCTGATTCACCATCAATTACAGAAGTTTTAACCGAAGAGCTCCCAATATCTATCCCAAGTAATAACATAAGTACTTATATGTTTGGATGATGGTATTAACGATTTTTGAGTTTATGTCATTGGTTAATATTTGAAATTCAAAGGTATTTCAAATATAGATAGAGACAGACCAATTTTTCAATAATAATTAGCTAAATTTCACCACTTAAAATTAATTCAAGCAGAATGCGGTCGAAGCTTTATGCAGCTATTTCAATCCCTCTTTTTGCGATCCTCTATTTAGATACAGTAGTAGTTGTCCTTACACTTTTGATTTTTGCATGGTTACATTGGAAGGGTCCGATCCGTGTTCTTTCACAGCTATGGGCAAAATCTGTTTTCCTTATTATTGGTAAAAAGATACATCTTCAGGGAAAAGAGAATATTAACAAAAGCGATAAGTATATTCTAGTGGCGAATCATTCGAGCTTGTTCGATATTATGGCAATAATGTCGTTTTACCCGGGAGTTTCGTGGTTTGGTCACGAACGCCTTCTCAAGGTACCACTTTTCGGAAAGATCCTGATGATGACCAATTATGTACCTTTCAGGAAGCCGACTCTCAAAAACACAAAGCTGATGATGGAACAGCTTGTTCTGAAATCAGATAATCATACAGTTGCGATATTTCCTGAAGGGACACGGACTACGGATGGAGAAATAAAAAACTTTTTCAAAGGATTCATTTATCTGTTCCGTTCAACCGAGACTGCAATATTGCCTGTTACGCTTAATGGTTTCTATAAACTTAAGCCCAAAACCCGGTTTTATATTAATTTCGACTCAAAACTCGATATTGTTATTCATAAACCGATCAGAAGTGAAGAACTGATCGGAAAGACCGATGATGAAATTATTGAAACGGTGAAAAATATCATTGAAGGGGCTTATAAATGAAAAGTTATGACAGAACCTAAAAAGAAAGAATGGGTTTTTATCATTAACCCGATCGCTGGAAACGGATTTGGAAAAACCATTGTACCTAAACTGGAGGCGATGATTAAGAAGCATAATATTGATGCTGAACTGGTATTCACGGAGAGAGCCGGACATGCTTCCGAACTGTCTGAAGAATACTTTAAGAAGGGATTCAGGTATATAATTGGCGTGGGGGGCGACGGTACCCTAAATGAAATAGCAAGGCCACTGGTTAATAAAAAGGATGTTGTTATCGGAATAATTCCAGCCGGAACAGGGAATGATTTTATACAAATATTAGGATTCCCTAACCGTTTTGAAGATAATGACTGGGATATATTCTTTAAAAGAAATGTAATCCAAATGGATGTTGGCTCATGCAATGGAGTGATATTCCTGAATGGGATGGGATTGGGATTTGATGCCGAGGTGGCTGCCCAGAATTACGTCGCACCCGGGGAAACAAAAAAAGGAGGAAAGTATAAATATGTATGGCATATAATTAAAACACTCCTTTTCTTCCGAGAAAAAAAGATGATTACAAACAATGGAACCAGAAGTGAAGAAACAGATTGTTTTATTAATACCATTTCAATAGGCAGAAGGTTTGCGGGTGGCTTTTTGCTAACTCCAAAGGCAATCGCCAATGATGGATTGCTGGATGTTTGTGCGATAAGAAAGTTGTCACTTCTCCAGCGATTCCAAATCCTGCTTATGGTACCTAAAGGAACACATACTAACGATAAAAGGGTTAATTACTACCAGACTCCCACGGTAAAACTTGAATTTTCAACTGAAGTCCCTTTTCATGTTGATGGCGAGTTAAATTTCGCCAGAAAATTTGATGTACAAATTCTTCCAGGGGCATTAAATACAATTTATAATCCTGATGGAAACCATTTCTTCAAAAGATAATACTGAAGGAGGCTATATTGCTTTCTTTGATCTCGACCGGACCATAACAAAAGCTATCAGCGGAAAGGAGCTAGCAAGAAGCGCTTTAAGAAAAGGCGTTCTGTCTTATGCTAATTTGATTTATGCACTTTATACTTCACTGGTTTACAAATTAAATCTTATAGACGAACAGAATATTGTTGATGAAATGGTAAGGTGGGTTAAAGATTTAAAGGAAGAGTCACTTTTAGATCTTTGTACTGAGGTTACCCGAAATGTAATGCTGCCTTCGGTATATAAAGAAGCCCGGCTGGAGATAAAATTGCATAAAGAGAAAAATGCAAAAGTGGTGCTGTTGTCTTCCGCACTGACCCCTATATGTAAGGAGATGGCAAAGAATCTGAAGATGGATGATATTGTCTGCTCTGAGCTTGAAGTAATAAACGAATACTTAACCGGACGACCTGTTGGCAAACTTTGTTTTGGCAAAGAAAAAGCTGTCAGGCTATTATCATACTGTGAAAAATATAACAGTAGCGCTTCGGATTCATGGTATTATGGCGATTCAATTTCAGATCTGGCTGTACTTAGTTCCGTAGGAAATCCTGTATGCGTTAATGCTGACAGGATGCTTAAAAAAGCAGCGATCAAAAGAGGCTGGAAAATTCTTAAATGGACTTACTAATCGCTTTTCTGCAAAATATATAAATTGGGCATAGGGTTCATTTTCAAATTACCCGAATCTATAACTTTGATTATTAATGCACTGGTCTCGAGGTTGAATTTATTCAGAGCCGCTGTATTCTTTTGTTCCGCAAGAAGACTTGCTCTTCGTATTCCTCCATGATATGTTTTATTAAAAAAACCTAACCCCACAAAATAACCTGTAATATAATATTCTGTATAAAATTCATATAACGCAAAACCTAAAAACGAAGCATTTATAAGAAAGTTGACAGAGCCTTCCACAACTGCCCCACTGTACATCTGTCCCGATCCGGGAATAAATCTTGAGAGATTTTCAGCTTTTTTTGGTGAATGAAACCCCGGAAGATTTCGTTTTCTATATAAATTATCAATCTCGGACTTAAAATTCGCTTTTAATGAATTATCCATTGCAGTGTTTTCAAGAAAATAATTCCAGAGGTTATGAGCCTCATCCCATCTTCTTACTGAGTTTAAGCATATAATATTTAGAGGGATTATACTAATTGTTTTTACTGAATCGGGAAATCTGAATCTTATTTCCCCTATATTCCAGAGTGATTGATCAGGGTCGTTATTCAGATAATTACTCAGGGCCTGCTGATATCGTATCAAAAAGAAGAGAGAATCAGAAACATTAAACATGTTAATTTCGCCCAGCTCTTCAAGGGTTTTAACATTTTCGCCAAGTTCTTTGTAACAGAGTGATTTATAATATTTTAAAAGTGCAATTCTCTTAATATCAGTTTCATAAAAGATAGCCCGCTCGAATTCAATAGAAGCAGTATAGAACTTTTTTTCATGAAAAATTCTGAGCGCGTTTGAGTAATAATCTGCTGCTATAATCCTATTTGTCGAAAGAATTGCGCAAAGGAATATGCAAATTAAAAAGAATCGAGTTCTTAACATTTTCTTTATATTCGGTTTCCATCATATTAACAGTTAAAACTGAACCATAAATGTTTGCTGCATAGGAAAATACAAATGCACTTCCGAAAGCGAGTGTTCTAAAACTTTTGAAACCACTTTCCCGGTAATTTTCCCATGTTACCAATCCTAACCCTGCATTTGCTAAAAAAGCTGAAATTGCTTCTCCCCTTTTTCCGGCATAAAACTTTCCCGACCCTGGAATTATTGAAGAAAGCAGCCCCGCAACTACAGGCGATTTAATCTTATGTTTGTATAAGTCTGCGGAAATTTTCTGAAGATTATCGGCCGATTCTGTAATCTCATAAAAGCTCCTGTTTGTTCGTGAAAAATAATCTTCGAATTTCTCTTTCTGACCCATTAGAAGATAAATTCCTGAAAGCTCAAAGTTCTTTACAGAATTGAGTTTTTCACTATTGAATTCCATTTTTGAAAGAGTCTCCAGTGCCTCAGATAAATTTGCAGTATAGGTATAATTGTAGGCCGCAAAAAAATGTGATTTCAGATAAAAATCAGACCCTGGTTTGACCTTAATAAGGCTTTCGGAGGAAGGAACCAGCCGTTTAAGCGAATAGAGGCTCCACCCTCTCAGATAGTTCAGGCTATCGCTTGAAGAATCTGAATAGCAGTTGGTTGAATCAAGTAAATATATTGCTTCTTCAATATCACCGGCATTTACAAGATGAAAAACAAATTTTAAGTCACAGAGGGTGGTATTCTGAGAGAAGGAAGGCGTCGTAAAAAATAGTAAAAGTATTAAGGTAATATTGCCGCAAAGACGCAAAGGCGCAAAGTTCTTTAAATCAATCATTCAAATATGTCTATTTATGTCGCGAAACCGGATCAGGATAACGATTAGTTTTTGGATCTACTTCGGAATGTCTCAGATCTGTTGCGGCAATCCTGTTGCATCTGTTTACCCGATCAATTGAGAAAAGTGTTCCTTTGAGCAATCCAAATTCTTTAATTGCCTGTTTACTGAATTCGGAACAACTGGGAGTAAAAAGGCAATCCGCGGATATATGTTTTGAGAAAACATTCTGGTAAACATATAATGAACTGCCGAGCAAAAGACTAATGGGATTATACTTCTTAATAAAGGAAGTCTCATGTTGGTATATGTAAGGACGTTTAAAAGGATCGGGATCTGATTGTGAAAGTTGTGAATGAATCAGTTCAATATCTGATTTGACAGATATCTGCTGAGCTGAACAGTGGATTCCGACAGATACAACAAAAACAAGAAGCAGAACCCTATTTGCTGATTTTTGCATCATCCGGAATTTTAAAGTTGAAATAGTTATTCTCGGGAAAATCTTTCGTTTGAACATTCGAAAATACTGACAGTCTTATTGTTGAATCTCCTTTCGTTTCAAAACTGATCTCTGTAATCCTGAGTGGCATTCTGAAGGTACGAAAATCTGTATAGTTGCTATAGTAGATTTTCTTCATAACTGAACCGTTCAGTGCCTGGTATTCTGCATAAACAGGTAACATATCCTTAAAGACAATTTTAATCTTATTAATCGCTTTTAAGGTAACCGGAGCCTGCCATGTTGTTACCATCAAACCCTCTTCGCTGCTGGTTTTAATAAGTTTAAATCCCTCTTTTGCCAGGCCCAGATCGGTAGTTTTATTATTAACAAAATAATACAAAAGTTCATTTGTAGTTGAATACGACTCATTTTGCTGAACTGTAACCGTATTGGTAGCCGGGAAATAGATTTTCAACTCTCCGGAACGATTTGACATTTTCACGAATTCTGCAGGATAATAGTGGTGAGTAACAACTGCGTCCATCTCTTTATTATAGTAAATGTCGCATTTGAAAATACTTTTTGAACCTTTCATTAATGTCTGGGTTTCCTGAGTTACGCTCACACAATCTTTTGTCTGTGCCACAGATGTTAGCTCAGGCAGAACAATAAATAATACTGCTGCAAAAATCCTATTCATTTGACATGAAAGGTATAGATATAAAACAAGAATTAAGTATCAAAAAATTATTCCGATACTTAATTCTTTAATAATAATTGATTATAGTAATGTCGTCAATTCCACATGAAGAATTTTGGATTGTTGATGTATTTGGAGATGTCTTTATTGTCGATTACTAATACTACAAAGTCAATAATAGGTACAATTCCAAAAATTCCACCACAAGTAATTATGTATCCTATCCCTGTCATCACCTCTGTTCCAAGATAGAATCTGTGAACCCCAAATTCACCTAAAAATAAATCCAGAACTATTGCCACAATAGCGTCCTTACCAGCCGCAGCCGCCAATGGTGCTGAAGAAATTGCGGTAGTTGAAAGATTAGTAAAGGCAGTATTCACTACTTCCGGGGCAGAAGTAAACATAGCGTCAATTTGGTTATCATTAGCTACATAGGAAGAAGCTTTTGCGTTATAACTGCATAACACAGTTACAGCAAGTACCAGAGACAAAAGAATCATTTTTTTCATTTGCGAAATATTAATTGGTTAATAATTGAGTGAAAATTAAATTATTTGGATATTGTTTATGCAAAGTTGATAGGTAATTAAAAGCTTTTGGTTTATCCTTTTCAACATCCAGATAATATTTCATCAGGAAATATGTAGCTATTGTTCTGTTGGGGGAAGAGCCATGTGCAACAATACCCTTAATATCTTCTATTAGTTTCTGTTTATGAAAGGGATCAGGAAGAAATCTATCTGATAAAATACTGTTTTGAAGGAGAGCCAGAAATGATTTGTAAAGGATGAAAAGTTCATAGCTGTCACTACTTGAACTCTTAAGTTGCACAACATCAACTCTTGAGATCTGTTTTTGGATCTTTAAAAACATAAATGGAATGAGATATTGTTTTTTGCTTATTGCATAATATCTCATTCGGTAGGTAGAGAATAATATTTCCGAAAATTTGTTATTATTGGCCTCTTCGAACCGGTTGAGAGTATTCAGAAAATCGGCAAACTGATTTTGATTTCCCCGCTCGAGACTCATCCACCATTTAATCTCAAGATTCAGGGCTTCGCTGATTAATGGATCCTGTGCATTTAATTTTGACAAACGCTCAGAGGCTTTCGCGAAATCATAATTGTAAATATTATCAATAATGGACGTGGTATCCGCAGGAGTGGAATACAATACATAATGGAAAAACAAAAAAAATACAATCAACGAAACCGGCTTACCACCCTTCATAATATTTACAATTCATCACACTAAAGTTCAGTAAGTAGTCAGCTTCACACAGGGAGCTGACAAAAAGTGGAATAAAAATAGCTAATTATCCTGAATTTAAACCCGAATTTCAGTTAATCCACAAAAATTTATGAGTTACCACATGATACACGCTATTTCACAGGGTCGTAAAACTTTCCGGTTTTGGAATCTCTGGGAAAGTTTTTATTACGACCGGGGTTACATCTGGTAAGTCTGTCTATCGCATTTAAATACCCGATAACCGGACCATACTTCTTAATACTCTCAATTGCATAAACAGAACAGGAGGGTGTGAAAACACAGGCATCTATATCCTGAGACGAAACTACCTCCTTGTATACGACGAACAGACCAGAAAAAACAAAACCTATTTCGTTTTTAGTTCCCTTCATCTGATCTTTCCAGTTAATAATTTGAGTTTTCTCAGCGAACAGATTCTCGAATTTCTTTATGTCATCAATTTTTTGCGCCATCCCCTTTACTGACAAAATAATCAACAGGATTACTAATATATTACTCTTCATAGTTGTGTTTTTAAACAAGTCCTCATATGTTGCCTCCCTTAGCCTAATTTTTCTATTTAGTTTTCAGCAAGTGTTTTTACAATTGTTGTATATACGTCATTTCTTTTCGACTGTCTTCTTCTTGCAGCAATTTCTTCAGCTTTACCATAGCCTCCCGTGTAGTATCTCTGATACCACGGAAATATTGCAAAAATGGCATCAACAGGATGATATTTGATGCTGATATTAATTCCTAACGCAATTAATCCCGAAGTCAGCAACAAAGAATTAATTCCTGATTTCAGATCGCCTGAATATGTCTGTCCCAGCCCGGGTATAATCATGCTTAATATCCTTGCCTTTTTGGGTGATGGACTAAATATTTTTTTATTTGAAAACAAATCTGACAGTTCTTTTCTTTTCGAAATATCGATACAGTATCCAAAGTATTGCTCAGCATTTTTATAATCCTCCAGTCCGAAATAGCATGTCGCGAGGTAGAAATTCAGTCTTCTTTGAACCAGTTTTGATGTGTCATTTACTGAGAGTAAATCAATAATGGCAAACTGGTAATTCTTGTTAAGTATCTGACAGTATGCTTTTTTAAAAAGAAGGTCAGTTTTAATGCTATCATTATCTGACTGATTAAATGCTAACCCGAAGTAAGTTTGAGCTGTCTCATAATCCATTTTCAAATAAGATAATTCTGCAATCTGCCTGAACAGATACAGATTATCTTTCCCCTCACTAAAGAAAAGTGCTCTCTGATAAGCATTTATTGACGATGTCAGCTTGCCTGAGAGGAATTGATTATCAGCAAATTTAATTGTCTCTTCGAAATTCTGTGCAGGAAGAGTTTCAAAAGCAACTGCACTAAAAATTATCAGAACGGACAATTTCAAAAGTCTTATTCTTAATTTCATTTTTTCTTAGAAGATTATATCGTCTGGCAGCTTTTGCAGAGCCAAATATATTCCCAATATAAAAACTTGCTGAAAGAGTACCAAAAGCCCATCCATAAGCGCTTTTGATACCATGTTCTTTGAATCCCCTGTAGGATTGCCAGGCGTTGCCTGCAACAAATAATATTGAAAAGATGCCATCGGCCCAGTTCTTTGTGTAGAATTTGCCTGTTCCGGGTATTATAGATGAAAAACCTGCTGCAATAAACGGGCTTTTAAATTTTGTTCTTGCTGCTGATTCAGACAGACTAATTAAATTTTTCGGAAATGATGGATTTCTGACTACAGATGTTTTTACCAGCATGTCAGCCCCCTTATAGTCACCGCTCAGGAGTAAATCGCAGCTTTGGTAGATTACTTTGCTCTCCGGTGATATTGTGTTATTCAGGCTAAGAAAGTCATTAACAACTTTTAATGAATCGGACAACAGTTGAAGTTTAACAAACTCAATAGCCATGGGTTCAGGCATGTTGATACCATAGAATGAATTAATTTGAGTTATGCCTGATCGAAGATCTCCTGTCAGTCTGTAAGATTTTACAAGCCTCAGTTTGAAGATTATATTGCTGCTGTCAAAAAACACTAATCTTTCATACTCTTCAGCCGCTAACTTATATTGCCGGCCTGAGAACAGATACTCAGCATATTTCTTACTATTTTCCATATCATAAAGGTCCTGGGAATAACAGTAAAATGGTAACACCAGCATCAATAATAAAATGTAAAATTTAGCTTTATGAGAGGAGCTAATTTGATGGTATCTTATAGTCATATTTATATTCGCCGGATAAATCATTTACTTCGATATTGCTGAAATTTGTCAGTTCATACGCTTTCTGCCCATCGATAATACTTTCTTTTACTATTTCCTGTGGAAAAGATAACCCTTTCACCTTTATATAATTTCTAAAGAATTGTCTGCTGATAACTTCTCCTTCAATGTTTTTAAAAACTATTCCATTCAACTGTTGATTCATATTTGAGACAAGAACAGCTCCAAATGTCTTCTTCAGAAGAGTTGGTGGTTCCCAGGTTGAAATTATGTTATCCTCGCTCTTCTCAACTTTCTGTATTTTAAAACTTGATTTTTTCAAGCCATAATCTGCCAGATTTCCATTCAGAACCAGATTGTAAATAGAGAATTCGATCATGGTGGGAACACTTTGTTTCGAGACTACTTTTGAATTAACAATCTTATAAACTACAGTATCTTTCTGCACCCAGATCTCTTTTTCAGGAAAACTCATTTCGTAGTAAATCTGTTTTATATTCTTATCATAATAAACTTTCCCTATTGTTAATTGTTGCTGACCCGATGGCAATTTCAGTTTAATCATGAAGTCAGCTTTTATTCTGAAGAATACCTGCGATTCAGCATTAGAAAATAAGAGTGATAATAATAAAACGGAAAAATATTTTAACATATAATGAGGATTATCTCGTTCTGTATTCTTCAACCTTAACAATCGTAAGGTGAATTAAAACACATATATAAAAGAAAAAAAGAGTATATCAAATAACTCCTGATATACTCTTTTTTATATTATGATCCAGGTTATACTGTGGATACAGCAGCTATTACTACTACGTAATAAACTACCCAAACAAGTACATAAGCACCGGTACCTGTAACACAACCCCACATAGCTTTTTTGGATTCTATCGGATCTTTTTCAGATGCGATATAAACCAATGCCCAACCTACCGGGCCAAGTACGCAACCCCATAAAAATGAAGGAATTCCGGCAACCGGTCCTGCAGCAGCGCCAGGAAGAGAACCCTCTGAAATGAGTTTTAGATTAGAAACAAGAGTTTCATTGTTCAATTTCAAAGTACTGTAAGTCAGATCTGAATTGGCGGTAACCATATCGCCAAGTTGATTCAACTCTGTAAATTGTGACTGAACAGCATTGTAATCGAGCTTAAATAAATCTGCATCATTTGCAAATATCGTAAAACTTGCAAAAAACGCCAGGAAGACGGAGAGTAGGGATTTTTTCATAAGTGTTAGTTTAATAAATAATTAAAAAAATATAAAATAATTAATCAAACAACTTAGGGAACTGGCTAGTAAAATGCGACTTTTGTAAAAAAACTCTTGATGCAAATACTGTAATGCAGTTCATTGAGATAAATGTATTTATTACTAACCTAAATTCCTAATTTTTACTATGCTTTTTTTCATATCTGTAACTATCTGGATACTTTAATGTTAAAGCCTAATTAACATGACAATATATTTTAGCAGTACATTTTTTCCATAAAAAATAATACAAATGAATTGTCTAAAAATTTCATTTTGTAATTTCAAGAAGCAAAAATGGTTATAATTTGAAGTTTTTAAAAACCAATCATAAAAATGTACCCGTGATCCAAAATACGACTTTCAAATTTAACATTTGGTCCAATAAAGCAGAAGAGTAACTGAGTTCTCATAAACCCGACAGATTATCGCTGGATAATTCTATTCAATAACAAATATTCGAGGATTCTGTCTTGCATAAACCGCGCTTTTTCCTAAATTTGATTTTGATTTACAATGAGATAATAATCCGGTTTTTGTAATTTACTCTAAATTATTATGAAAAAAATAATTATCGTAACAATGGCAATGTCAATACTTGCTTCATGTAATGTGCCAATGAAAAATAAAATAGAATACCCTGTAACAAAAAAGGGTGATGTTGTTGATACTTATTTTGGAATAGAAGTTCCTGATCCATATCGCTGGCTCGAAGATGACAAGTCAGAAGAGACGGCTGCCTGGGTTAAGGAGGAGAATAAAGTTACATTTGGATATCTTGAAAAAATCCCATACAGGGGGGAGATAAAGACACGTCTGGAGAAGATGTGGAACTATGAGAAGTTTTCAGCGCCTTCCAGAGAAGGCAATTATTTATACTTTTTCAGGAACAATGGTTTGCAGAATCAGTTTGTTATTTATCGTCAGAAGGAAAATGAAGAACCTGAGATATTTCTCGATCCGAATACATTTTCTGCAGATGGCACTACTTCTTTAGGCGAAATGGAATTTACACGCGATGGCAGCAAAGTTGCCTACTCAATATCTGAAGGTGGTTCCGACTGGCGCAAGGTTATTGTACTGGATGCTGTTAAAAAGGAGATCATCGGTGATACTTTAAAAGATATCAAGTTCAGCGGACTATCGTGGCAGGGTAATGAGGGGTTCTATTATTCGAGCTATGACAAACCAAAGGGGAGCGAACTCTCGGCCATGACAGATCATCACAAACTTTACTTCCACAAACTGGGAACAAAACAGTCAGAAGACAAAGTAGTATTTGGTTCTGATATTGTAAGAAGATATGTAGGAGGAAGTGTAACTGAAGACGGGAGATACCTTTTTGTATCAGCCTCAGTATCAACAACAGGTAATGAGTTATATATAAAGGATCTAAAAAAACAAGACAGTAAATTTATTACTGTTGTCGGGAATTTTGACAACGATAGTTACCCAATAGATAACGATGGTTCAAAGCTCTTCATTGTAACAAACTTAAATGCGCCAAACAAGAAGATTATTACTGTTGATGCCTCAAATCCTTCTGTTGAAAACTGGCTCGACTTCATACCGGAAACAGAGAATGTACTGGACCCTGCTTCTGGTTCCGGATACTTCTTTGCACATTATATGATCGACGCCATTTCAAAGGTAAAACAATATGACAAAAGCGGCGCCCTTGTTCGCGAGATTGCCCTTCCGGGCATAGGTACCGCATCAGGTTTTTCTGGAAAAAAGGAAGATAAGGAAGTTTACTTTTCTTTTACGAATTACATTACCCCGTCCACGATCTATAAATTAGATCCGAAAACCGGTAATTCTGAAGTTTACAAAAAGCCAATAGTAGCCTTTAAAGGAGATGATTACGAATCAGTACAGATATTTTATAATTCTAAGGATGGCACACGCATACCAATGATCATTACCTATAAGAAAGGCACACAGCTAAATGGGAAAAATCCAACTATCTTGTACGGTTACGGCGGTTTCAATATAAGTGAGACTCCGGGATTCGGAATTGCAACAGCACTCTGGCTCGAAATGGGCGGTGTTTATGCAGTTCCAAATATCAGAGGGGGTGGTGAATATGGAGAAAAATGGCACCTTGCCGGTACAAAAATGAATAAACAGAATGTATTCGACGATTTCATTGCTGCCGGCGAATACCTCATTGAAAAAAAATACACATCGTCGGAATTTCTCGCAATAAGAGGAGGATCGAACGGGGGCCTACTTGTGGGAGCTGTGATGACCCAGCGGCCTGACCTGATGAAAGTTGCTCTTCCGGCTGTTGGGGTAATGGATATGCTCCGATACCATACATTCACTGCTGGTGCCGGTTGGGCTTATGACTATGGGACCTCGGCCGACAGTAAAGAAATGTTTGAATACATTTATAAGTATTCTCCGATTCAGAATGTAAAAGAGGGTGTGGAATACCCGGCTACTCTTATTACTACCGGCGATCATGACGATAGAGTTGTTCCGGCACATTCATTCAAATTTGCTGCACAGCTTCAGGCAAAACAGACTGGTGACAACCCTGTACTGATCATGATTGAGACAAAAGCCGGTCATGGTGCAGGAACTCCTGTAAGCAAGACCATTGAACAGTATGCTGATATCTTCGGGTTCACCCTCTATAATATGGGGATTAAGAGTTTGAAGTAAGATATTCAATGAGTTAGAGTTCCCTGAGGTTGATCTGAACCAAACATATTACAGGCCTTATCTTAGTATTGTGATAAATAGCATAATGCTGTTAACTTATTCACAACATTATTGTATTACCTTTGCACCAATTAATAAATTCAGGCTTGCATCCACATCAAGATATTGAAAGATCGTTCTATCATTTTAACTACTTAAGGGATATTAAAGTAAATGGTATTTATTATAATGTATTAACCCGTTATCTAAGCATTTATCCTTTCATTATAAAAGATCATTCGCACGATTTTTATTCGATTCTTTTGGTTACAAAAGGCACCGGTATTATCAGGATAAACAATGATGCATATCAGGTTCAGCCCCAGACAATCTGTCTCATTGCCCCAAACCAGACTCATTCATTCGATGGTCTTAAAGATGTGGAAGGGATAATCTTCTTCTTTTGTCAGGACTTTTATGTGGAGGAATTCAGTTATGTCCGTCTGTTAAATGTCTTTTCGTATACAACCAGGCTCGACAGCATCGATTGCAATCCCTGCGTTGCTTTATCTGATCACGAATATACTCAGGTGATGGCAACAATTGCCTCAATTCATCATGAATATGAATTGTCGACTGCTGCAAACAACTCCGCTATAATCATACGTTCTTTCCTGAATATCATGCTGTTAAAACTTGCAACGTTGTATGAAGAAAAATCCGAGCAGGTAAATAAAAGCGACAGCACTCTGATTCACACTCTTGCACACCTTATAGATTCATACTTCATTCGCGAACAGCATTTAGGATTCTATACTGCTGCATTCAATATCACAGAAAGACAATTAAATGATATCTGCAATAAACATTTTAACTGTGGATTAAAAAAAATATTACAGGAGAGATTGATGCAGGAGGCCAGAAAACTTCTGTTGTCATCAGAACTTTCGGTTGCAGAAATCGCGTACAAGTTGAATTTTGAGGATAATTCCTATTTCAATAAAGTTTTCAAAAATAAGATTGGCCTCACTCCCAGGAGGTTCCGCGAAATGCATAAAAGATTATTACCATAAAACCCCTGAAAAATACCATTTTTGAAAATACTTTGAGCCTAATTTTGCCAAAAAAATCAGGAGATGAAAAAGTATTACTATTTGATTTTGGCGGGATTATGTATTCTGGGAACAAATTCATGCAAAAAGGACTCTCAAACACAGCTGGTTACCAGAAGTGAAACATTATCCCTTGGAGCCGGTTATTCAAACGACATTTATTACAGATTAAGCGATGGTCTTATAACAACAGTTCCCCGATCGAACTGGGATATTGCTTTCAGTGTATCTCCCCGTGAGGCTGCTATTCTTACAAACGGAGCAGCAGGTGTTATTCTTAAGGTTTGTCCTGTCTCTCCAAATTGGACATGGATAACAGCAACAGCAACAGATACAACAGGTTATAATAACTGGGCAACTCTCTACAATTCAGATACTACCTGGCTTGAAGGCGCCTTTAATATGAATGCCACAGGTCATCCAAATTATGGATGGGGAAAATACAATGATATTACCCATAACCTTGCAGGAGTAGCATTGTACATAATTAAAACACGTAATGGTTCTTTTAAAAAGATCTGGATTGAGAGCAAACTATCTGTCGATCAGAAATATAATTTCAGATATGCTGATATTAATGGCTCTAATGAACATATTGTTACAGTGAATTGTGCAGGGAAAAATAAAAATTTTATTTACTATTCTCTCGATACAAATACAGAAGCAGACAGGGAACCTGAAACCAGTATGTGGGATATAGTATTTACAAAATGGATTGATAAAAGTATTAACTACCCGGTAACCGGGGTTCTTCAGAATATTGGAATCGGCGCTCTGAAAAGCACAGATATTGATCCGACCTCTACGAATATGCCTTCTTCCGGGTACTTGTCCTCTATTTCAACAGTTGGCGCTGACTGGAAAACGATAAATATGACCACATACCAATACAGTATTGATGGAACTCATGTCTTCCTGCTGAAAGATCTGAATGCTCAAATATTCCGGATAAAGTTTAAAACTTTTGAAGGTTCTGCCACCGGAAACCTGACATTCGATGTTTCGACAGTAAAATAGTCTGGAGGTAATGATGGTCAGAAAATCTATCTTACTTATTTTTGTTGTTTGCCTGTGGACGACGGAAATATTCTCACAACCTTTTCAGTTAAAACTGATCGATTCAAAAAGTCATACACCTGTATCATTTGCAACAGTACTTTTCACTGATCTGATTACAAAAACAGAATATTTCAAAATCTCCGATGAAAAGGGATTAGTAATAAATCCTTGTAAAAACAGTTCTCAGGTAAAGATTTCTTGCATTGGCTATAATACGGTTTCGGATACAATATCAGCAGCCGGTAATAATGAAATAACCTTACTACCAACTATCTTTTCCCTGAATGAAGTTGTTGTTACCGGAAGTTTTAAACCTCAGAGCGCTGACAAATCTATATATAACATAAAAGTCATCGACCATAGGAAGATCGAAGAAAAAGCATCAAATAACCTCCAGGATATTCTTTCAAACCAGGTAAACATTACGATCACGCAAGACCCACAGCTGGGAAGTAGTCTCAGGATAAAGGGACTGACAGGTAATAACGTAAAAATACTCATCGATGGAGTGCCTGTCATTGGCCGGATGGGCGGGAATATCGACCTCAGTCAGTTAAGTCTTTATAACGTCGATCATGTTGAAATGGTTGAAGGTCCGATGTCGGTCATTTATGGAAGTGATGCGCTTGCAGGGGCAATCAATATAATAACAAAGGAGAACAAAAACTCAAATTTCGGACTAACCACCAATGCATATTATGAAAGTGCCGGAACCTACAACATTGATGGAAGCTTAAACTTAAGAAGAGGCAGACACAGTATCTCAGTATCAGGAGGCAGGAATTTCTTTGGTGGCTTTTCTACGGATACGTTGAGGTCGGAGCTCTGGAAACCAAAAGAGCAGTACAATGGTGACATCTATTATATGTACACACACGACAAGGCAAAAATAAAATACCAGCTTTCTTATATGTCGGAGAGATTGTGGGATAAAGGTAATCTTCTCGAACCCAGATTCTATACTGCTTTCGACAGCTGGTTCTACTCCAAAAGGCTTACCAATCGTCTCGACTACGACAGGAATCTCAATAACGGCTTATCAGTAAAGATGCTGGCTTCGTATTCTGTTTACCAGAGAAAGAAGCTCACATACATTAAGGATCTTTCGACACTCACAGAGGAGCTATCGCCAAATGCGTCCGATCATGACACAACCGATTTTAATGCTTTAGTATACCGCCTGGTACTTGGAAAGGAGAATCCTGATAATAAGCTTAACTATACTCTGGGTGTTGATATCAACTATGAACAGGGAAAGGGGAAACGTATTGCGGGAAATAAGCAGGAGATCGGCGATTATGCAGTTTTTGCCAGCCTTAAATATAGTCCTTTGGAAACCATCAGTCTTCAGCCTGGTTTAAGAATGGCATACAACTCTAGTTTCAACGTTCCACCTGTTCCGTCAATAAACCTGAAGTGGCAGCCATTGGAACGATTTAATCTCAGAGCCTCATATGCCCGTGGGTACAGGGCACCTAACCTTAAGGAGCTCTATATCTATTTTGTGGATGTTAATCATAATATTCAGCCTAATGAAAACCTTAAAGCTGAATATGGTCATAATTTCGATTTAAACGTTTCGTACGACACTGAGAAAAACAATAAAGTACATTATTCAGGTATTGACTTTGGTACATTTTATAATAATATGCATAACATAATTCAGCTGGCTGTCAGAAACAATATTGGAAGCAGTCCTGTATACCAATATATTAATGTTCTTAATTTCAATACATTAGGCTACCAGACAGCTCTTTCTTATGATTATTACCCATACCTCGAGACAGCCCTGGGATTTGGACAGACCGGTACCTATTTCTCGTTTGATCAGAAAAAACAGAAATTAAGTGACTATAAGTTTACCAGCGATTTAAGCGCTTCAATAGGCTGGTATATTCCGTTACTGAAATTAAAATTATCTGCATATTACAAATACACAGACAAATCGTGGCTTTTCAGTGTAAATGAAAAAAACGAAATAAGCACCGGAAGTATGAGTGCGTATCATAATCTCGATTTGACTCTTCTCAGAAAGTTCTATTCAAACAGACTAATTCTCTCAACCGGTGTAAAGAATATTCTCAACAACACAAATATCAACATTACCGGTAATGTATCAGATGGAGCTCATACCTCGTCGAACGGGGAAAGCCCCGTCAGTTATGGAAGATTGGTCTTCTTAAAAATGTCGTTTACTATATTGAAATAATATGAGGTTTTTAACAATATTGGTTTCTCTTTTGGTTCTCACGGGTTGTTTTCGCGAGGATTTTCCGGTGGTTCCTTCTGCTGTTGAAATAGTTGAAATACCATATTCCATGTACGACTATCAGATTTGGTATAGCCTTCAGAACAATTCAGTTACCTCCTATAACTCATTCACAGACTGGGATCTCGGATTTGAATCGAACGGGCCGGGGCACCATATTATATTAAACAGTTCCAGATTTATGCATGCAGGGAACACCGGATCGACTGATTTTACCGGAATTACAAGTAATGTATGCGACACTATGATTTTTGACGATTCCAGCGGAGATCTTAACAAAACTGCTATAGGCAACTGGGCCGACTTTGCTAATCCCGCCCTTCCGGTATTCCCAAAAAAAGTATATATAATTGATCTGGGCTTAGATAATAATGGCATTCCATACGGACTTAAAAAAGTTGTGTTTGATCATTTTGAGAATAACATTTATTCGATCCGCTTTAGCAATATTGACGGATCGGAAGAACATAATTTTCAAATACCAATTGACAATAAAAGACGGTTTACACTCTTTTCTTTCAGCAACGGTGGCATTACAGTGCCGGTCCAGCCGGAGGATAGTGAATGGGATCTGTGTTTTACCCAATACTCAACAATACTCTTTGATAATAACAATGTCGCAACGCCATATCTGGTAAGGGGAGTATATCTCAACCCTATGGGAACAACTGCCGTATCTGACACAATTAATTCATACTCTGGTACAACTATTAGTGATGTTAGTAATTATACATTCTCCCACGCACAGGACGCAATAGGATATTTATGGAAGGATTACAAGAACGATTCCTATAAGATCAATCCAAAAATATTTTATCTTATTAAAGATCAGAGAGGGGGTTACTACAAGCTTAAGTTTACGGGGTTTTATAGTACTTCCGGAGCACGGGGATATCCGTCGTTTCAGGTTGCAAACCTTTCAAATTCAATCCCGTAGCCTAAGCTGGGGGTTTTAGCTCCTTTCTCCGCCAGCTGGCGGAGAAGGTTGGGAAGGGGGTTAATATCATCGAAAGAAATTTCTGATTTTCATTCCAATTCTGAATAGTGATTCGTTAGATGGAAAGTTTTCGTGCCTGTTTGGAGGAAGGCTAATTATAGCTCTGAATTCCTCGGGTGACCAGTCGAGTTTTTTGGCAACATACTCAAGATCATTCCCAATGTCTGTTTTAGAATAAACATCTTCCTTCATTTCAATCAGTGCTTCATCTCTGGTTATCTGTCCCGAAACTATTAAACTTGATAAATGAGCCCTTCGTTTATCAAAATTGAATTTTACCGGCAGATAATAACTCTGAAAGAACTTTGTAAACCTCGATTCATAATGTTTCCCACCATAATATTGCCATCCCAGATCTGTTTTCAGAGTTTCAATTGCCTCATTCTTATTGTAGTTTATATAATTTAAGGGACTTATAATAATCATCTTCTTTATGAGAGTATAATATATGTATCTCTGAAAGAAATTAACATGAGGATAATCTTTTAATCTTTTTTCACTGTATCTTTTGTGAACAGCTTTCAGATGCCTGTAATCCATAGCCTGAAATCCCCAGGCATTAACATTAATACATTCCGTAGAGAAATTCGCTCCATTCAGAACGTACTTTATATTATTTTCGTCAGCAAATTTATAAAACGCAGCAAAAATGGCATGATCCTGGGGGATATCCTGGTCGGGCAGACTTGCCTTAAAAAATGAACGTTGCAAGTCCTTCATCTCTTCCCAGTTAACAACAAAAGTATGTAATTCAATATTCAATTTTTTTACAATGTTCTCAATATTTTTCACAGCCTGCTCCGAATTCCAGCCACAATCAACATGGACAACCAAAGGATGTAAACCCTTTTTCACTGTGAGATAAGTCAGATAAGAACTATCTACCCCACCACTAATTCCAACAATGCAATCAAATTCCTTTTTCCTTCCTTCATGCCTGATCTTATTAAAAATTCCATCAAGCAATTTTTCTCCGCTATTGTCATTAAACCAGATTTCCCCAGCCGCTTCGAGTGCAGAATTACAATGGTTGCAATTTCCCTCATCATCGAATTCGATATCCGGGTCAGTGGTATCCATTATACACCGTTTGCAAATCTGGTAAGTGTTTGTTTTCATAAAAATCAGTCGAATAATTTTGAAATTTCGGAATATGATGGATATGTAATTAATACGGCACGTCGCTTGCCATGAAAGACAAAAAAGCTTCCTGCAGCTGCAGCTGAAGCTCCCCCATTCTTTACTGCAACTCTGAAATCATCCAATTTTCCGGCTCCGCCACAGGCTATTATCGGTATTCTTACAGATTTTGAAATACTTTTAATTAATTCAACATCATATCCTTCCATGACTCCATCCCTATCTATAGAATTTATCATAATTTCACCAGCCCCTTCATTCTCCATTTCCCTGACGTAATCAACAGCGTTTTTCCCTGTGCTTTGAGTACCACCTTTTATATATACAATGTTCCCTTTAAAAAACTCCTTTTTAACATCTATTGAAACAGCAATAGTTGAACTTCCAAACTGATTAACAGCTTCCTTAACAAATGTTTTTTTTAGGAAAGCCTGCGAATTGATGATTATTTTTTCAGCCCCCGATTTAATAATTTTTTCAATCTGTTGTAAAGAGTTGATTCCTCCGCCGTAAGCGAACGGCATAAAACATTCGCTTGCAAGATTATGAATTAATTCGTAGGGAGGCTCCTTTTTTAATTTAGTTGCATCTATATCCAGAAAAAAGATCTCATCAACCTCCTTCTCATTGAATATCTTAATTGTGTTTATTGGATCTCCAATGTAAACTGAATCTTTAAATTTTGTTGTTTTTACCAATCCATTGTTTCGCAACAATAAACAGGGAATAATTCTCTTTATTTTCATTTCAATAAGAATCAACAAAGTTCTTTAAGAGTTTCATTCCGAATTTATGGCTTTTTTCAGGATGAAATTGCACTCCGAGTATATTACCCTTTTCGATAGCCGATGTAAATTCAGATTCATAACTTGTTGAAGTCAGAATGTCACCCTCATCATTCGCCTTAAAATAATAGGAATGTACAAAATAGAAACGTGGTTCAGGGAACATTCCGGAAAATAATTTACTCTCTTTGCGTTGAACAGTAAAATTCCAACCCATATGTGGTATTTTGTATTCCAAAGTGTCTATAAATCTGAAACGGATCGTTTCTGCATCTATCCAGCCCAGGCCCTTAAAGGATCCTTCTTCGCTACCTTTCGAGAGTAGCTGCATACCAAGACAAATACCTAAAACAGGAGTTTTTTCTTCCAGAACTTTCTTATTTAGTATATCGACCAAATCAAGTTCAACAAGGTTTTTCATGCCAGTATCAAAGGCACCTACCCCCGGTAAAATAATTTTCGAAGCAGCAGCAATATCCTTTTTATCAGAAGTGATAATTGATTGCTCTCCAATTTTCTTCAAAATATTTTGAATCGAACCTAAATTTCCTGTTTTATAGTCGATAATAGTTATCATTAATCTTCTTTATCATATGCAAAAATAGCATAAATCACTAAGAACCCATTATCAGGTGTTCAAAGTAAAACTTAATCGTTCTCACCGGCAATCGGGATTAAAGCGATAAAAAACTGCTAGACTTCTTCTTTTGGCTGGCTGGCCTTATTACCTTTTTTCTGAGGATAAGTTCCTGGCAATATAACATTTATAAGTTTCTTACCCCATAAACCGAGCTGAATACCGGTAGCAAGACAGATAAGGCTCAACGCAATTGTTATTATGCCAAAATTCTCATATTGCGAAACAAAAAAGAGTAAAATTGATAACACAATTATTACACTGCTTGCCAAAATTTTCCGTAACAGGAGAGGCGTATTCAGGGTTTTGAAACGAGTCAGACCATCTATAATTCCTGAAATTATTGCAAGTACGAGAGTTACCGGAAAGACAACTACAGAAAATATTAAAACACTTTTCAATACTTCAGGATAGAAATTATTGAAAAGATACGTTATTACCGTTACTAAAGGGATCAAAATTACAAGCGCCTGTGAAAGGTGTATTATAATGGGATGAAGGTCGAAATTCAACAAAATTAATCTGTTGAGGGAAACCCGTTCCCGGTAAGGTTCGAAGACTTTTCTTGGCATTCCGCAAGCAGGACATACATCTCCCAGTTTATCTGATTCAATTACAAATCCGCATGGACGGCAGCGCACAAGTTCTTTCATAATAACAGGGTTTGTTAATTTAAACTCAAATTTATAAATTTAATGGAAAGAATCGGGTTTTAATGTCTATGAAATGGAAGGCAGAAGATCCCGGACGCTAACTTAAATAGTAAGTATAGGTTATTATTTCCCCCTGGTTACATACTTTGTAACCAAAATGAAAAGAGCCCCACCAATATAGTTTTTCAGAGTTTTCATAAAATCGAAATTAATTAGTTAATATTGATTGCTGGCTTATTAATAACTAAATATTTGCAGGAATGTTGTTTAAAAGCGAATCTTCTTAAATCGAAACTTATGACGGAAATAATCGCTACCCACAAGGAAGAACATTTAAGAAGTTCTGATTTTATTACTGATATCGTAATTGGCATGTCTGATGGTTTAACTGTACCTTTTGCTCTGGCTGCAGGGTTAAGCGGAGCCGTGCAAAGCAATTCGGTGGTAATCACGGCCGGTATTGCTGAAATAGTTGCTGGAAGCATTGCTATGGGACTTGGCGGCTACCTTGCAGGCAAGACAGAACAAGAACATTTTCAGTCTGAGCTTCAAAAGGAATATGCTGAAGTTGAGATCATTCCTGAAAAAGAGAAGGAAGAGATAAGACTTGTTTTTGCACAGTACGGATTAAATGAGCAAACACAGAATATCATTGCTGATGAACTTGCAAAAGACAAGGATAAATGGGTAGATTTTATGATGAAATATGAATTAGGATTGGAGAAACCTGATAAAAACCGCGCCAGGAATAGTGCTGCCACTATTGGGTTATCATATATAGTGGGAGGGCTAATACCGTTGACCGCATATTTTGTTACAAAAACTCCGTATGAAGGGTTAGTAATTTCTGCTATGCTCACAATAATCTGTCTGTTCTTTTTCGGGTATTTTAAGAGCAAGGTAACTGGTCAGGCACCTATAAAAGGAGCTTTAAAAGTAACACTTATCGGCATCACCGCCGCTACTGCAGCCTTTCTTGTTGCAAAGGCTTTTAATAACTTATTTTAAAACAAATCGGCTGATAGAAGATAATTCATCAGGATTCAAGTCCGTCATCAGCCATAATATCAATTGCCGGGTACTTATTAAACTTTACATAAAAATCCTTTACTGAGGCAGGACTATACACAAACTCAGGCATATAATCTTTCGATGCGATAAATGTCCAGAGGTAGGCAACTATGATATAGATCTTTCCTGAATTAAATTTATGAACATCAGCACATATAAAAAATACGCCAATGAAGATGAATATCAGAAAAACGTTAACAGAACTGTAGCTAGAGACACTTCACCTGGCAATCATCGATTTCGTAGATATGGTGCTATGATAAAACTGAATGATCTTTGATATGTCTCTCCCATATATCAATGCAAAAAGCTCTTCCTGATTATCGTGAATATGTTTTTGTAGTATGGTCACCTTTTTCCTGCTCAAATTATTAATAAATGCAATATAAATAACTACCAATAGATTCATTACCGTATTCTGAACGAAAAGAAAAGTTTTAAAAAATCAATTTCGTTTTGAAGAACTAAACAAAATCTGGTTTATATTAGTACAAATAAAAAAGCAGATTGTTTCTTTTGGTTACATGGTAACAAAAAGTAATGCTTGACCTTGATTAATAATATATTAGCATAAAAAGGAGGTAATTATGTCATTAAAATGTAAAGTTGGTCTTCATTCATGGGCCGGTTGTATATGCTCAGAATGTGGCAAAATAAGGGATGAAGAACATGAAGTTTCAGCCGACTGCGGAGTTTGCTCAAAATGCGGTCAGACATTTGATGAAGCCGCACATAACTGGTCGAAAGATTGTGACAAATGTGCAAAGTGCGGTAAAACAAGGGAAAATCAACACTCGTGGCTGAGGAATTGTGAAAAATGCTCAAACTGCGGCAAGGTGCGTAGCGATAAACATCTTTTGAAAGATGGTGCCTGCCAGATATGCGGTCATGGGACATTCCATGATGAAAGCGATGGATCAATACATAAAATAATAAAAATAGGTGATCAGATAATTATGGCTGAAAATCTTTCAAAAAAACCTGCAAATGGGAATTTCTGGGCCTACGATGACAAAGAAGGGAATATAATAAAATACGGATATTTATATGATTGGAAGGCGGCAAAAACACTAGCTCCAAGTGGATGGCATTTACCTTCAAAAGCCGAGTGGGAGACATTACACGCCCACCTTGGTGGCGATAGTAAAAAAGTTTATGACCATTTAAAAGCAGGTGGCAGCAGTGACTTTAACAGCATATTCGGTGGAGAAAGATATGCTCGCGGTGCTTTTAATAGTCTGGGTGCAAGTGCTCATTACTGGAGCGATACTTCAGAAGATGAGAAACAAGTTTGGCAATTTAAACTGGGTGCTTACACTGAATCTGCCGGGCTTGAAAAAGTAGATCCTGATTTTGGTTTGAGTGTCAGACTTTTTAAGAACAATAAGTAAATAAGTGTTTTTAATGGATTGATAAATACTTTAGTTTATTTTGTATTTTAATAAACAATTACTCCTGAAAATTTATGAAGACAAATCTTATGAAGATAGCGATTAAAATGATTCTTATATCATTTATTACAATTGAAGTTAGCGGTCAACCTATTGGTTTTAGAGGACCTGCACGAAGCGGAATTTTTAATGAAACCGGACTCTTAAAAGAATGGCCTTCATCTGGTCCTTTACTACTATGGGAAGCCACTGAAATAGGTCTTGGTTATTCCAGTGCTACTGTTACCAGTGATGCAGTTTATATCACTGGAGAAAAAGGACCAAATGATGTTTTGACATCTTTAAGTCAGGATGGGAAGAAAAACTGGGAAGTGATATATGGTTTATCGGCCACTAATGTAAACTCCCCTGAAAGCCGTTGCACCCCGACTTATTCTAATGGAAAGATATTTGTTATAAGCGGAAAGGGCGACCTGGTTTGTGTTACAAAAGAAGGTAAAATTGCCTGGACAGTTAATTATTATCAGAAGTATAATGCAACAGTACAACGGTTTGGTATTTCCGAATCACCATTAGTTGTAGATAACAAAGTAATAGCAACCCCCGGCGGCAACATGGCATCAATGGTAGCCTTCAACGTTGATAACGGAAAAGTAATTTGGGAAACTGCACCTTTGAACGAAGGTACTCAATATACAAACCCCTTGTTAATTACAGACAAAGGAATGAAGATAATTGTAACCCATACTTTAACGTATATAATCGGAGTTAATGCTGCCGATGGTAAAATGTTATGGAAATTCAATTTCGGCTCTGTAAACGATGATCAGAAGGGTGGTAAAAATTACATCCAGACACCTATATACCGCGATGGGTTCGTTTTTGCTGCCAATGGTTACGGCCAGACCTCTGCTAAGATTAAAATAAACTTTGATGGAACCGATCCGACTCTTGTCTGGAAAAATCCGGAGATCAATCCACATGTTGGAGGAATGGTTCTGATAGGAAATTATATTTACAGCTCTACACACGACTCAAACTCAAAAGGCAGATGGATATGTGTCGACTGGACTACAGGCAAAACAATGTGGATAACCGATTGGTATAATAAGGGATCCGTAATATCGGCAGAAGGATTGATGTATATTTATGAAGAAAAGACCGGAAACATGGCACTGGTCAGACCAAACAGTGAAAAACTCGATATAATCAGTTCATTCCGGATCACTAACGGAGATGGTCCATACTGGTCTCATCC
>DATCHE010000024.1:0-55423 GCA_036508535.1 Bacteroidales bacterium | reverse complement strand
TATTGACCCGGATTTATGGATAGATCAAATCAGGGGTGATTATGGTGCATAGTGTTTTATTAGATACCAGCTTCTTTATCCGTCTTCTTAATGATGAAGATCCTTTACATGAAAATGCCAAAGGATATTTTAAATATTTTCTTGACAATGAAATTATTATGAAGATTTCTACCATCTCAATTGCCGAGTATTGTGTAGGTGGCAGGATAGCAGAATTACCACTAAAAAATATATTGATAGTTCCATTTAATCTGGACCATGCAGAAAAAACAGGTGACTTTGCCCGTATAATTTTTTCAGAAAATAGCATTTCAAAAGAATCTCTTCGTCCCAGGGCAATAATTCCGAATGATTCAAAACTATTTGCTCAGGCAGACACAGATAATTCAATTTCATACTTTGTCACAAGTGATAAAAGATCACAAAACACTTTTAGATTATTAAAGAATAAGACAATTCCTAAATTTGAGATCATTGACATTAGTGTACCCCACGATCAAGTATTTGGAATTTTAGACTTTAAAAAATAGCACTTCTTTGGGTGGTAAGCATGTGGTGTTCCACAGGAGTCTTTGAGAGTTCGCTGGCAGCCTTCCAATTATGTGGCAGGAGATCTGCCAGGTCAAGGCTGTAATCATTGTTATAGTAAGGTATTCTTGTCAGCAGATCGATTTTGCTCGCCACCAACGTTTACTACATCTACCACTGAGCCTATACCTTGCACGGGCACCAGACAAACATCGGGATAATTATAGTTATTTATTCAAAATCAATACCTTTAACAGGGTGACAATTGATAAATTTTAAAACCGAAAAATTATGAAAAGATTTATTTTTTTATTCTTTGTTTTCATCTTAGTTAAAACCAGTATTGCATCAGGACAAATACCTGAAGAAAAACTCCTTTATCCTGACGGAATAAAGGATAATCCAATCATTCATAAAAACAGTGAGTCGTTTGTAGACTCAATGGTGAATCCAAAATCACTTTCAGGGAAAAACAGAGTATATAGTTTCATTTCAATTCCCACCTACTTTCTATACCCGGGATCTGCTTCAAATAATAAGCATATTGGTGTCGTAATTTACCCCGGAGGTGGATTGGTAAACAACTGGATTGATAAGGAGGGTAACGATCTTGCTATCTGGTTGTCTCAGAAAGGTATTTCCTGTCTTGTTCTTAAGTACCGTACAAATGAGAAAAATGTGAAAGGAGAATTTCTGATCCCGTTATCTACTTATCAGGATGCCGTTTTGAAAGATGCCCAGACTGCCATAATTACACTAAAGTCTTTTTCTGACAAATTATTATTTGACAAAAATAAAGTTGGAATAGTTGGCTTTTCAGCAGGTGGATGGATATCTGAAAAACTTGTTTTTAAATCTACCGAAGGTACATACGACTGGACTCCCAGTTTTGTTGGTCTCATTTATCACGGGAATAATATTGGTGCCTTCCAGAAATTTAAAAAGAAGGACAAATTGCCTCCTTTCTTTATGGCTGCTGCTCGTAATGATAGAAAGTTACCTATAAAAACGGTTATTCCATACTTAGCAGCAATAGCCTCTGATGTGAATAAATCCGAATTGCATATTTATTCTAAAGGCGATCATGGTTTCGGAATGGCTTACAATAATGGTCTTTCAGTTGATCTGTGGAAAGAGAGTTTTTACAGGTGGCTCCTCGACATTTATGAAACCAAATATTAAGCCGCATTGCACTACGTCATGGCTGAGTATATCAACGCAAGCAAAAGTTTTAATTTGATAGATGGAAGGATTGTCCTGAAAAAACAGGAGCAATCCTTCTTTCTTAACTATTTATATCTTTTTCCCGATATAGAATACGTAGCCATAATATTCTTTATACCTGTAATATAATTGAGTTTCATGACGTTCGCTTGCTATGAACTCTTCAGCTGTTTTATTTCCGGCATATTTCTTCAGGAAGGCCTCCTGAGCCATAACTTGCGGAGCATAGAAATTTTCTGTCCAGCAGTTTTCAGGCAGGATGAATGTCGCAATGGGAATATATCCGGCTTTTTGCATCAGGAGGACCTTATTTGGAATAGTGTCTATCTCAGGATAAGCATCCTTCCAAAACTCATTGATTTCGGCAGGCCGTTCTTCGGTAAACCACGATACTTCTGAAACGGCAAGAAAGCCTCCCGTTTTCAGTAATTTCCGCCACTCGTTCAAACCCCGTTCGAAACCGATATTATAAATTGCTCCTTCCGACCATATCAGGTCTAATTCTTCATTCTGAAAAGAAAGGTTCTCCATAGAACCGACGACACCTTTAATTCTATCCTGAAAATTCAGTTTTTTTGCATTTAAGTTGAAAAGGTCTATAAAAGCGGGAAATAAGTCGATGCCTGTAATTTTTCCCGGAGCATGCTGTGCAAGCACCATTGTCTGGCCACCTGTTCCGCAACCAATGTCGGCAATACGGGATTCGTTAGTTAGATTATCGATAAAGCTCAGCGCTTTAATAGTTACTTCGGGGCTACCAGGCCCTTGTCGTTCCAGTCTTGAAAAATATTCGCAGATTAAATTGAAGTCGAATTCGTGAATTGATTTATTTTCGTTACTCATGATGTTTAAATTTATACTGTTGAAACCATAGCAAAAGAATAAATAATAACGATTGCCTGGCCTTAAACTATTATTAATATAGATATGAAAATAACCCCGGCAAGAATTTGCCGCAGTTAAGCTTAGGGACAACCCTGGGTTGAATACCAAAGGTTATTTAATTCACCAAATCCGTCTTAAATTTAAACATCCAAAGTTATTAGTTTGGCAAAGTTAGGGATTTTTTTGATAGAATTGAAATTGATTTATTTAGTATTTGTCAAATCAGATTTACCGGTGGTATATAGCTCGTTAAATAAAAATTTGTAAGTGCCGTGCGTTTGGCCGCGGAATAAAATTTCAGGACCAAATGCAAATAATTTTCCGAAACCAACCTTTGCACTGAATGCAGCAACTCCATCCTGAAGATATTCCTGTCCCCAGGCCCAGCCGCTTCTGAGTGATTTATCAGATGCAAACCATGCGATTGGTGTTATATCTCCTTTTGAAACGGACTCTGCTTCGAGCTTAAATACCGGACTACTGTCAAAGAAAACATCAGCTTTCGATCGCATGCCCCAGCTTGCAGATATCGTAGAATCTACTTCTACCCAAAGAATACTTCCGGGTATAAAATACTTCTCAGCCGGCAAGGATTGTAATTTTCCATTGCTCATTTCAACAAGCGCATCTTTTACCGGTAGCTTGAGATGATAAGCGAGGTTAGTGCTTGAACCGATTGTTATTATGGTTCCTCCTGCCTCAAGAAATATTTTCAGAGAAGGTATGGAGTTAGCTGCTGTAATACGCCCAACCTGATTCTGATATTCCTTAGGAACCTCATTTTCTCTGGCAGATTGGTCTCTTGCCACATACTGACCCGATCGCCCCTCCTGGGTTAAAGAAGGAATAGCGTCGCTTACAAATATTATTACATCATATTTTTCACGCAATTTTCCGCCATCAATTTCCTTCGCGTAAATGAGGCTGAAGGGGTAATTGTTCTGTTCAAGAATCCATCGTGTCCAGCCGGAGGGCGCTGACCCGCCGTACATATCCCATAGTGCTATTCTTGAAGCTGAAAGTCTTTCAGTTGCCCCATCAGGCCGACTCGAAACTGAAATAATATTAAGTCCGGATTCATTAGCTTCTTTTTCAAGAATGGCATCTGCTTTACCCTTGGCCGGTACAAAAAATGATCCTTGCTTAAATGAAGCTTTATTGGCTGATGGTTTAGTTATCCGATAGATCTCAACTCCCGATTTTAAAAGATCATTAACTGCTATAAATGAATTATTGGTTTGGCAATCAAGAATATAGCCACCGCTGCTGGATTTTTTAAAAGTTCCTCCGGGCTTTTGAAGCTCCCCATAAGGTACCTGGGTAAAGGGACCTTCAAATGAATTGAGTATTCTGTCAAACTGAAAGCCCATTGAGAAGGCCGGAGTCCATCCTGCTATGTCATAAGGTCTTATCGGTGGTCCGCCCGGATATTGAAAATCATTTGGATGATCCTGGGGATCAAACATATCCAGAACGTGCGGACGAAAAGCCTGATTTGTAAGTACAATGTATGAACCTGAAGGGTATTTTTTCCCTTCGACTGAAAAATCTGCCGTTGCCTTATGAACTTTTATTCCTGATTGGATAAGGGAATTGATAAAAGTAACTGCTGTTGGAAAATCAGACTGGCTGGCAGTGATAATATAACCACGAGGGTCGCGAAGTGAGGAATCACGGAAAACGAGATCGTAGTATTTCAGAGGCATATCTGCACTTCTTCCTCTTCCGGTGTTGGCTGTAGAGTCATTACTTCTTCTGCCTGACTGATCTTTAGCATACGCACTATTGATTGCCTCAATACGTTTTGGTGTTGAAGTCCAGTAATCTTTGCTTCCGGCTTCAATTGCGTTTTTTCCCATCAGGTAAATATTATATAAAAGATGTTCCCTGTTACGTGCTGCATAATCGAGCACTGCATAATTCAGAGAAACGGAATATTCAATCGATTGCCGGAAAACCCATTTTTGAGGTGTAACAGGAAATGGAGTTGCACCGCTTGGAATGAGACGTGAAGGAACTAAAGGAACAGAAGCAGGAGTAGGATTACCTATAATTTCTGTTAACAGACCCACCACATTATGGAAGTAAGAGGTAGTTCGTAATCCTCCATTATACCACGTCGAAAAAGATGCGCCATTAAGTTTTGTAAATCCAGGCTTGCCTTCTGCATTTAACCTGTTTATCATAGCTGCGCCTACAGCATCAATGCTTGTAATGGTGAGAGGGTTAATCAGATAGTTGAAAGGATCGCGGTAAGGAGGACCAGCAACAACTGAACCTGCCGGACCGGCCTGGTGATGATTGTAAAGGATCTGCGGCATCCATTCAATATACAATTGCCTGCTAATGTTCTTTGTTTCCTTCATGTTCATCATAAAGAAATCACGGTTATCATCATGACCAACATATTTCTGATATAGCCTGGGCAATTGGGAATATGATCTTTTTAGAGTGTCCGGATTACTCATATACCAGTTTGACACCAATTCCTGTCCATCAGGATTGGCATGTGCAAAAAGGATTATAACTTCATTTAGTATTCGTAAGGTTTCCGGATCATTACCGCTCACAAATCTGTAAATTGTTTCGATCAGTTGGTGTGTTCCGACAGTCTCTGTAGCATGTAGTCCGCCATCGATCCAAACGACTGCTTTTCCCTCCAAAGCCAGTGCCTGAGCATCTTTATCGGAAATGTTTTCAGCACGTGCCAGCTTTAGAGAGATTTCTTTATAATGGCCGAGGTTTTTTATATTTTCAGGTGAAGATACAATCATCATATATTGAGTGCGTCCCTCTTCTGTTTCACCCATATTAACAAGCTTTACCCGATTTGAAGCTGCAGCGATCTTTTTAAAATATGCTTCGGTTTGGGTATACGTGGCAAGCTTATAGTTGTCACCAATATTAAATCCGAAATGTTCCTTTGGCGATACGATAGTTTGTGCAGTGGAGGCTGATAGAATATATATCAGCGCGATAAAAATCAGAAATATTTTCCGGGTCATGGCTTAGGTTTAATGAGCTATACAAATGAGTTATTAATAATTGTTTCTTGAATAAGTAAATAAAGTACATTTCAGGTAACAAATAAAATAATTAAGCAACTTTTTTGAGTTGGAATTAGATCCGGCAAACAAATTTCTTCACTTAAGAGCTATATTTCTCTTAACAGAAATTAATTTGTCATCTTGTTTAGTGTGTTTGCAGTAGAAGTACCTATTACCCTGTCGTAACGATCGCGGGGATTTCTATAATATACCAGGACTGTGTAATCGTTTTCGGTTTCATAATGGCTGCCCTCGAATGCAGATGCTGTTCCTTCTTTCGAACCATCTTTCTGAAAAACATATTCGTAATTATACCAACCCTGTTTCAATAGCATTGTACATTCATATTCTCCTCTTTCAGAGTTGTATGTCATCAGATTGTTTTTATTGAAAGCCCAGTTATTCAGATTGCCCGATACATACATCTTTCCCCCGGGAAGCGCTTGTTTCGAAGGAAGTGTAAAAAAAACGTTTACATAGTCTGCATTAATATCGGGTTTTTGACCTTCCTGAAAAGCAATAAAGAATTTCCCGTTAAAGTCCTGCCAGTAGAAATATGGTTTAAATTCCCTGTTTTCTGAGGGAGTGAGATAAACGTTGTAGTATGGAGCTACATAATCTATTCTTTTCACAAATTCAGTCTGATAACGAATGCTTTTAATATCGAAATACCGGTATTCATTTCCTCCCTTAAAAATATTCTTGTCTGATAATGAATTGTATTTAAGTTCGTTAATTCCAAAAAACTCTGGTTTCAGATTATGTTTTGCATTGTCCCACCTGCCATTCTGAAGGATAAAAGCATAGATATTTCTATATGGATCATTTATACTAAGAGCAGAGTAATCTATTGTAAAATCGACCTGCTGATTTGTATTGTTATCTTTTGTCATTAGTGGTCTGTGTGCAGTAATATTTATATTTACGGCATCTTCAGTTATTATAAACCTTTGTGTTATTGCTGGTTCTAAAGGTTTCCCGATAGGGTAAATTATCAGAATGTAATTGCCCGACAATGTTAATTTCACCATCTCATTAGGAAAACTCAGCATATAGTGTGTATAGCTGACTGTTGTGTTAAAAGAGCTTTGATAATCTTCGATTTGATTTTCCGCATACCCTTCGAGATAATCATTTGGGAAAATATCAGATTTTTTCCAGTCTTTATCACAATGAACGAAAGTATAGCAGTAAGTTTCAGCATTGTCTCCAAGAAGATCGAAGTGTAGAACCAGTTTATCATTACTGTTGAGTTTCATTATCGGATAAGAAAGATTCCATCCCTCTTTGTATAGTTGAACTGTTTTTATCTTATCATTAAAAGTATGATTGGAGTATAGGACAGAATCAGGATAACTTTGCTGCCCGCTTACAGATGCGAAGTTGATTAAGATTATAATAAATGAAACTATTCTCATGATTGATAGGTAAACTCTCATTAAAACATTAAAAGTAGGTAAATGTTGTGGCATATTTTGAACAGGATCAAATATTCAGTAAGATTGTATTGTACTTTTACTGTATTTATATTTTATTAACATTATGAATAACAAGTTAGTATCAGCCTTATTAATTTTTGCGGTTGTATTGCCGGCATGCAAAGACAAAAAATCTGTTTTCGATAATGTCACTGGTTTCACACAGGGAACGACTTATAGTATGGTATACGAGAATAAGCAAAATATAAATCAGGAAGACTTAAAGGTAAAAGTTGAAAACATTCTTCACGAATTCGATATGTCGCTATCGACTTACAACGATTCATCAATCATTTCGAGAATAAACCGTAATGAGGTTGTTATGACTGATTTATACTTTACCGAAGTCTTTGCAAAATCGGCTTTAATTTCAGAAATGACAGGAGGTGCTTTCGATATTACTGTTGGTCCCTTGGTAAGAGCCTGGGGCTTTGGTCCGGATGAACATAAGAATTTTACAGAAGCTAAGCGCGATAGTCTGATGAAGTTTGTCGGAATGAGCAAGGTATCAATAAAAAACGGACATGTAATAAAATCTGATTCGGGTATTTTCCTGGATGTTAATGCGATAGCCCCTGGTTATTCAGTTGACGTGATCTGCGGCTTTTTTGACTCTCTGAATATTAAAAATTACCTTGTAGAGATTGGCGGAGAAGTAAGAGGAAAGGGAACCAGGGCCGGAGCACTCTGGAGAATTGGAATTGATAAGCCTGTTGACAATAATATGTCGCCCGGACAGACACTTCAGGCGATAGCCAAAATTTCCGGCAAAGCTCTTGCTACCTCTGGTAACTACAGAAAATTTTATGTTGAAGATGGTATTAAATACTCTCACGAAATTGATCCGAAAACAGGATATCCTGCAAAAAACACTCTGCTCAGCGTTTCAATATTAGCTGACGATTGTGCAATGGCAGATGGAATTGCAACGGCCTGTATGGTTATGGGTAAAGAAAAAACTATTCAATTCCTGGGTTCTCATCCTGAATTTAGTGCATACCTGATCTATTCAGATGAAAATGGTAATTTCCAAACCTGGATTTCACCAAAATTTGCTGATTCTGTTTCTGAAACAGAGGGAGAAAAGTA
This sequence comes from Bacteroidales bacterium, assembly GCA_036508535.1. Classification (GTDB taxonomy): domain Bacteria; phylum Bacteroidota; class Bacteroidia; order Bacteroidales; family VadinHA17; genus LD21. The sequence continues at coordinate 47,172 of DATCHE010000024.1, read as the reverse complement.
AATTCGAAAAAAGCACATTAGACACTCAGTGGAGCAAAAATGGCTGGTTATAATAAATTTAGTAACTTTGTCTGAGGGGTTAGCCATTTTTATAAAATGAGAATGGCAATCATGCTTAATTAATTACAAATAGCTTGAAAATCAATTTATTTACCCCGTCCCCAAGGGGAGTAAATTGATTTTGGCTGCGCCGAGCTCACCCGCATGCGGGGTTCGGTTCTTCGCTCTCCGCCAGCCGGCGGAGTAGGGGTAAACGAAGAACCGAAGCGAAGCGGAGCTCGACGAAGTCAAAATCAATGGGGTTTTGTACAAAATTACTGACACTCATATTATTATAATATAAATAGTTAATCTTTTATCTTTGAAAATTAAACAACAGCTGATATATTTTGTTAACTATGAGAGAACAAAATTTGATTTTCAATCAATTGAAATAAAATGAAACAAACAACCAACCCAACTGCTACCCATATTAAGAAAGAGACTATCCTGTCAGATTTCAGACTGGCAAACCTTAACAGGATCTTAAGCATAATAGGTCGTAAAGAGGTTCTTACCGGTAAAGCAAAGTTTGGAATATTCGGTGCAGGGAAAGAAATAATTCAGATTGCTCTTGCAAAACAATTTAAGAACGGCGACTGGAGATCGGGTTATTACAGGGACCAGACGTGGATGATGGCTATGGGGCTTTACAACTCTCTGGAATTTTTCCACCAGCTTTACGGAAATACAAACAGGGAAATACGAGGCGGGAGCGGAGGAAGGGTTTTTAATAATCACTTTTCTGTACCTAACATCAACCCTGACGGGTCATTTTTAGACCTGACAAAACAAAAGAATTCCTCGGCTGATATCTCCCCTACAGCAGGTCAGATGCCTCGTTTACTTGGTCTGGCGTACGCTTCAAAATTATTCAGACAAAACAAAGATCTTCAAAAGTTTTCAACTCTTTCTTTAAATGGAAATGAAGTTGCCTTTGGTTCAATAGGTGATGCCAGCACCTCAGAGGGATATTTCTGGGAGACAATAAATGCAGCCGGGGTACTTCAGGTACCGATGGCAGTTTCGGTATATGATGATGGCTACGGAATATCTGTTCCAAAAAAGTACCAGACAACAAAAGGAAGTATTTCTGAGATTCTTAAAGGCTTTGAGAGTGAAAAAGATAAACCCGGAATCAGAATCTTTAAGGGTAAGGGCTGGGATTATCCCGGACTTATCAGGCTTTACGAGGAAGGAATAGCGATATGCAGAAAAGAGCATACTCCTGTGATATTTCATATTGAAGATGTCACTCAGCCTTTGGGACATTCTACATCAGGTTCGCACGAGAGATATAAAAGCGAGGAACGTTTGAAGTGGGAGGAGGATTTTGATCCGATAAAGAAAATGAGGGAATGGATACTGGAATCGGAAATTGCAAAATCTGAAGAACTCGACAAACTTGTAGCTGACGCAGAAGCTGAAGCTAAGGATGCGAGACTGAAAGGGTGGGAGATGTTCCAGAATCCGATAAAGACGGAACGTGATGCTCTGGTTAAAATAATAAAAGACCGATCATGCAGGTGTACAGAAAAGTCAAAAGAAGAATCAGTCGACAATTTTACTGAAGAGCTTATTAAAGTTATATCACCCATCAGAAAGGATAATTTTGTTACTGCACGTAAAATATTGAGAAATGTTTGCGCATCGTGCCTGAAATCAGATAACCTGAAAGAGGAACTTCAGGGATGGCTTAAACGGAACTATGAGGATGCGAGAATTAGCTATGATTCATTTCTTTATAACGAAACTCCTTCGTCAGTTCTTAATGTGAAGCCAGTTCCTCCGGTATATTCTGCTACCTCGCCTGAGGTACCCGGAAGACAGATTTTAAGAGACAATTATGATAAGCTGTTTGCGAAATACCCCCTACTGGCAATATTCGGAGAGGATGTGGGTAATATAGGAGGTGTAAATCAAACTCTTGAGGGGTTACAGAAAAAGTTTGGGGAACTGCGTATCACCGATACGGGCATTAGGGAAGCTACTATTCTGGGACAAGGTATAGGTATGGCGCTGAGAGGAATGCGGCCAATTGCAGAAATTCAATATCTCGATTATCTGATGTATGCTCTGCAGTTATTGAGCGATGATCTTGCCACTACTTATTACAGGACAGCAGGCAGAATGCTTGCTCCGTTGATAATCAGTACCCGCGGTCACCGTCTGGAAGGGATCTGGCACTCAGGTTCCCCTATGAGCATGGTAATCAATTCGGTAAGAGGAATTTATGTATGCGCTCCAAGAGATATGACAAGAGCAGCAGGTTTTTATAATACACTGCTCGAAGGTTGCGATCCTGCAATTGTCATAGAACCTTTAAATGGATACCGACTGAAAGAAATTATGCCTGACAACATTGGCGAATTTCGTTTGCAGCTTGGTATTCCTGAAATACTAAATGAGGGAACAGATCTTACTCTGGTAACCTATGGTTCTACAGTAAGAATTGCTGCTGAGGCTGTAAAACAACTTGCGTCTCATGATATATCAGTAGAATTAATAGATGTTCAGACACTTATCCCATTCGATAAAAACAGAATGATACTTGGTTCCTTAAAGAAGACAAACAGGATTCTGTTTCTCGATGAAGATGTACCCGGTGGTACTACAGCCTATATGATGCAGGAAGTTCTTGAAAAACAGGGTGGCTGGCAGTTTCTCGATAGTCCACCCAAAACGATGACATCAAAAGACCATCGCCCGGCATATACAACGGATGGCGATTACTTCTCAAAACCAAGTGCCGAGGATATTTTTGATATTATTTATGGGATGATGAAGGAGGCAGACCCGGGGAAGTATTAACCCCCGATCCCAGCCACCCCCCAACCCCCCTAAAGGGGGGCCAACACATGTAATATAAAGAATATTAATAAGTTATAGTGAATTAACCCCCCTTCAGGGGGGCAGGGGGGCAAAAAGATTGGGGCAGGGAAGCTATCAGGAAGAGGATAACAGATTACTCCGTAACCCCGATAATTCTCAATAACTCGGTAGCTGCATCACGAGGTCCGCTTGATTCATAACCCGGAATTCCCAGCCTGGTCCTCATTTGCCCTACAAAAACATTCTTTTTAAAGAATGCTGCAAAAAATCTGGCGGCTATTACTTCATGAATATCCTTGTATTCGGGTGGACCAAATATATTTGCAAAGTATGAATGAACCAGTCCACTTGATGTTGTAGTTCCTTTACTCATTACAGCCCCTTCCCTGAATATGTCAAGAGCCCATTCGGCAGAATTGAATTTTTCAATTACAGGATGTTCATTATCAATCTCTTCGTAATTATTGGCATAGAGTATATAATCGATCCTGTGCCCTTGTATGACAGTTTCAAATTTAGTTACAGGGAAAACTATCCGGGCATTTACCTGACTCGGATTCATTATTATCGAACGGTCGAGATGACCAAAAGCATAACCGGGCTGCAGGTCATCGAGACGAAGGAAAGCCCCGATTTCAGTTCCATATCCAACAGGAAAACCTTCTTTATCGAGTTCAATAGAACCCATATCGTCAGCAATAATTGTCAGTTCACGTATGTTTTTTTCGCCAAGCACGCGAAATGCCTCAAGAGTCTCAGATTTTCCGGCACCTGTATCGCCCATAAGAAGAATGGTAGCCTCCTTGTTACCCTGAAGCAGGATTTTCACCAAAGCGCCATGAAAAGGCATGTTCCCCACTTTCATTACTATGGAATTATGAAGTGTAAGGATCATTTTTTTCAGATATCCAAAATATCCGAATTCCGGTCTGTTCGGTATCGCTCCCACAAAAATACCGTTCTCTTCGTCGTCACAGAATACTGTTGAATACTTCGATAGACCGTCAAGCACATTGCCAGGTGCACCATATATAAACATGGCATCAGGTTTCTTTTCAAGAGCAGTATCATCAGCCAGCTCGAAAAGATTACACATAGAAAAGCCAAGCTCAAAAAATTCCAGATGGAAGTAAACTATAATGAGCAGCTTACCTACTTTTGCAGGGTAACAGATCCATTCTCCGGGAGTTAAATCGATCAGATCAAGTGGATTTTTCTGAATCAGTTTAAAGTGACCGGTCCTTTTATTCATCGGTTGCTGTATCACAAGAGGAGGATAGATAAGCATTTGACGGATTACCGGTACACTATTTAGTTTATTATATTTTTCTGCCCCGTAAGCAATATTCTTCGGGAGTGATATTACTGCCATTTCAGCGCCGGCAGGAACCTGCCTGTAAACAGTTGGATGGCTGCCGGTTATATTCTCCTGTATATGTCGGTAGACAGTCCTGATAAGATGGGTTAATTGTTCAATTGTCTCATTAAATGTACGATAAGGCCTCTTGTCCAACCGGTCACCTTCTGAATCATTAATTATAAAACGGTCAAAATGGCGCCAGTAGTCATAGAGATATTCCACAAAATTGGTAAGTCTGTCAAGATCCTTAAGGTAGACCCCAGACTTATCAAAAATATGAGGGACTACATTGGCTTCATATTTTACGAGGAGGGTAAGTGTTTTAAGAAGATCGTTTACAGACTCTTCATTAACTTCGTTTTTTCCGAATATTGCTATCAGAGGTGAGTTTTTAGTCCGGAGATTTTGAATACAATAGTCAAGAACCAGACGGAATTTGTCGCTTGCTAATAATTCTTCAGGTGTTTCGCACATCCTTTCACGGATATTCAATACAGCTTTATTGCCTATTATACGTAAAGTACTTCTTTGCATAACATTATTTAACGATTGGGGCAAAAATATGACAATATTTAATTGAAGATAAGGTTTTACTTAATTATTTTTGTACAATATTAAATTGTGTTAAAATTTTTTCCCTGTATGCAGCCGGAGCTTGATTTATTTGCAATATTGCCGGAAGATAAGATACCGGAGAAAGGCAAGATTCTTATTTCAGAACCTTTTTTGCCTGATAAATTCTTTAACCGGAGTATAGTCTATCTTACAGATCATACTCCACAGGGATCGGTTGGTTTTATACTTAATAAAAGGATTGACTTAAAGATTAGTGGTGCAATTGAAGGTTTCGAAGGCTGGGATGAGAACCTTAATATGGGAGGGCCGGTAGCTCCTGATACTCTTCATTATCTTCATAATCTGGGAACTCTGATTCCAAGGAGTGTTCATATCGAAGGAACTGTTTTCTGGGGTGGCGATCTGGAGATTATTCGGGAACTCATTAAAACCGGAAAAATAGATAAGTCGCAGATCAGATTTTTTCTTGGCTATTCCGGTTGGTCAGCAGGTCAGCTTGAGAAGGAACTTAAGGAAGACTCATGGGTCATTGCCAGAGTAAAATCCGATATAATTATGAATAACAGAGGCAACGATACCTGGAAACAAGTTTTGAGAGGCTTCAAGAATAAATACAGAATGTGGGCCGAATTTCCAGACTCCCCGGAGATGAATTAAATATGCAATATCCTGTAAACCATCTCTTTCATAAGGTCGCCAGCTTCAGTTCCAACATCACCGTAACCTTTTGATTTCATGTCGAATATACGTAAAAGACTGATAATCTGCATTGTCTTTGTCGCATTATATTTCGTTGCGGAAGTTTCATAGTCTTTTACAAAATAGGGGTTTACCTTAAGTACTGCTGCAACATTGTTTTTTGATTTGTCGGTCATATAATGGTATGTAAGCAGTTTGCTGAAGAATCCGAAAAGGGATGCAATTGAGAGAGTAATCGGATTGTCTTTCGGATTGTTTGCAAAATATTGAACTATCATGTTAGCTTTGAGAATGTTTTTTTCTCCTATAGCTTTCATTAATTCGAAATTGTTATAGTCCTTGCTTATTCCAATATTTTTTTCGATTAATGAGGTTGTGATTACAGGTTTCGCTGCCGGCAGAGAGATAATAAGCTTATCCAGTTCATTTACAATCTTATGCAGATCAGTACCAAGGAATTCTGTGAGCATTCCGCTGGCACTGGGGTCACATTTAATTCCTTTCGTCATAAGGTACCGCTCAATCCATGCAGGAATAAGGTAATCACGTACTCTTGCAGATTCAAAATATATAGCGTGACTCTCAAGCAGCTTATAGAGCTTTGTTCTTTTATCAAGAGTTTTGTACTTATAACTGAATACGAGGATTGTTGATAGAAGCGGTTTCTCGAGATAAATGGCAAGTTCCTCAATTTTTTTTAGTGATTGTGCTTCTTTGATGATCACTACCTGGTGACTCGACATCATTGGAAACCTCCTGGCAGTATCTATTATTGCATTTATATTAGTATCATCACCATAAACGATTATCTGGTTAAATGCCTTCTCCTCTTCGGGAAGGACATTATCTTCTATATAACTAACAATGAGATCAATATAATACGTCTCTTCTCCTGCCAGAAAATAAACTGGTTTAAAGATTCGTTTTTTTAGTCCGGAAATTATCTCTTCATAGGTAACTGCCATCATCAGAATTTTAGATGTTTAACAGAGACCCCGTTATCAATAATTTCCCGGAGTGAATCGATTCCTATTTTAAGATGAATCTCAACAAAATCATTTGTGACTTTTACATCGCTGGCTTCAGTTTTAATTCCGGTAGATATCATTGGTTGGTCAGATACAAGCAGGAGTGCTCCGGTAGGGATTTCATTAGCAAAACCGACAGTGAAAATTGTTGCAGTTTCCATATCGATAGCCATTGCACGTGTTTTTACGAGATATTTTTTGAACCTGTCATCATACTCCCAAACCCTTCTGTTTGTTGTATAGACAGTACCGGTCCAATACTCTCTGTTAAACCTTGTTATGGCGGCAGAGATTGAAATTTGAAGTTTAAAAGAGGGAAGTGCAGGAACCTCAATCGGTAGATAGTCGTTTGAAGTACCATCGCTTCTTATAGCTGCAATTGGAAGTATAAGATCGCCAAGAGTATTTTTCTTTTTCAGTCCGCCACATTTGCCAAGAAATAAAACCGCGTTTGGATTCACCGCACTTAAAAGATCCATAATAGTTGCAGCATTCGGACTGCCCATACCGAAATTTATAATTGTAATGCCACCTGCCGTTGCACTTGGCATGTTTTTATCTTTCCCTTCTACCTGAACGTTATTCCATTTTGCAAAAAGATCAACGTAATAGTTATAATTAGTCAATAGAAAGTATTTTCCAAAGCTATTTAACGCTTTACCTGTATATCGCGGAAGCCAGTTATCAACAATTTCCTCTTTGGTTTTCATAAAAAAGTACTTAAAGTGAGCTAAAGTTCGAAGTGCCTAAAGTTCAATATAAAAATGAATTTCAGCAAAATTAAACAGATTTATTGTAATTGTATCATTCAAAAATATACCAAGCTATTTTTGGTTCATGAATTGTAAAAGATGGTTTCAAATATATTACTTTAGGCACTCTAGGCACTCCAAACTCTAGGCACTTATAAATTAACTGAATATATTTGTAAGCAAATGACTTTTAAAATATGATGACTAAAAATACTGTACTAGTTTGAAAGAGTTAAATCTGCCCCAATATTCATTCAAAATAACCGGGAAAGAGGGAAACGAAATGATCCTCGACCCGGTAAGGAGAAAATACGTTAAGCTGACTCCTGAAGAATGGGTAAGACAGAATTTTATTCAATATCTTATAAATGAGGGGAAATATCCTGCCGGACTTCTTGGAATTGAGGTACTTTTCAGATTCAATAAATTAAGAAGGCGTGTTGATATACTTGTTCATAGCCGGACAGGAGAACCGATTCTGATTGTAGAATGTAAATCTCCCGATGTTAAAATTGACGAAACAGTGTTTGAGCAGATAGCGACTTATAATATGAAGTTCAAAGTGCCATATCTTGTTGTCACAAATGGATTGCACCATTATGCCTGCAAGATTGATCACCTTGAGATGAAATTTGAATATTTGCTTGTTATTCCTTTGTATGAAGATCTTTTTTAGTAATTTATCTTGTACCGTTTACTCTCCTATCTGTCCCGCACTGCGGGATGATTTCCTCCTTCCCCCCTGGGGGAAGGTTGGGAAGGGGGTTATTTCCAACCAATTATGATTAGTGTTACCTGTGCTGTAATTAGGAATGAAGAGAACGAGGTGTTGATTGTCCAGAGAGGAGAATTTACAGATCACCCCATGAAGTGGGAATTCCCCGGAGGTAAACTTATTAAAGGTGAAACAGAGGAGGAGTGTGTTATCAGGGAGGTGTCAGAGGAGTTATCGATCGATATTGTCATCTGTGGAAAACTTGCTGATGTTATGCACGACTATGGAAACAAAAAGATCAGGCTTATCCCGTTTGTCTGCGATACTCTTTATGAATTGCCTTTTCTTTCCGAACATGTAGATTTTAAATGGTTACATATTGCAGAATTGATTGCGGTAGATTTTTCCGAAGCCGATGTATTTGTTGCAAAAAGTTACCTTGAATATATAAAATTCAAAAATATTTCTGAGATCCCGTATAATTCTGAAGCAGAAGCCGATACTAAATCAGATGTTGACCTTCAGGCTATGGTTAATAATATGATGAGTATGCAGGAGGCTGAATGGGTTGCAACATCAGCGATTGAGAATCCGGCTATTTTCAAAAAGCTTATTGAATATTCATTTTCTGCAGACAGAAAACTTGCTTTCCGTGCGTCGTGGACACTTACCAAAGTTTGTGACCAATATCCTGAGATGATTGTTCCGGGTTTAACTACGATAATCGAATCATTGGACAAACTTGATAACGAAGGTGTTCAGAGATGTTTTCTGAGAATCATATCTCTGGGCGATGTAAATAAAATCAACATAAAACACCATGGAATACTTGCAGATCATTGTTTTAATGCACTCAGATCAGGATTTTCAGCAATTGCTATTAAAGCATATTCAATGGAAATTTTATACAGACTCGCTTTAATTTATCCGGAACTGGCAAATGAGCTATCTGTATCGATAAATCTTCTACAGGGAGAAGAATCCGGTGCAATACAGGCGCGAAGCAGAATGGTCCTGAAAAAGCTGGCTGAAATTCCTATAAAGCCAAAATCCAATCAGAAATAATTTTAAGGGCTTCAGGAGAGAACGTTTCTTCGATATTTCCATATTCTGACGGCAGACCGGTTTTACAGTGCTGGAAGAGATGATTCAACCCGGGCAGCTTTAATGTTTTTACCGAATTATTTCCTGAAGATTTTAATGCCTTTTCGATCGACTGCAGGTTCTCATCTGCTGCGACCTGGGTATCTTTTTCTCCATTTAGTGCAAGAACCGGACATGTAACCGTTTTCCAGAAAGTTGCTGCATCGGTAAACAGAAAATATCTGAACCAGGGATAGGAAGCAGCTCCAAAGGTTGCTTTAAGCTGAGCCAGAGCTTTTTCCGTATCTTCTTTTGAAGTTTTATCCTTTTCCAGTATCTCTTTGTATATAGCCAGAATTTTTACTTCTGCCTTTTTATCATCCTTCTCTTTTCTGAGAACAGCATAGAGTTTTTTATTTGTCTCGGTAGATTTTCTGATCTTTTCCTCGCTTATTCCCGATAGTTTGCTTATGTCCTGAGACTGTCTGATAATTATCTGTTGTCCTGTTACACCAGGTCCGGCCAATGAAACTATAAACGCAATGTCATGGTTCGCAGAGGCAACAATTGGTGCAATTAATCCGCCTTCACTGTGTCCCATTAATCCTATTTTTTTTGGTGAAATATTTGAATAGATCTTCAGGAAATTAAATGCAGCATCAACGTCAGTGGCGAAATCGGCAGAGGTTGCGTTTAACTGTGTGCCCTGAGATTTGCCGACACCTCTGTCGTCGAATCTGAGAACCGCAATTCCATTACGACTCAGGTAATCAGCTATTACCAAAAATGGTTTATGACCCATTAACTCTTCATTCCTGTTTTGCGGACCTGAACCTGTTATAAGAATAACAGCCGGAAACGGACCTGCTCCTGCAGGAATTGTCAGGGATCCAGCGAGTTTTATATTGAATTTATCGTTTGTAAAAGTCACATCTTCAGAAGTATATGGGAAAGGTGGTTTAGGCTCCTGTGGCCTGTTGAGCGTAAATGCGTTTTTAAGTTTTACAAGATTAAGAACCATGGTTGCTCCGGCTTGCTTCCAGGTACCTTCAATAAGAGTATCGTTTTTTATCGTTCCGTTATACTCAGCCAGCATTGCTCCTGCAGAAATTTTTATTGATTCACCGGTATAGGTTACAGGTCCAAGCTTTATCCCTTTGGCACCTTGATCAGGACTATCGAGAGTTGCAACAAGACTGTCTTTTCCGGCTATCGATAAATTAAAAACCACCCTTAATTGAACTGCGCCGGTGTTTATTTTCCCAAGCCAGGAACCTGTAAGAGAACTTTTATCAATATTTTGTGCCGATAAAATTTGGAAAACAAGAAGTAGCAAGACAAGCGATGATGTAAATTTTCCTTTTTTCATTTTAGCCATAATTATAAATGTAAATGTAAGAATTTTGGTTAAACTATTTTGGGATTACCTACTCTGAGATCGTTCCGCCTGAGCGGGACTCGGTTCCTCACTACCGCCACCACTTCCCCCTCCTCCATAAAATGATAAATTGTCATTCCGAAGCGAAGCGAGGAATCTCCCTCTTACATAGTTGTAAATAATTAAAAAGATGAGTAGATAGGATAAGATTAAGGACAAAAGGGTTTACGGGATTCGGAGAATTTTTTTATTGAAAGCTTAAATTTAGTACCTTTTTCTAATCTGTAATATTTCAAATTTTTCTTTTGTACTTTTGCAGTTCATTTTAATTTCCATCTAATGAGAATAGTTGATACAAAGGGACAATTGTGTCCGGCCCCATTGATTGCAGCAAAGAAGGTTCTTAAGGAAATCTCTGCGGGCGACTCTTTCATGGTATTAACTGATAATAAAACATCATTTGACAATCTAAGCCGCTTTCTTAAAGATAATAAAGCTGACTTGCAGATTAGTGAGTCAGAAGGAGTTTGGTCACTAAAAGTTACAAAAACAGCTGGTGATATTGTTTCATCAAAAACGGAGGATTATTGCACACCAGAGATATCACATTTCGAAAAAGGAAACTATGTGGTGGCAATTACATCAGATAAAATGGGAGAGGGTGATGAAGAACTTGGACACCTTTTGATAATTAATTTTATTAAAGCCCTGAAAGATCTTGATAAGTTACCTAAGCATATGGTGTTCTATAATAAGGGAGTAACTCTGGCTGTGAAAGATTCACCTGCTATTGATCATATATCGGATCTTGAGAAGATGGGAGTTGAGATACACCTATGCGCTACATGTGTGAACTACTACAAAATCGAAAATATTGTTGCTGCCGGAACCTTAAGCAATATGTACTCTATTGCTGAAATTATGGCTTCATCAGGAAATGTAATAAGGCCTTGAATTAATTCCTTACAACAATGAAAATTGATCTTCTTGAGATGGTTGAATATGGTGGTTGCTCAGCCAAAATCTCTCCAAAACAGCTCGAAGAAATCCTAAAATACCTTCCGCTCCCAAAGGATCCGAACATCCTGGTGGATATTGACACTCAAGATGATGCGGGCGTTTACAAAGTAAATGATGAGCTCGCACTTGTTCTGACTACCGATTTTTTCCCTCCCGTTTGCAGCGATCCTTATGAATTCGGACAGATAGCGGCAGCCAATTCAATAAGTGATGTATATGCGATGGGTGGCGATCCGGTACTGGCTCTCAATATTATGATGTTTCCGGCCGCGAAACTACCCATGGATGCTTATGCTGAGATACTTAAGGGAGGTTTCGATAAAGCAACAGAAGCCGGTGTAAGGATAATTGGTGGACATACAATTGATGATTTTCCTCCGAAATATGGACTCGCTGTTGTCGGGTATATTCATCCTCAGAAAGTTATAACAAATGCCGCAGCTAAATCAAATGATTATTTGGTTCTTACGAAGCCTGTTGGGATGGGGATAATTATGGCAGGCCAGAGGCTCGGTTTGGCAAATGAGGCAGATGTTAATGAGGCTAAGAGACTCATGAAACTGCTTAATAAATCCGGTGCCGATGTCATGAAGAAACATAATATTAAGTGTGCCACTGATGTTACCGGATTCGGACTTGCAGGTCATGCAATGAAGATGGCAAAAGCCAGCAAAGTTTCAATTAAGATCGAAATGAAAAAAGTCCCTCTGATCGGGAATGTCTATACTCTTGTTGATGATGGTTGCATTCCGGGAGCCTTATTCCGAAACCTCGAATTTGTAGAGGAGCATCTTCATGAGAGTCCTGTCCTGGACTATAACCTTAAAATGATTGCGTTCGATGCGCAAACATCAGGAGGACTTTTAATGTGCGTTTCCCCATGCTCAGTTGAGTCAGTACTGAAAGATCTTCATGCTGCAGGTTTGACTTCTTCGGCAATAATTGGAGAAGTTACAGGGTTGAAGGGAAAATATCTGTCCCTGGAAAACTAATATTTTATTACCCCTTGGGAACGGGGTTCGCGTTAATCAAAAAGAGTTTCAAATACTTTATGTTTCCTGGCTTCGAAAGCCATTTCAATTTGACGCTGGCTGGTTCTGTCGGTGGAAAGAGCAGGTAATGAGTCTATTGAAAAGAAACCAGATTCGAGGGTTTCTGTATTATCCTGAAAATTATGTTCAATTAGTTCACACTCGACGAAAATCTTATAAATAGTAAAAGGGTATAATGGATTATTATGTTTACTTGCCTGGTGAATAGCAATTATCCTCTTTGGTTTGACAGTTGCCCCGGCCTCTTCTGAACATTCCCTCACAGCTGATTCACTAACAGAAGTATTCACATCGGCCCAGCCTCCGGGCATTGCCCAGGCACCGTCTATTTTTTCCTTTATCAGAAGTATTTTATCTTCTTTGAATACAATCGCTCTGATGTCGACCTTAGGTGTCTGATAACCTGACTCAGAGCCAAACATATCCCTTACTTTCTGGTGGTCGATATCGGTGTACTCATGCAGAATATCAATTGTAATGCTCCTTATTTTTTCATACCTGTCGCGGTCATAATCATTTTCACAGAATGTTAGTCCCGATTGTGCTATAGATTGCAGTTCTGTTGCCCATATCAACCATTTATTGTTCATTTCAATAGTTTTGTTTTTAAAGGAAGGAAATATAATCATTTATTATTAAAGCCACTTACTGCTTAGCGCCTTTGCCTACCGGCAGGCAGGTTTGCGCCTTAGTGGCAATATATGTTATTTAAGAATACAATTTCCAGACTTATACTTTTTATTTCTACACTGATGTTTCGTAGATGTTGATTTTAAAGATTTCTTAGTAAATTTGATGTCTTTAAAAATCTTTAATAATATGTTTAATAACATATTTGTGTTTAAAAGGCGCCTGTGTCTGGTTATTTTATTATTGATGCTTCCTCTGAAAGCGATATTAGGACAACCTGCACCCGAAGTGGCTCATCGTCCGAAAGTTGCAGTAGTACTTAGTGGAGGAGGGGCAAAGGGGTTTTCGCATATTGGTGTACTTAAGGTGCTTGAAGAGGAAGGAATTCCTATCGATATAATTGTAGGGACAAGCATCGGAGGTCTGGTTGGAGGAATCTATTCGCTTGGTTACACTGCTAAAGAAATGGAAGATATTTGCAAATCACAGGACTGGCAATCTCTTCTCTTTGATGACTTCCCGCGATTTTATCTTTCAAAAGCTGACCGTGCACTTCAGCAAAAGTATTTGTTCACCCTACAGGTTGACGAAAAGAAAAAAATTTCACTTCCGCAGGGTGTAATAAAAGGACAAAATGTATTGAATTTACTTTGTGGTCTTGCAGGAAACGTTCCCATTGATATGGATTTCAGAAAACTTCCAATCTCATTTGCTTGTGTTGCAGCTAATCTGGAAACCGGGAAAGAAGTAATTATGACAAGTGGGTCGTTACCAACGGCCATGTTTGCCAGTATGGCCGTACCCGGTATTTTTCAGTATCCCGAACGGGAAGGGTTGGTTCTTATTGATGGTGGAGTGGTAAATAATTTTCCTGTAGATGTTGCCAAAAAAATGGGAGCTGATATAATCATCGGAGTTGACATATCGGAAGAATTCTATGACAGAGATAAAATAAAATCAATTCAGAATGTCTTTACTCAGCTTATTGGTTTCCTCGATCAATATAAAGACTCTGTAAATTCCAGGCTATGTGATTTGATAATTAAACCTGATATTTCCGGTTATTCAATGACAAGTTTTAGCAATGAAGCTGTAGACTCTCTGATTACAAGGGGCGAAGAAGCGGCCGGAAAAATGAGAGAGAAAATCCGGAAACTAAAACACGATAATAATCTTCAATCGCGGAACATAACAAAAAACTACGTTTCTCCTCCAAAATGGTTAATTACAAATTTCTCTTTACAAGGGAAATTTAAAATTGATGCAGGTTTCCTGCTGAGAAGTGTTGATATGAAAATGCCCGGGTACTACTCATACGATGATATATTAGACGTAATAAACCAGCTTTATGGTTATGGAATATTTGATAAAATTTATTTTAACCTTTATGATAATCCTGATGGCAAAACTCTTAATCTGAATATAACAGAGAAAAGTGTTACTACTCAATATGTCGGATTTAAAGTAAATACAACAGATGCTGCAGCGCTCATGCTGAATCTTACAGGTAAAAATTACGGAAAACGTTTTGGCCAGGTTTCACTAAGCACAGAACTGTCAGCAAATCCTGGCATCAATTTCTTAGCAGAAACCAACCGGGGCAATTTTCCGGTTGCAGGGATTGAAATTAAAGGGAAGTATCAGAACTATAATATTTATAACAATGGTGAAAAGCTGTTTGCGGCCAATTTGTTTTATTCATCAGCGGCGTTATATGTATATAGGCGATTTCTTCATCAGAATACACTTGGTCTTGGTTTGAGGGAAGAGTTTTATAGCGGAGACATTTTCAGCAAGAGCAGTACAGATATTGTTAACTATCAGAAAAACAGCTTCCTGACTAATTTGTATGGATACCTCGCTATAGATAACCTTGATGACTATTATTTCCCCCGGAAAGGGATTGAGCTTTACAGCGAATACTCACTTCAGGGGCAATTTAATGGAACCAACAAGGTTAGTCACATATTTTTATTCCGGATGCGGAATTTTATTTCTGTTTCAAAAACAACAACTATTCTGCTAAATATCTATAATCGTACTATTCTGAGTTCTACGTTTCCCATTTTCAAAGGTACAATAGCAGGAGGTGCACCCTATTCACAATATTTTGATTATCATATTCCATTCATTGGTCTTTCTCCGGTTAATCTGGTTGATAAATTTGCGCTTTCGGGGCTTGCAGGTTTGAGGTTCAGGTTATCTGAAAAGCATTATTTTTCAATTCTGGCCAATAGCCTTTACCAAAGCAGCGGTATATTTAAATCGGCAGGAAGTAAGATAATATTGGGAGGAGGACTTAACTATTCCGTTAAAACGGTGTTTGGGCCTATTGATGTAATTCTGGGATACTCAAATTCAACCAAAGTTCCGACTTTCTCAGCAAATTTTGGTTACTGGTTTTAACTTCTGCCAAAAGACTTACACTAACCTCTTTTTGTAACAATTACTTAATCTCTTTGCAATCTGTGTGTAATAATGATACATGATTTTTGTATCATGAAAAATCAATTAATTTTAACATAATGAAAATGAAGAAACTTTTAACAATTACATTTTTTACTTTAGTATCAGTTTATGGATACTCACAGACACAAACTATTGATTCTCTCAAAGAGGTAATCGAAAAACATGATGGCAAACTAACTGCTTTGGATGAAAGAGTATTGGTTAATGAAGCAGATCTAAGTAAACTGAATAAGATTAAAATCTCAGGATATATTCAGTCGCAATGGGAACTCTACGATAAAAACAGAGTCGTAACTAATGAGCCAACAAATACTTTCTACCTAAGGAGAGTTAGAGTAAAGTTCACTTATGAGGCACTTGATGGTGTTAAATTTGTTTTGCAACCTGATTTCAGCACAGGTGCTCTTGCATTGAAGGATGCCTATGCTGTTGTAAATATTCCAAAATTTAAAGATTGGACATTATGGGCCGGTCAGATGAACAGACCAAATTATGAGGTTGAGTATTCTTCAAGTCAGAGAGAAGTTCTTGAGCGCTCAAGAGTAATCAGGGCTATTTATCCTGGTGAAAGGGAAATAGGCTTGAAACTTGAGTATATCGGATCAAAAATTCCCCTAAAATTTCAGTTAATGGCAATGAATGGAAACTTTACAGGAACTCAGGCAAAAGATGTTGATTCAGAAAAAGATATTATGGCACGTTTGGTTTATTCAGTTAAACTTCCGGATGCCGGTATAGGAATTGATTTTGGAGGCAATACCTACATGGGTTCGAACAAAGCAAAAATAAATCCTTATGTTTCAAATAGCGACGGAACTTTAGATAGCGTAAACGTAGGTCATAACCTCGACAAGAAGTGGTTCGGTGGTGAAGTTCAGATATTTGCTGATGTTCTGGGAGGGATGGCAATAAAAGGAGAATATATTGCTGGTACAAATTCAGTTGCTAGTACAACAGCAGCGCCGGCATCTAATGCGTCAACAGCAACAAAGCTGGGAGCTGCAAATAAACTAAACAGTTTTGCAGGCTATTACCTCTATCTGATAAAAAATATTGGTCCTAAGAATCAGTTGGTTGCAAGATATGATTACTATGATCCGAATACCAAATTATCTGGTGATGCAGCAGGATCAGCAGTTAGTTGCAAAACTCTTACAGTTTCATGGCAACATTATCTGAATGACTTTATCAGGATCACGGTGAATTATGAAATGCCTAAATTTGAAGTTAATGCTTCACGTCCGGCAAATTATATGGATGTTACTTATGGTAATACACTTGGAGTAAGGATACAGGCGAAATTTTAATACGTAGAGACGTAAAATTTTGCGTCTCATCAAACAGTAAAGACGCAAAATTTTGCGTCTCAGCAAACAATAAAACAATAAAACAATAAAATTATATAATATGAAAAACAATAAAATTCTTTCAATAATGCTGATCATGGTCGTTATGGCTACAGCAACAGGATTTTCACAGGCAAAGATTACTGTAAAAGGTTCTGACACAATGGTTATTCTGGCTCAGAAATGGGCAGAACTTTATATGAAAAGCAATCCTGCTGCTTCAATTCAGGTTACAGGCGGTGGCTCAGGTGTCGGAATAACAGCTCTTATCAACGGAACAACTGATATCTGTAATTCAAGTCGTCCTATGAAACAGACAGAAATTGAAAAGCTTAAAGGTCGTTACAACACTCTTGGTGTTTCTATTCCTTGTGCGAAAGATGGAGTAACAATATTCCTGAATGAATCTAATAAAGTTCAGGAGCTTACCTTGAAGCAGTTAAGTGATATTTATACTACTAAAATTAAAAATTGGAAAGAAGTTGGTGGAATTGATGCACCGATCAGACTATACGGACGTGAAAACAGTTCAGGAACATATACTTATTTTCATGATGAAGTTGTGAGAGCAGATTATGCAGCCAGCGTTCAGTCATTACCTGGTACAGCTGCTGTTGTAAATGCAGTTAAAAAAGATGTAAATGGTATTGGTTACGGCGGCGCAGCCTATGCAGTTGGAGTAAGGTACGCCAAAGTTAAAAAAGATGCTAATAGTCCTGCTTATGTTCCTACTAAGGAATCAATTGGTAAAGGTGAATATCCAATAACCCGTTATCTTTATATGTATCTTAGAAACAAGCCTACAGGTGAGACTAAAAAATATATCGATTGGATATTGAGTTCAGAAGGTCAGATGGTAGTTACGGAAGTAGGATACTTCCCTTATAAATAGTATTTTTCAAATAGGTTAGTTTTAGGTTAGGTTAGTTAAAGTCGGCTTGTCAGTAAATCACTGGCAAGTTTGACGTTTAATAAAAGACAAAAGACGAAAGTAGAAAGACAAAAGTGAAGAAAGGATATGGTAAATGGGATATGGGGATTGATTCGTCGCTTTGGATTATATTATAATAATCTAAATAGCACCCTATTAACCCCCCTTCAGGGGGCAGGGGGGCGAAAAATAGAGGGAGAAATTAGGAGTGGGTTTTTAAAATGTAAAAAGACAAAAGTGAAATCAAGCATTAAGAATCTTTTGAGATTAAATAGTCGCTCGCAGAATTCAGCAAAGGATATAATTACCTTCAATAAAAAGAAGTTTCGTTTTTCGGACTGGTTTGCTGAGAAGGTAATTAAGGCAGTTGCATTTCTTTCAATTGCTGTGGTTGTTCTGATCTTTATTTTTGTTTTTCGCGAGGCTTTTCCGATTTTTAAAATGGATAAAGTTGAGAAAGTAGCTACTGAAACACTTGTGCAGGAAAGTTATGGTGGCGCTGAGAATGGAACTGCAAAAATGGTTGACAAACAGGTCGATAATTCAAATAGGAAACAATCGTCAAATGAGAAACCTTCTTCTTCTCTTCTTTCAAACACATGGATGCCGGTATCAGATAATCCTCGCTATGGTCTTTGGCCTCTGTTTCTTGGTACACTGAAAGTAACTTTGATTGCATTGCTTTTCGCAGCCCCCTTATCAATACTGGCAGCAATTTACACTTCAATGTTCGCAAAGCCACGTGTAAGAGAGATTATAAAACCTGTAATTGAACTTCTTGCAGGATTTCCATCGGTGGTTATCGGCTTTTTTGCCTTAATGGTCATGGCATCAGTATTTCAGAACATTTTCGGTTATGCCAGCCGTTTAAACGGCTTTGTTGGTGGAATTGCCATGGGTCTTGCTGCAATACCGATTATTTACACTCTGACTGAGGATGCTTTAACTGCTGTACCAAAGACATTTACGGAAGCAAGTCTTGGCTTGGGCGCCAGCAGAAGACAGACTGCATTTTATGTTGTATTGCCTGCTGCTGTTCCTGGTATATTTGCTGCAGTAGTATTAGGTGTCGGAAGGATCTTTGGTGAGACAATGATTGCACTTATGGCTACCGGAAACGCTGCTATGATATCAATGAATCCGTTCGATTCTGTAAGAACATTATCAGCCACAATCGGTGCAGAGATGGCAGAAGTCGTATTCGGCGATACTCATTATAATGTATTATTTTTAATTGGTTCTTTACTTTTTATCTTCACGTTTCTTCTAAATGCTTTAGCGGAATTTTATTTTAAAAATATGGTAATTAGACGATATCAGTCAAAAAAGTAATTAGTTCCGAAGACAAAAGACAAAAGTAAAAAGACAAAAGTGAACTATATAATAAGTATAAAAGGGGTACAACTTCATTAAGTAGATAATTTCTGGGTTTAGAAGTGTAATATTCTAAATGATAGTGAATTAACCCCCTTTAGGGGGCAGGGGGCTAAAAAACAAGGAGTGATAAGAAGGGTTGGCAAAACAAGGAAAATGGGTCATAGGTAAAATGGTGTATTCAGAAGGGCAGGGGGCAAAAAAAGGTTAGGAGTAGGTTTCAAGAAGTAAGTAGTAAATAGTAAATAGTGGGTAGTAAGTAGTAGAGACGCAAAATTTTGCGTCTCAAAAAACAATCAACAGTAGAGACGCGATGCATCGCGTCTGAATAATCAGAAAGAAGTCAGAAATGAACAGAAATATAAAAGATACTATAGTTGAAGGAATTACAGGAGTTTCTGTTCTGGTAATAATATTCATAATTGTGTCAATTCTGGCGATTACAATTGTCGGCGGATGGCCAAATCTGAACTGGACATTTTTATCAGAATTTCCGAAGGATGGAATGACCAAGGGAGGTATATTTCCTGCAATCGTAGGAACAGCCGTAATGACTATAATAATGGCTATTGCAGCTGTCCCTTTTGGAGTAATCACTGCAATATATCTTGCAGAGTATGCCAACGAAAAATCTGTGATTGCGAAAACAATAAGGTTTGCTGTGAAAACACTTGCTGTTGTCCCATCAATAATTTTCGGGCTTTTCGGTTTGGGATTTTTTATAAGTTTTATTGGGAAGAACATGGATGTCCTTCTTAATGGAGGTGAACTCAGATGGGGACAGCCAAACATACTTTGGGCGAGTTTTACTATGGCACTTTTGACTCTTCCTGTTGTTATAGTTTCTGTAGAAGAAGCAATAAGAACTATCCCACGGGAGATGCGCGAAGCAAGTCTGGCTCTTGGTGCTACAAAGTGGCAGACTATCAGGAGCGTGGTATTGCCAGGCTCTGTATCGGGGATATTAACAGGAACAATTTTGGCTGTCAGCCGTGGTGCCGGGGAAGTTGCTCCGATACTGTTTACAGGTGCTGCATATTTCCTTTCTGATCTGCCACATTCATTAAGCGACCAGTTTATGTCGCTCGGATACCATATATATATTATGTCGACTCAGTCGTCAAATGTCGATGCAACAATGCCAATTCAATTTGCTACGACACTCGTATTATTGCTTCTCACTTTTTCATTGAATGCAGTTGCAGTTATATTAAGATACAGAATAAGAAAAAGAGCCAAATAACTAACTTTTCATGAACGATATTAAAGTACAAATAAAGGACCTATCACTTTGGTACGGGACGAATCAGGCATTAAAAAAGATTTCAATGGATATCCCGGAAAAGAAGGTAACTGCATTTATCGGACCCTCGGGATGTGGTAAATCTACTTTCCTCAGGACACTTAACCGCATGAACGATCTGATTGACAATGTTACTATTGAAGGGGAAGTGTATATCGATAACATAAATATATATGATAAAAATATTGATGTTGTTAACCTGAGAAAGAAGGTGGGAATGATTTTTCAGAAATCCAATCCTTTTGCAAAATCTGTTTATGATAATATTGCTTTTGGTCCCAGAATTAATGGTATCAGTCAGAAGAAAGTTCTTGATGAAATAGTAGAACATTCATTAAAACAGGCGGCTATCTGGGACGAAGTGAAAGACAGGTTGTTTAACTCAGCTTTAAGCCTTTCCGGAGGACAGCAGCAGCGTATTTGCATTGCCAGGTCGCTTGCAGTTAACCCCGAGATAATTCTGATGGATGAACCGGCCAGCGCGCTTGATCCAATTTCAACTGCAAAGATTGAGGAACTTATCCATGAATTGAAGAAGGAATACACTATAATTATTGTCACTCATAACATGCAGCAGGCGGCAAGAACAAGTGATCTTACAGCATTATTCTATATGGGCGATCTTGTTGAAATGAACAGGACTGAAGTAATTTTCTCCAATCCGGCTAAAAAACAGACTGAAGATTATATTTCCGGACGGTTTGGTTGATATTCAACCAATTTTTATTTTGGAAGCGAGAAAAGGAATTCTAACCCTCCTCCTGTTTTATTTCTTACCTGAATATCTCCCTTGTGAAGCAATATTGCATTTTTGACAATAGCGAGACCAAGTCCTGTACCCCCACTCTTTCTCGACCTGCCCGAATCGATACGATAAAAGCGTTCAAAAACCCGTCCAAGATGCTCTTCAGGAATACCAACTCCATTATCGGAAAAAGAGAAATTATAAAATTTATCATCCTCATTATACAGCTCAACTGATACAGTGGTGTTGTTACCAGAATAGTTAACCGAATTTTCCAGAAGGTTCTGGAAGACAGAGGTTATGAGTGAACGATTACACATAATAAATACATCATCTTTTATATTCACTTCAACTTTAATTCCTTTTGATTCAATAGCTGACTTGAAATTATCTTTTACCTCCCGCATAATTTCCCTTACACTTATTCTCTCCTTGGAAAATGTATTCCCGGCTTCTTCTATTTTGTTTATAACGACTATATCATTAATCAGACCTGTTAGCCTGTCACTCTGGGCCAAAGCCTTTTCCAGGAAATATTTTTGCTTTTCCGGTTCCATTCCGGGCTCTTTAATGAGAGTTTCAATATAACCTTTAACAGAAGAGACCGGAGTTTTTAACTCGTGTGCAATATTTGATGTCATCTCTTGCTTAATTAAACGACCTTTCTCAGATACCGTAATGTCGCTCAGAATAACCTCAAAACTATTATCATGAAATATAACGCACTGAACTCTGAAGAACTTTCCATTCTTGCCAATCCGATATTCCATCTTCGGTAAGTCTGACGATTTTCTGTCAGTGCCTGACTGCTTTTCAATGAATTCAATTACCGGGGAAAACTCAGATACTTTGAAAAAATTAGTTGAAGATATTGTAAGCTCTCCTGACACCATATTCATGAATTGAATGAAGTGGTTATTTGTGAGAATTTTTGCTTTATCATTTGAAAAAAAGGCGATTCCCTCATTTAATGCATTAAGATGACTGAACAGTTTTTCTTTTTCATTTGCCAGATCATTTTGTGTTTTTAACATCTTATTATAAATCCCAAGAATCTCTTCTCCAATTACACCTAGTTCGTTTTTTGGAAATTTTGAACTGAAGTCAAAAGGTTCATTATTACCAACTCTTACAGCAAACTCCTTTAATTGATCAATTGATTTTCCGAATTTATTTGTGATTATCAGCAATACCAACCATATCCCTACAAATAAGAGAGTTACTACAACAAGGAAATATTTTTTAGCTGTGAGAAAATTGATAATTTTTATATCGTAAACTACTGCAGCTCTTAAATAATAATTATTGTAATACTTAGCATAATAATAGTATTCTTCACTTGTTGTACCAGATTTCCGGATAGCGGTTCCAAAATCAGAGTACAGCGATTCACTTATCTCTGGTCTGTTATTATGATTCTCCATACTCTTCCAGTTGCGAACAGAACTATCATATAGAACATTTCCGGAAAGACTTACAGCTGTAACTCTCAAATTCTCCTGTGGTAATAGTTTAACGATTGAGTCAGTTAGAATCCAGTTTCCCGTCTCATATATTTTATTTGCATGAATATAATTATCAACTACTTTGGTTATTTTATCAAGTTCATCATTTAGGGTTGAAATCCTGAACTCTTTTTCCCTGTTGTAAAAATAACTAAGAACCAAAAGTGTAAAAAGTACAAATATTGATGAGTAATAAATGAAAAGATTATTTCTGAACTTATTTCTGACAATCATTTTTGATAAATTAATAAATTAGAATTCAAAAAAGTAGCCATAACCGGTCTTGTTGCGTAGTGATGTACCAAATTGTCCCAGTTTGGTCCTTAATCTTGTAATATTTACATCCACGGTCCTTTCAGTAACAATAACATCTTGCCCCCAGACCCTCATTAACAGATCTTCGCGTGAAAATACTTTGCCCTGGTTCACAAGCAGGACTTTAAGAATCTCATATTCCTTTTTTGTGAGTTCAACGCGTTCATCATTTATAATCACTCTTTTGCGGATAGTATCGAGATCGATACCGTTGAACTGCAAAATAGATTTATTAGTAACTTTATCGGTATATGATCTTTTCAAAACAGCCTTCACTCTGGCTGTTAATTCATTAACAGAGAATGGTTTGGAGATGTAATCGTCGGCGCCAAGACTGAATCCTGTAAGGATGTCATTTTCAGTATCCTTTGCAGTTAGAAAAATTATCGGAATTTCCATCTTCAATTCTTTTCTGAGTTTGTCGGCAAGCTTAAATCCCGACATTGTACCCATCATTACATCAAGAAGGATGAGATCGAAACTTTCAAGAGCTCTTTTGAGAGCCTCTTCTGCTGAATGAGCTACCTCTGTAGAATAGCCCTCATTGTTGAGATTATACTGGAGTATTTCACATAAGTCCTCTTCGTCATCAACTATAAGAATTCGTATTCCATTTTGATCCATTATGGTTCAGTTATTAAATTTCCTCGTGGTGAATTGTAAGATTAGAATCCAGCCCAGAATGTCTGATATCGGTACCCTGTATCGAATATATTGAAGCCTCAGCAATGTTAGTGGCATGATCAGCGATTCTTTCAATATTTGTAATAATATCTTTCAGATCGATATAGCTTAATAACATTTCTCTCGTTTTTTCGCTCACTTTGGCTTTAGAGATGCTGTTTTTCAGCAGCTTATGGTTCATGTCATCAACAATCTCATCATTTTTAATTGTCCAGACTGCATACTCGTTATCGTTGTTTATAAAGGAAAGCAAAGATTTTTCTACCATTGAAATACCAGATACCAGCATTACTGAAATTACATCAGCCATGGCTTTATATTCTTTAGTACTCTCTATATTTTCAATTGAATGGACAATATTCATAACACGATCGCCAATACGTTCAAGGTTTATAGTCATCCTGTAGATTGCAACGATCTTTCTGATATCAGAAGCAACTGGTTGATACAGGACTATTGAACTTATGAATTTTTCACTTATAAGAATTTCGTATTTATCAATCTTGTTTTCATTTTCCCTTATCTCCGATATGATTCGTTTGCATTCATCTGGTTCCCGCCCTGCCATGTATTTTTCGAGAAGAGTGAGCTGGGTAAGAATAAGATCAGCCATCTCTTCAAATGTTGAAACTATATCGAGTATTGATTCTTCCCTCTTTGTTTTCATCCCTTTAAATTATTAATTTTTCCGATACTTGAATTTGCTGTAATTAATTAAAATTATCTCTGTTGCAAAGTTAGCTTCATTTAATGTTACAGTGGTCATGTATTTGTTACTTATTTGTTACAATTTGGTTACTTTTAATGTGAAGTCATTGAATATCATAGATTTTATTTATTGATTCAACTTATACTTTGACAGATTACGTTTTAATCTGATTTTTCAGCTTGTTTGCCCCGACCCTAAAGGGAGCAAGCTGAAAAATCTACCTGTTCCCTTTAGGGATTAAGGGCAAAAACAGGTTGATTTTTCTAATCTGTCAAAGTAAAACTACTTTGAAAATTATTTATAAATTGCGCTTTCAAAATCAGATTAATATGAATCTTAAAACAACAATTGCTTTTTTTTTCTTTTTTGCATTTTCCAATGCAAATTTATTTTCGCAATCATATATTAGTCCTAATTACGCCTTAAAAAGCCACGAGACTCTTGAATTATTAAAAGTTGAGTTAACTCCTTCCAAAACCATTTTATATCTTTCGATTGAAAACAGGATTGAAGGGGGAACGTTCTGTGCAGACAGGAATATTTATTTGCTTGATCCGGAGGGAAAAAAGTTTGAATTAAAGAAGTCATTAGGAATTCCAACCTGCCCCGATAGTTATAAATTTAAGAGTATAGGAGAAAAGCTTCAATTCACCCTTGAATTTCCTCCTTTTAAACCAGGGACAAAATGGATTGACATTATTGAAGACTGCAACAATAATTGTTTTTCATTTTATGGGGTTACTTTGGATGCTGATCTTAATAAAAAACTTAATGAAGCATTTGCATTTGCATCAAAAGGGATACCTGCCGACAATATGATTCTCTTTAAAACAATTCTTGATAATATTGATAGTCAGAATCTTGGGATTGAGGGTTTACTTTATATAAACATTATTAATGCTGCTCTTGAAGATGGAGATAAAGTGAACGCAATGGTTTGGTATAAAAGACTTTCCACTTCAAATGCCCCTAGAGCAACTCAGTATATTAAGCATCTAAATGACAAGGGGATAAAATACTAAAGGCCGATCCTTGCGGATCAGCCTTTGGATTATTCTGTAAAAATTTATTTTAGAATCTGAAATCTAGTCCGACTCCAACCATAAATGTATTTTTTTCATACGTTTCATTCGAAGTGATGTTGGCACCTGTTCCTGAAAAGATATGATCGACTGTTTTTGTATCTTTCTTATAAGCAGTATATCCTACTCCAAGGTTGAGCATTACTTTGTCAGAAAACTTATAAGCTCCTCCTGCTCCAAAGGTCTGAGTTCCTAATCCATAAGTAAGATCACTCTGGTATTTACTGTTTACACCTTTATTAGCCCAAATATAACCGCCACTTACCAGAAGTTTTTCTGAAATATTGTATTCGAGACCTGCCTGTAGTGTCATTCCGTTGCTGGCAATGATGTCTTTATTATCAATATGAGTTGTGGGTGTAGCTGAATTCAGGTCAGCATCAACTTTATGTCCATAGTCAGCCGATTTATCAAAGAAGTAATTAGATCCGAGAGATAATTTAAGAGCGGAAGACAATTTATAATCTACACCAATTGAAAGGAGTGCAGGCATGTCATTTCTTGTCATAGCTCCATCAGGAAACATTGTAATAGGTGTTCCTGTTGCTGTATAACCGATCAACAGATCTTTTGTAGTTTTATTTTTAAGATCAAGTTTTGTGATCATTTCATATTTGATACCAATATTAAGGTTTTCAGATGGTGAAAGGTTAATACTTAAAAATGGTGCAAAACCTGTTCCATTTTGTGCTACATCAGCTGATTGATCAGCAAGGAGAGTTGATGTTGCGGTGTATTTTGCCGCTGCGCCCTTAAATACTGCGTCAGCTTGAGCAATGGTAACAGTTGTTGGAGAACCAAAAGATGTAAGACCACCTTCCAACTGTGCCCTTTGTGTGGCATTGATAATTGTTGCAGCCTGCGCCTGTGCTAAAGTCAAGTTTCCATAGGCAGCATTAGCCGTAATAATAGCAGATGTACTTACAGCTGCTCCACTGGCACTTGCAGCAATACCAGTCATTATTGTGGTGGCTTTTGTCCATCCCGAAGGTAATTGGACTTCAATTCCGGTTAAGCTTCCTGCATATGTATTCTCTGCAGTTACATAACGAAGGCCTGCAGCTATTGAAATCATATCATTTATCTTATATGATATTCCGGCCTGAAAACCAAGAAATGTTGAACTCCCTTCGAAATATGCATTCATCCTGTATGCGGTTGCGCCCTGAGATGCAGCAAGTGATGGAACCAGATCTGAGGGACTCATTCCAAATGATGGTAATCCTTGTTCGTATTTAGCACTACCGCCTCCTCCAACAGGGCTGAATCCTACAGAGAAAGCCAGTTTATCCATTTTGTATACTGCGTAAACATCAGGGAATGCCAGAGCTTTTACTTCTCCATCAAATGCATGATTGTTCAAGCCGAATGTTCCACCCGGTCCTGCATAATCATTTGTTATTTTTCTGGATTGAAAAACTGACTGATTAGAAAGAGAGACATGAAATCCGTTCTCTAGTTTCATAAGTCCTGCAGGATTATAATAAACGGCATCAATTCCTATTGAAGCGTTTCTGGCAGGGAGTCTAACCCAGGAAGCGCTCTGGTTGGTATTTGTTACCAGGCCACCGGCAAAAAGACTACCGGTAATCAGGATAGCAGCAATAAATGTTAAAATTTTTCTCATGAGTAAATTTTTAAGTTAAAGTTTAAGTTCCAACGGTTATTCAGTAATTATGTACAAAACTTCCATCTTTTTAGTTTCCCAAATAATTCAAATTAACTGATTAAATTCAATGATTACTGATTAAAATCGTTCCAAATGTAGAAATTAATTTCATTCCTGCAAAAAGTCTAAAATAGTATATTGATATTTAGTCAATTGGAAATGGTCCTCATATATGTTCGAAGAATTCCTGAATTGGGTACTTGGTCCTTGGTACCGGGCTCTGGGTAGTCCTAGAGCCAGCACCCGGTACCCAGCACCTCTTCTTAGTCTTGAAGTTTCTTCATCACTAATCTTGAATATGTTTGATAAGATGCTTGATTCATCATATATATTTCATATTTTTGAAAATATTAACTTAAAATAATTATGGGAAAACAGAAAAAATTCAGAGGACATTTTTTATTAATGTCAATAATTGTGTTTTGTTTCGTGGTACAAAATGCAAACTCTCAGCCAGTGGTTGGGTTGGATAATTGGTATAATCACGAAACAAATGCTAAAACCGGAAAGCCATTTCATTATTTGTGGACGGATACTGAATTAAGTGGTTATTCCCGTTGGGGCGATATATTTACAGCAAAGGGTGCGAAACTATCGACATTGGGAAGGCCTGATGCCAGCGTTCTAAGTAAGATTAATGTTTATATAATTGTAGATCCTGATACTACAAGCGAAAATCCATCACCAAACTATTTATTACCAGATGATATCAGTGCAATTAAAAAATGGGTAAATGATGGTGGTGTTCTTGCGGTTTTGGCTAACGATGGGCCAAACTGTGAGTTCACACATCTTAATATGCTTATGTCGCAGTTTGGAATGTCCTTTAACCACGTAACATTACACCCGGTTACCGGTACTGATTTTGAAATGGGAGCTTGTAAGAACTTACCCAATCATCCTCTTTTCAAGGGGGTTACAAAAATTTATATTAAAGAGGTATCAGACATTGTTTTAAAAGGGAATGCAAAAGCCATTCTTACTGAAAATGGGAAAGTCCTGATGGCTGAAAACAAGTTTGGAAAAGGTTATGTTTTTGCAATTGGTGATCCCTGGATCTATAATGAGTATATCGATCACGATCGTCTTCCTGAAACATTTGAGAACAGAAAAGCAGCTGAAAATCTGACTGATTTGTTGTTAGGGTATGCAAAGAAGAAATAAATAAAAATATCTCAGCCGCGGCGAACTGGCTGTGCCCGGTTTATGGTGAGACAAAACAAAAGAGGTTAAAAAACAGAGTTAATTATTATAATCAAACTTATAATCTGAAAAATTTATTATGAACAAAATCACCAGACTTTGCATAAGCACCTGCCTTATGTGTGCTTTACTTTATTCCTTCAGCAGCCTTTCATCTCAGACTGTCTCTAAGGAAAAGACCATGGAGTCAATGGTTCTTGCCAATAAGTACCATATGGATAAATGGCCGGATGTAGGTAAACCCAGCATGACTGACCGTGAGCGACCAAGTAATATTTGGACACGTGCGGTATATTATGAAGGCCTGATGGCCCTGTATAAACTCAAACCTGATACTGCTTATCTGAATTATGCAGTGCGTTGGGGAGAATTTCATAAATGGGGGTTACGCGATGGTATAAAAACCAGAAATGGTGATAATCAATGCTGCGGCCAGACCTATATTGATCTGTATCTGATAGACCGGTATAAAGCTGAAAGGATCAAAGATATCAAAGCCAGTATCGATAATATGATCTCTACTGAAAAGATTGATGATTGGAACTGGATTGATGCCTTACAGATGGCTATGCCCGTATTTGCAAGACTTGGCTCTATTTACAAGGATAACAGTTATTACGACAGAATGCATGAGATGTATCTGTTTACAAAACTTAAACACGGAACAACCGGACTTTATAGTACAGTGGATCATCTCTGGTGGCGCGACAAAGATTTTGTTCCACCCTATAAAGAACCAAATGGTAAGAGTTGTTACTGGTCGAGAGGAAACGGTTGGGTAGTTGCAGCCCTTGTCAGATCAGTTGAGTTTCTTCCTAAGAAAAGTAAATACAGTAAAGAATATATTGCTACCCTTAAAGAAATGTTTGAGGCGCTCGTTCCTCTTCAGAGGACAGATGGTTTCTGGAATGTAAGCCTTATGGACCCGACAAATTTCGGAGGGAAAGAGGTTACCGGTACTGCTTTGTTTGTTTATGGAATGGCATGGGGTATAAATCAGGGTATCATAAGCAAAAAAACCTACCTTCCGGTGGTTCAGAAAGCGTGGAATGCACTTGTAACCGAATCGTTACATCCGGACGGTTTCCTTGGTTATGTTCAGGGAACAGGTAAAGAACCTAAAGACAGTCAGCCTGTAACTTATGATAAAGTTCCAAACTTCGAAGATTTTGGATTGGGATGTTTCCTTCTTGCAGGAAGTGAAATGTATAAATTGAAATAGGAAAGCTTTTTGAAGCCAAATTCGCGCAGAGAATAGATATTATGCACACATATTTACAGATTAAAATTAACTACTAATCAAAATGAAGAAAGCAATATTTTCAATTGGGTTGATTTTTGTTTTAGCTGGAGCTGGTTTTTCTCAGAAAGCTGAAACCAGCACGCCAAAACGGCAGATGGAAGCCCTCGACAGGGGCATTGTTGCAGTAAGGAAAAGTCCGCAGGAGGTATTTATCAGCTGGAGACTTTTTGGAACCGAACCGGTAAGCACAGGATTCAATATTTACAGAGATAAAAAGAAACTTAATAAGAAGCCATTGACCCTTGTAACTAATTATACTGATAAGATCGCAACTAATGCAGTTTATTCTGTAAAAGCCATTACGAATGGGAAGGAAGAATCAGCTACTAATTCCTGTAACGTTTGGGATCAGAACTTTCTAAAAATCCCGTTGATCAGACCTGAAGGTGGCACAATGGAGAAAGAAGTTGTTTCAACGCGTCCAAATCAGGCCGGCGCTCCCGGCGTTAATCCTACTGCAGGTAACAGGCAACCAAATCCTCAGGCTGGTCAGCCTCCTCAGGACAGACGTCAATATACTTACTCTCCTGGCGATGCAAGTGTTGCAGACCTCGATGGCGACGGTCAGTATGAGATAGTTTTAAAGTGGGATCCTTCAAATGCAAGAGATAATGCTCAGGATGGTTATACTGCAAACGTGATCCTTGATGCTTATAAAATGGATGGCAAGCAGCTATGGCGCATTAATCTTGGTAAAAATATAAGGGCAGGAGCACATTATAC
The DNA here is from genome assembly GCA_036508535.1 of Bacteroidales bacterium. Classification (GTDB taxonomy): domain Bacteria; phylum Bacteroidota; class Bacteroidia; order Bacteroidales; family VadinHA17; genus LD21. The sequence continues at coordinate 16,647 of DATCHE010000024.1, read as the reverse complement.
ACAGTTTATGGTATATGACCTCGACGGTGACGGAAAAGCAGAGATGGCTTGCAAAACTGCCGATGGAACCATTGACGGAAAAGGAAAAGTTATTGGTGACGCTAACGCTAATTATGTAAATGATAGAGGTAAAATAGTTTCAGGACCTGAATTTCTTACTGTGTTTAATGGTGAAACAGGAGCAGCTATGAAAACAGTGGAATATGTTCCCGGCAGGGGTGATATATGTGCCTGGGGCAATAATGAATGCAACGGAAACCGTGTTGACAGGTTCGGGGCATGCATTGCCTATCTCGATGGTGTTCATCCCAGCCTGATAATGTGTAGGGGCTATTACGGAAGACTCACCATTTGTGCATGGGACTGGAAGAATGGTGATCTGACACAAAGATGGTTCTTCGATTCCGACAAAGGGCATCCTGAATATATGGGACAGGGCAATCATAATCTGAGTGTCGGGGATATTGATGAGGATGGGAAAGATGAAATTGTCTATGGATCAAGCGCATATGATGATAATGGAGAACCTATGTACACAACTGGTAACGGACATGGCGATGCAATGCACTTCTCTGATCTTGATCCCGATATTCCGGGTCTTGAAGTATGGGGAGTTAAAGAAACAAGAGGCCAGGGAGCAGTTCTTCATAGTGCCAGAACAGGCAAATTGCTTTTCCAGGTTCCCGGTGAAGGTGATACAGGAAGAGGTGTGGCAGCAGATATATATCCTAATCACAGAGGATTTGAAATGTGGTCTTCAACATCCAAGGGAATTTATACTGTAAAAGGTGAAAAAATCACTGAGGCAATGCCTTCAAATAACTTTAGAATTTACTGGGATGGCGATCTTCAGGACGAGTTGCTCGATAAATCATATATTGACGATTGGGATTATATCAATCATAAACCTGTAAGACTCCTTGATGCTTCAGTAAATGGCGGATCCTCAATTAACGGATCAAAAGCAACACCTGTGATAAGTGCAGATATCTTAGGCGATTGGAGGGAAGAGGTTATTTTTAAAGGGAGTGATAATGCCTCACTTCTTTTATTTACAACAACAATACCAACCGATTACAAGATCTACACTTTAATGCATGATCCGATTTATCGTCTTGCTATTGCATGGCAGAATAATATTTATAACCAGCCTCCTCATTTGGGATTCTATATTGGTGATGGTTTGAAGAATATGCCTGTACCGAATATTACTACTCAGAAAGGTCCGGTTTATAGTTCAAAATAGAATTATAAATTGACTTTTTTATATGGAAGTATAAGGAACAATTAAGTATCAGAACAACCGGAGTCAGAATGAAAAAGAAATTTCTAGTTCTGACTTCGTTGTTTGAATATTCTTCGTTCTTAATTCGAAAAAGTCTTTAAATGGTTATGATATGAAAAGAAGATTAATTTTACCAGCTATCGCATTGATTCTGATTGTTTCATGGTCGTGCAGTCAGACGTCTGTACTTAAAGAAGCCTCACCTGGTTCGGAAAAGGTTTCTGAAGACCGGTTAAATCGTATTGATAATATGCTTCAGCAATACATTGACAGCGGATGGACAGCCGGTGCCGTTGGTTTTATCTCACGCAATGGGAAAATTGTATATGATAAATCGTTCGGAGTCAACGACATTGAATCAAAGTCACTTATGAACAAAGATGATATTTTTCGAATCGCATCTCAGACAAAAGCTATAACAAGTATAGCAGTTATGATGCTTTTTGAAGAGGGAAAGTTTTTACTCGATGACCCCATTTCAAAGTATATACCTGAATTTGCCAACTCAACAGTTCTCGATAAGTTTAATGAAAATGATTCTTCCTTTACTACTGTCCCGGCAAATCGCAGGATTACAATCAGGGATCTGTTAACCCATACCTCCGGAATTGATTATGCCGGAATCGGTTCGCGGAGTATGAAAGCTATTTATGAAAAGGCAGGCATTCCAGGAGCTTTCGGTGGTGATAAAAATGTTCTGGGAGATAAGATCAGGGCTTTGGGTAAATTGCCATTGGTCCACCAGCCAGGGGAAAAATTTACATACGGACTGAATGTGGATGTACTTGGATATCTTGTTGAAATATTATCAGGCGAAACTCTCGACCAGTATTTTCAAAAACACATTTTCGAGCCATTAGGAATGGTTGATACCTATTTTTATCTGCCTTCGTCAAAATTTAACAGGTTGGTAAAAGTAAGCACAGAAGATGATAATCATAAGCTGGTAAATGCAACGGGAGAATCCATAAATTATCCCATGGTTACCGGCACCTATTATTCAGGCGGCGCCGGATTGAGCTCAACAATAAAAGATTATGCTATCTTTCTCCAGATGCTGTTAAATAAAGGAGAATATAATGGGAAGAGACTACTGGCACCACGAACTGTTGAATTAATTACCTCAAACCAGATAGGTGATCTGAATTATGGAGTTGATAAATTTGGTCTTGGATTTCAGATCACCAGTACACGGGGTCAGGCTAAATCAGGTGTGTCTGAGGGTTCCTTCGGATGGGGCGGTTATTTTGCAACCATTTATTGGGTTGACCCAACGGAACATCTGGTCTGCCTTTTATTTATGCAGCAAAGTCCGCTCAGACATTCCGAAATTCAGGAAAAATTCAGGGTGTTGGTGTATCAGTCACTGACAGATTTGAGTCAGGACAAGGCTGATGATAATTAGAACAAGAACAATTGAACAATTGAACAATTGAACATTTGAAGAAACGAAATCAGAATGCAGAACTGATCTGTATTTCTGACTTCGCTGTTTAAATGTTCTTAATTATTGCTATTCCTTCTTACTTCTTCCTCACTAACGGAGTTATCGTTACCGGCCCTAATAATCCCGATATTCTTGGCTTTAACGATGATGCGTCAAATATCCCATTCTTTGTACTTTCCCTTAACCTGCCCGACATGTTAATATTGTAAAAATTCTTCCAGGAGATATTATTCCTGTCCATATAAGCAATCCTGTTTATTGCAAGATTTGTAACTTTAATTTCGAGAATATTATCGGCCTTTAGTAAATTCCTGTTGATAATAACCTGATAATCAGGGCATATTAATATTGCCAGTTCTTTCCCGTTAAGAATTACTCTTGCGCTTTCACAAACTTTTCCCAGATTGAGTGCTAATTCCTCCTCTTTAAATGCAGGTTTTTTAAAGCTAATAGTATATTTGGCTGATCCTGAAAAATCTTTAACCTGTTCGCCTCCGAATTCTGTCCAGGAAACCAGTTTGGTTATATTTTGTGACGCAGGCAATACTGGTCCTCCGTCAATAAAATCGACTTTCCACGTTCCCTGGATTTCCAGCGGTGCTGATGCCTGATCATAAAAAGGATAATCTTTTCCGGATACCTTGGTGTCGAATGTTTCAATAATGAAAGACTCATTAGGCATTATGCGGGCATATATTTCAATTGAATTGTCTGACCCTTTTCTCATTTTTGTGATCCCTAGATCCCCTGTCATGGGGTTTAAAAGTGCTGCTGAGACAGCTTTCACTCTGAGCGGAACCCAGCCTTCGAATAAGTTAGTTCCCTTATTAGCTATAAAGTAGTAATTCCCGTTTTCAAATTTTCTGCGGAAAAATTTCATATTCATATCTACCATCTTTTCACGGCCGATTGCTGCAGAAGAAAGTAATTGTTCCAAATCATTCCCCAGAAATAAACTCCCTTTTCCAAAAACAGCTTTTTGAACCTTCTTATTATCAGTTATATTAAATTTAAGATCTGATTTAAGTTTTGCATAAGTCTTACTTTTTATTTCAAAATCAGCCCAGCCTGAAATATTTTCAGGTACACCACCATAGAATAGAACCTGAGCCCCTTCTTCTGCCAGTTTTAGAATTTTTTCAAATGTTTCGAGCGGAATATATTTGCTCGCAGGAACAATAACTGTTTTATACGTTCCGCCTGTTGTCTGGAGTAAACCGTTAACTGATTTAGTGTCTTTCAGCTGAAGATCAGATATATAATCATAAGTGTATCCTTTAATCAGCATAGAATCAGCTCCGTTCCTGAAAGGAGTTCCGTTGAATCTTGAACTGATTGCATCGAAATGTTCAAGTAAGTCACGGCCGTAATCTGAATATCGGTCATAAATCGGAAAATAAAAGAGGATATCATTATCCGGGTTGCCTCTTTGCATAAAAGACTGTACTCGGGCCACGTACTTATTAAGTTCCTTAAAGTCGTTCCATATAGTGTTTTGTGGAGAAAACTCTACTGCCGCATAAAATTGAAATCCGGGCCATGGTTGGTCGAGGGGTGAGAAGCATGTTCCATGATAGAAGATGTGGTTAATTCCGCTGAGAAAAAACTGGTCCAGCGCTTTCTTTACATCAGAAAGTGACGATGAGAAATGTTCATTGAGCCATGTAGCTGATTCAGATGAGATATATTTTTTGCCTGTTACATTCCCGGCTGACGATGCAAATTTTAGTCTCGTTAAATCCGTCCCTTCAGTCTCAGGGATATCGGTTGCTGCATATAGGTCGAGTATGTTTGCAGGAGCGCCGTGTGACTGGTTTCGTGTTGTTTTACCCTGTTTGTTTGCCCATGTTGTCCACTTGACAGTATAGTTTTCAAGTAAAAGGTCTGAGATAGTCTGGCGATAATCGCAAAGAACACGGGCATTTTTTTCAGGAGTGTCCTTCTGGAGAAGAGCAGGTAGGTATTCCCTGAGGTCGTATCCCCTTCGTGTTTTGAATTCATCGAACATAAGTGGCGTCCAGTTAGCCTGACCTGAGGCATCATCAACCTCATAAGAATCATTGAAAAAACCACTCAGCGATTTGACATCATAATTTTTAAATGCCTCGTCAAAATGTTTAAGATAGTTGTCAGTTGCCTTACCTGAGAAATGGTCAATTACGTCACCTTCTCCGCCTGGGCCGGCTCTTTCTACCTGCTTACCGTGCCACCCCTCGAAAAGTGCATAAAGTGTCCAGTTACCTTCAGGTGCTATCCAGTTAAGCTTTCCGTCTTTGTTCACTTTTTCTGTAAGATTAAGCGATTGACCTTTATCTGAATATGCCATAACAATCTGCAGTGGAATTGGCTTTTCAAATCTTATCTGGTCGAGTGCATAATTCTGTAAGCTGTCATTTGTGGCAATTGGATCTGTAAGCTTGGTTATATCCGGTTTCAATCCGATTGCTCTAACCAGTGGTTTTTGAATAAAAATTACCGGTTCTGTCAGGCTCTCTCCGGATTTAAGCGACCAGGTTAGATAGTTTATATTCTTACAAGCGTCGGCAGGTTCTACCCAAGGACCACCAAAAGGCCAGCCTGATGCATTTGCAAGTTCAATACTCATGTTTAGTCGCACACCTTCTTTTAATGTGTGCGTAAACATTTCCATCCATTTAGGCGACAGATAGTTAATGAATCTGTTCTCCAGTCCTTTAACGCCGTATATTACTGTTAGTTCCAATCCACCCAGACCAGCTTTCTGATATTTCTCCATGTTGGCGGTAATATCTGCAGGGGTAACAATACTGCCCGGCCACCACCAGCGGGCATAGGGTTTGTTTTCTCTGGTGATTTCAGGCCATGATACTTGGGTTTTAGGTTGCTGGGCAAATATTGCCTGGGAAACGAAAAAAGACAAGTAGAAAATTTTCTTGTACATAGTAGTTATTTTTATTTGTGTCAGTTTTGCCCCCCCCCGTCCCCCCGAAAAGGGAGCTAAAATTCTTTAGTCTAGATAGTTGTAATAATTAAAAACCAAAATAGACCCCCTTTAGGGGGTTTGGGGGCCCTTGTCTGGTACACCGAAGTAGAACCATAGTTTATGTTTTTTAATTCCGTTAAGTTCGTTAATATTTCCGGCTGGACCGTAAACCGATGCATCAGTTGTAAGTCCTGTAGCCAGTTTTGATCCCAATGCAGGAATACAATCGAGGAATGATATGTTGCCTGTCGGTAATTCCGGGTATGACTTCGGCCCGGTAATTCCGTAGAAATCGTACAGCCGGAGGAAGACGTCTCTATCCTCACATGCCATCAGTATTTTTCCCTGGGCAGTACTCAGGTCCATCCATGTGAAATTTGAAAAATATCCTTTAAATTCAGGGTAGAAGAATGGGTATGCTCCTGTCTGAGTATTATTGTATATCTTACTCCATACGTTATATGTAACTCCCTGTAACCTGTTTTTCCACACCCGTGAGGGACCATCTCCTAGCCATTTTGCACGTGTTACATAATTTTCGGGGAAAGAGAAGCTTATGCCTGCAAACTGATACTTACCAGTAAGTTCATATTGATAATCAAGGCTTAGCCATCCTGAATTGAACATTTTCCAGCGAACCATGATCAGGTTGCCTTCATATTTTGCTTCAACAACGTATCCGTCAGCTTCCTTAACAGATTTTATTTCTGTCAGTTTATAACTTCCGCTTGTAAGAACAGGACCGTTATTAAACAGTATGTTAGTTCTTCCATTATAAATGACCTTTACAATCTTACCCGTTATCTTACTTATGGCTACCGAAGTACCATTTGCTGATAATGTTATTGATGTATCAGCATCAACTGCTGAGGCAGGAGTTTGGCCGGTGAGTGTAATAAACTTACCAAGTATTTTAGCATTGTCAGCGATGTGCCATGTCCAGCTATATATCTCATTTTTAAATGGATCAGTTGCTGTCAGAGTAAGTTCATCAAATTCTTTCCAGTCGCCGGGCAGTTTTAGATCTATCACTCCTTTTTCGCCGGGGTTAATGGTAGGAGAGGAGATACTATTAATCTTTGTATCCTTAAACCCGGGCAGCCAGTCGGAAGGTCCGTTAAAATTAACCAGTTTATAAGTAAAAGTACATTTATTAAAATTTGTGAAATGAAATCTGTTTTCAACGGGAATAGCACCTTTAAAATCAGCGGGCAGATCTGTCATTGTTATGTGGACAGGTGAAAAAATCTGCTTTATGGCAAAGAAACTACCTTCTTTCTCACGATGTGGACCCATTAATCCATCAGGTGCATTGACTCCGTCTGTATCGATAAAACCGTTCATATCAGTTCTGACAAGACCTTCATCGATCATTGCCCAAATGAAACCACCGGCAGACCTTTTCGAAGTCCACATGAGTTCCCAGTAATCGTACAATCCCGATCCTCCGCCTCCATCATCCTGACTATGAAGAAACTCGGTAGTCATATAAATCAGAGAATCGTTCAGAATATTTTTAACACTATTATAGTTTTCGTAGTGATTGCAGTCTATTCCGTTGAAATCGTTCCCGGGTCTGTGATGAGGATGTATTACATCGCGTTTTGAAGGATCATAAATCAGGAATTCTTTATCGAGGTCTTTATTTGTCCCTCCTTCATTTCCATTATCCCAAAAAATAATTGAAGGGTGATTAACATCGCGAATTACAGTTTCTTTTACAATTTTTTTCCCAACAGGAGTATCGTAGGCTCTTTGCCATCCGGCTATCTCATCGAGAACATATAGACCGAGTGAATCGCAAATATCGAGAAAATCCACGTCGGGAGGGTAGTGGCTCATGCGCACCGCATTCATATTCATCTCTTTAATAAGCTTTACGTCATTCAGACAGAGTTCTCTGTTTAATGTTCTGCCTGTTTCCGGCCAGAAACTATGACGGTTTACACCTTTCATTTTTATCTTCGTACCATTCAGAAAAATGCCGTCTCCGTGACGTACTTCAATTGTCCGGAATCCGAATTTTTCAGAGGTTGTATAAATTGTTTTTTGTCCGGATTTAAGGTAAACGTTAACTTTGTAGAGATTAGGTGTTTCGCTTGTCCAAAGGAGGGGATCGGTTATCTGGCATTTAATAGTTAACAGAGAATCTTTGGTCTGCACGGGAGAGGATGTAAATGTCAGTACCTTTCCATCAGAGTTAACAATTTCAGCCAGAATACTTTTCTGACTTGTAAGGTTTCGGGGGAAAATGTCCATAGTAAATGAACCGTCTGCTTTTGCATTCACGGCTACTCTTTCAATATATTCTTTAGGAAAAGCCTCCAGAAAAACCGGACGGAATATTCCACCGAAGTTCCAGTAATCACCGTATCTTTCAGCACGGTTAACCGACTCATCGGCAGATAGTTTGCTTACAGTCACCTCAATCTGGTTTGCGGTTCCGAATAGAAGTTTATCAGTGATGTTATACTTAAAGCGGTAAAACGCGCCCTGGTGTATTTCCCCGGCAAGCTTTCCGTTTATTTTCACCTCAGTATCTGTCATTGACCCGTCGAAGACGATGTTTACTTCTTTATTTTTCCAGTCGGCCGGCACCTGAAAAGAGTATTTGTATATGCCTTTTTCTTTAGCATACAGATATTTTGGTCCAAAGGAATAACTGTTTCTTCCATATTCATAATTCCCAAAACCCTGTTGTTCCCAGCATGATGGAACTTCAATTTTAGTCCATACACCACTATTTCTTCCTTCAGTACAGAAAAAATCCCACGTTTTTGTATCGAACGCTCCTTTGCCTGAGAGATAAAGAACCTGTCTCTGGTTTTCAGTTGTGGCTGAAAGTGTTAACGATACAAGTAATAGTGCGAAAATTGCAGTTAGCTTATGTTTCATAATTTTCTTTACTGAAAGTTCTTCTGGCTATTAACTTTATTCATAGTTTGAGTAAATATAGCTCCTTTATCATTCTACTTTGAGGGAATAGGAACCATTACTTCTACTGCAAGAGTCGTTTTAACCGGAGATTTGGGACTTAACGGTAAACTGAATTCCTTAAAAGAATCAGGTTTTGAAGGATTAAATGAGGGTAGTCCTTTTACAAGGTATTTTTCTATTCCGAGTTTATTCGACCTGATTCCTTCGATAATAATTTTTGCCAACTCATAGGCTCCATAATTATTAAAATGGGTGTTGTCATTGAGAGGATTAGTCTGTCCTTCAAAGGAATTTGCAGGATATATCACGAATGCATTTTTTGAATCTTCCGGTCCCATTGATTCATAGAAAATTTTTGTCATCGCATTAAGATCAATAAAGGCAACCTTGAGCTCTTCAGCAACCTTTTTTGCTGCATCGGGATAATCTAAAAGTGAGTTGGTAATCTTTCCGTCATCTCCAAAAGAGCGACGGTTTGCAGGTGTGACAATAACCGGTATCCCGCCCATTTTTCTTGTTTCTTCGACGAACACCCGCATACGTTCGGAGTAAGATTTGTAAGCTCCGTCATTTGGACCTTTCTCTTTCATATCGTTATGTCCGAATTCAATAAAAAGATAATCGCCGGGTTTCATCGTGCTCTTTACTTTCTTCAGGCGGTTGCTTGATATGAAGCTACCCAGTGTTAGTCCTGATTCGGCATGGTTTGCGACAGCTATTCCCTGAGTCAGAAATCTTGGTATCATCTGGCCCCAGGAAGCCCATGGATCGTCATCCTGATCTACAACTGTAGAATTTCCGGCAAGGTAAACAGTTACCGCATTTTCAACTTTCGTTATTTCTAGGGCGCATATACAGGGGCGTGTATCTGAAAGCTCTAAAGTCATTTTATTGTCCCAGTTTAGTTTATAAAGTTCGCGGGGTTTTCTGCTAACTTTTTCATTGGTGCCTGCAATTTCCGGCACTCTTATATTGATCGTTGCTGTAAGGGTTGCGAATTTGCCGGGAGTTGTTTTCACTTTTTCGAATATAAGGCGTCGCGATTCAGCACGAACCGTTGTAACTGATTCTTCTTTGAGGTCACCGGTTATTATCTTTATATCATAATTACCTTCGGGAAGAGCAATTGAGAAAAAGAAAGGTTTGTTCCCGGTTACAAATCCACTTGTTAAAGGATCCTTACCTCCTCTGTCAATTGCAATAGGTTTTGTTTCAAGATCGAAACCATAACCAACCTCTGCTGAGTATTTTTGTGATGGATCAACCTTAATATATCCGGGAATCTCTTTTGCCGGATTAAAGGAGAATTTGTAACTGGTTTTCTGTTGTCCAATCAGACTGGTGCAAAATAGAATTGAGACAATTGCAAAAGATAATTTTAAAATGTTTTTCATAATAATGGTTATTTATTTGAAACTTTGATAAACATAGATTGATCAATTACAGATGAATGGTGGTTGAGAGGCAAAACCGTCCGCAAAAAAACAGTAACAGAGAATCATAGAGGTTATAAAATGTATTCCTCTGCGATTCTCTGTGTGTGTATTATGGATTTCAAATTATCTGTTATTTCTCCAGTCAGTACCTAAGGGATAAAACATGACTGCAGCATCATTAATAACGATCTGGTAGTTTTTTGTGAGTTTAATCATCTCTGCTCCGGCCATAATAACTGGTCCATAACCATGTGCTGCTGCAACATTTACAGGTCTGTTATAATAGAATGAAGGATCGAAAGCCATACCTGTTCCAACGCAGGTTCCTTCTACTTCGCCCTTTACATTGACTTTTGTCTGAACAGCATTCCATCCCAGAACTGCCATAGGACCATGTGCCTGAACATCAATCCATCCCTTGTTAATTGAATGAGCAATACAATAGGTGTAAATTGCAGTTGCTGATGTTTCAAGGTAAGAATCATTCCTGTCAAGGAGCTGATGCCAAAAACCATTACCCGACTGAAGTTTTGCTAATCCTCTGATATTTGAACGAAGAAGATCAAGCACTTCAGGTCTGCCCGGATGATTTTCAGGAAGAACGTCGAGCAGTTCTGTAAGCGTTAAAAGAGCCCATCCATTACACCTGCCCCAATAAAACTCAGGGTGAACAGTCATATCCTGTACCCAACCATGCATGTAAAGTCCCATATTTTTGTTAAACATTCTTTTCGAGAACTGAAGAACCTGTTTTACAGCATCATCATAATATTTTTTATCACCTGTCAATTTACCCATCTGGGCAAGAGCAGGTACGCCCATATAGAGATCGTCAAGCCAAAGTGTATTAGGAAGAGGCCGGTTGCGGGCAAGAGTGCCATCTGCAAGACGGAACTGCTTCTCAGAAATGTATGTAATATAATTGTCTATATATGAACGCAAAGCTGGTTTCCCTCCTGAGCTCAAAGCTTTGATCATTGCTGCACACATCGAACCTGCATCATCGAGTGAGCGTGGATCAAGGACTGATCTGACAGGATTATTTGCTTGCAGACTTGCTGCCTGCACAGATTTAAAAGATTGTGCCACATCACCAATCAGGTTCATACGTTTAATTGTATATTCCCTGAATTTAGGATCGCCGGTAGCTTCTCCTGCAAGTAACATTGCACCATAAGCGACACCCCATTCATAACTGACCAGTCTGAATACCCCGGGCTCGAAAATTGAGTTGGCATTAAGCTTTGTCATATCTGTAATTTCAGTTTTTGTACCCCTGTCAATTACTTTTGCAGGTGTTGATGCATCCAGATAAGTGTAAATCCGATTCAATACAGAAGTAATGTCTTCAGCTTTCATCGGTCCGTAAGGGACAGCATAATCTGGTGGGAGAAGATGAAGAGCGGTATTTGAATCATTGACTTTTGCAGGTGTTACCTGCGATAATGCCTTTAGCGAAATCCCAGCTACGAGGAGAATAAACAGAATTTTAGTTTTCATTTTTAAATGTATGTTTTTATAAGTGTCTAACTAGTAACTTTTGTATTTGTACTTATTTCTTTTTAACACGGAGGAACGCTGTTATTAGCAGAGTTACAAGGAGTATTCTGCCCTTTGTCCCTTGCCCTTCGTCCTGTGCTTATTTAACGGCCACATCCCAAACTTTTGCTCTTTGCGATTTTCCGTCGGGACCCTCAATATTAAGAATAACAACATATCTCCCTGCGTTTTCGTACTTATGGATAGGATTTTGTTCAGTAGAAAATTTTCCGTCTCCAAAATCCCATTTCCATGATGTGATATTCCCCGTTGATTCATCCTGAAATGAGACTTCTCTTCTCGCCATACTTAATAAAATAAATGACCATTTCGCATCTATTTTCTTAGCGAACTGAGGTTCCAGCGGCATCAGTTTGAAGGTTCTGAGCTGAGAAGCGTTTCCGTACATAGTATGTTTATCGGAGAGATTCCAGAAGCCGTTATTACCCTTGGCATTCACATCATCAAAGTCGATGATAGCCCAGCACAAACCGATATTTCTATTTTCACGAAGAACTGACTCAACAGCTCTGACGGGGCCTTCCGGTCCCGCATAATCGAAAGGTGTTATATAGAACTCCAGGATAAGTTTTCCGGGTTCTCCCGGTTTGAAATTATAATTGTAAGCTGCATTTGCCCATGGGAGCTCTTTTATCCAAGGCTGACTTCCCCAGGCCAGGCACCAATCCTCTCCTAAAGCGGGAGTAAAGATATGATAGTTCTGTGCCTGAACTCCATGGAAATTAAAATATGCATCCCAGGAATTTTTTAATTGTGGATTGGGATGAAACTGTTCAATCAGAGGTCCACCTGACTGGTCTCCATCTACAACAATCTCAAAAATATCATGATGAAGACCGGGTAATGAAAAATCCCAGTAATTATCATATGCTTCGTAAAGGAAGTATAGCCGGTTCATTCCTTTCACCCAGCCTACACGGACTTTTACATTAAGATTATTTGTGTCAAGAGTCAGATGTTTTCTGTTATCATCCCTCAGCTGCTCGTTCCCGACGATGTAGGTAGCTGGGACCATCGCCCAGTCATCGATATTGCCATCAATTCGCGGAATCTTGTCTGCTGGGAATTGAAAAATTTTAAAAGTACTGTCGATTTGTGACCAGGAGGTAACTTCAGCACTTAAAATCAGAAAAAGAAAGATGAGTATTTTACGTGTAATATTCATAGGTAATTAGGATTATGTATGAAACAAATATACTAAATTCTTTATTCTATAAAATAATGTTTTTAAACATATACTAGTCTGTCAACAATACCATTTATACTTCAGATATTCGGAAATCTATGCTTTTCACCCAGTACCCAGTACCTAGTACCCAGTAAATTACTCCATACTCATAAATTTCCAGGTGACTATTCCTAAATTATCAGGTTTTCCTTTATCTGCTTTTGCGATACTTCCGGATAGCTTTCCCTTTTTATCCTTTATTACTTTTATTTCCCGCCATGAGTACATTCCTTTTTCATAATCGAATGTTTCTCCATCATCGTCATACACTTTGTAATTTCCGGTTTTCTCACCATAATATCTTATTTCGAGATCAAATTTTTGTCCGGCAGCAGGCGCATGAAGAGCAGGGGGCATCATAGGTATAATACCTCCATCTTTAACATAAACAGGTATCTTACCAAGTCCCGGTGTTACTACTATTACTTCCCCGTCTCCGGCAAATTTGCCTGTATAGAAATCATACCATTTTCCTTTTGGCAATACAACTTTTCGCGAAGTCTGGCCGGTAAACATGGGGGCAACAAGAAGATATTCCCCCGTCATATATTGATCTTTTATCTCCTTCGTAACGGCCTCTAAATAAGGATTACTTCCAAGATTCTCATTCCTTAATTCCAATTTGGCTTTGGCGTCAAAACCTTCTTCGAGATTCATGCCACGAAAGGGTGGAGTTCCTTCAAAGTGATATTTTGCGAACTCTGTATATAAATAGGGCATAAGCTGCATACGTAGAAGAGTATATTCCCGGACCTCCTTTTCAACATCGGGAAAAGACCAGGGTTTTGTTCCGTCCGACCATGCATTTATCATTGCCATCGGCGAAAAGATGACAGACTGCATTCTCCGCAACCACTCTTCGCTGGTTTTTGAACCACGTACTTCCGGTGTCCATAAAACTCCACTGAATCCGCTGTTAATCAATGCTGTTATGAAATCCTCATGGCTATAGTAGTCATTATAAATTACATAGGGAAAGGAAGAGCCGCCACCGTTCGAGGCTCTGACAAGACCGTATGTTCTGATATTCTTCTGACGATAAAGATCGGTTGTTATTTTTTGTAAAAGTAAACCATAAGTCTGGCGGATCTGTACAGCGCTGTTTCCGGATGGAAACTTTGCCACGTCGGGCCATAGCCATCTGTCGTAACCGTCGCACTCATCAATTTTATACCCACTTATTCCGATATCAACCTGATCGTTACCGAGTTGAGCAATTAAAATATTTTGTGCTTCAGGCATTGTCAGATCAGGCACAACTCCACCCCATACGGTATGTGAGCCTGTATAAGGTAAAATTTTCTGATATATGGGAGAAACTGGCGAAACGTACGGATTGGTCCATAAGTTAAGCCGGATACCCATTTCTTTCATAGTTTTTATAAAAGCCGGAGGGTCGGGATATCTTGTTTTGTCCCATTCAAAAGAACAGGGGTAGGATTTACTCTGCCAGCCGGGTTCGAGACCGATAAAGTCAAGAGGGAAACCACGTTCTGCAAATGTTTTTGCCTCTTGTATAACCTTATCAGAAGTAAAAAGTGTCGGCACCCTTTGTGTAAAGCCAAGTCCCCAGCGGGGAGGTAAGCATCCGCCACCGGCATAGAGATTATATCTGCGCACTGCATCAAGAGTGGTTGGTCCTGCAAATACATAAATTTCCACACCAGCTGCAGGTACAAGTATTTCCACAGCATCAGAATATGGTTGTGAACTCCATCTTTTGTCGGTGTTCCTGTCGCGGGGTTCGGGTGCTTCCGGACTGTCTTTCCTTACTCCGGTGCCTGCGTAAACTGTAAGATATCTGGCACTGTTTATAAATACACCATATCCTCTGTCGGAAACATAAAATGGGACAGGGGCATGAGTCCGGCCATTATCAATACCTCCATAGTGATCTACATGTAACTGAAGAATTTTGCCTCTCTGAAGAACTGTTTTGAAATTCAGTCCAAAGCCAAAAATCTGCTCATCCTTTACCAAAGGAAACCTAAGATATGTTTCTCCATTATTTACTGAAGTTACAATGTCACTTTCAGTAAAAGGAAACTTTACAGGAGTCATTTTTGAAAGAGCATCAATTGCAGGTTTTATCCCTGCTGTATTATAAAGGTCTAACTTGTCAGGCGTACCGGTAACAGTTTTCCAAACACCAGGCGCCACCTCGGTCCATGTATTAGTCTGTGCTATAGTTAATTGTAAAAATACAGGGAAGATTAAACTAAAACAGAGCAGGTGCAATTGTTTCCTCATCTCAACAACGCTGATACACACCATAGAACAGGAGCTTGCCCATGTAAATCACCGACATTACGCTGCCGATCGAAATAGTATTGTCTGTCATTCTTTTTGTTAGTCCCCTGGCAAACTTCGCGCACATCACTATTTTCATCAATATAAGATACCAGACCCAGCCATGCTTTTCGTGCAGCTGCTCCATAGATGGTTTTATCGAGCCATCCGTTTTTAACACCTGTGATCATTGCAAAAGTAAACATACCCGTTCCCGAAGTTTCGCACCACGATTCAGGTTCATCAATCAGTTGTCTCCAGGTACCGTTTGGAGCCTGATACTTTAACAGAGATTCCATCATCTTCTTATAACCTTCCATAATTCTTGGTCTGTCGGGATTGTTTTTTGGGAGAGAGCTTAAAAGTTCGCTCATTCCTGCCGCCATCCAGCCATTTCCGCGACTCCAGAAGAATGGTACATCAGGTGCATGATAAAAAAGTCCGTTCGGACGTTGCAATGAATCCAGATAAAGTACCATCTCCCTTGCTGCCCTTTCAATATATTTCACATCTTTAGTTGCTCTGTAAGCCTGCACCTGTACTGCAGGGATCATATACATATCATCGATCCACATCCGGGTCTGAGGTGTAAAACCTTTATCAAAATACCTTTTTGAATTAGGATTAATCATATTGCCTTCAGGTGGCGTCCATTGCCGATCGGCCATATTTTTCCCTAACCTGAGATATTTCTGATCCTTAGTTATTATGAATAATTCCAGAGGAACAGTACCGAAAACTGTAAAGTCGACATGATTGGGAGCATTTATCAGTACTGAATCAGCACCAAATAAAGGCTTGAACCTTTCTTCAAGTCTGGCTTCCATTTTTTTATCTCCGGACAGTTTGGCATATGTCAGGGCCCCGTACCAGGTACATACTTCAGGATAAGTTATTTTTCTGGGTGCTACCGGAAGAGGTCGTACGACAAAACGCTCCGCAACCCGCTTTCCTATTTCCTGAGGGGAAGCACCGGCCGGCCAGTGTTTTAAATCTGAATTAACTTTTACTTTTTGACCATAACTCTGCGACGACAGGATCAGTGCCAGGACACAGATTAAAGTTGCTTTGAAAAACGTATTAACTCTCATAATTTTTGGTTTTTGTTTATTAGATCAATTGTAGGTTATAGCTAAGTCAAAATTAATCAATTAAGGTAATTTCAATGTTAAAAAAAGTTAAAGAATTCAGGAGGTAATACAGGCACCTTATTTAGAACCGAAGTTTTTTAAATTTTGTTTTAAAAAAAACAATATACAAAACTATTTGTGATTTCTTAACATTTCAAAGATTTGTATAAAAAAAAATCAAAAAATATCAGTTCTAAATATGGCGCCTGTATTACATCATGAATTCTTTAACGTTTTTTAACATTGAAATTACCTTAAATAAGTAATTTTGACTTAGCTATAACCTACAATTGATCTAATAAATAAAAACCAAAAATTATGAGAGTGAATACGTTTTTCAAAGCAAATTTAATCTGTGTCCTGACTCTGATCC